>NZ_KV811746.1:71239-365018 GCF_001813195.1 Staphylococcus sp. HMSC065D05
CCAAGCGGTAAGGCAACGGACTTTGACTCCGTCACGCGCTGGTTCGAATCCAGCTAGCCCAGCCATTAGAGCCATTAGCTCAGTTGGTAGAGCATCTGACTTTTAATCAGAGGGTCAGAGGTTCGAATCCTCTATGGCTCACTTTCTAGACATCTTCAATTGAAGGTGTCTTTTTTTATTTGTTAGAATTTTTTACTTTTATTTCTTATTTAAGAATTTTTATAAAATGTTATTTTGTCGTATGACAGTGTTAATAATGATTGGTATAATAATCAATATGGAAAAGTATTACCCGGAGGAGATGTTATGGATTTTTCCAATTTTTTTCAAAATCTGAGTACTATAAAAATTATTACTAGTCTACTGGATTTACTGATTGTTTGGTATGTGTTGTATCTTCTCATTACAGTTTTTAAAGGTACTAAAGCAATTCAATTATTAAAAGGGATAGTTGTCATTGTTATCGGCCAGCAAATCAGTAAAATTCTTAACTTAACAGCAACATCTAAATTGTTTGATATTGTAATTCAATGGGGTGTTTTAGCTCTCATTGTGATATTTCAACCTGAAATAAGAAGAGCCTTGGAACAATTAGGTAGAGGAAATTTTTTAAAACGATATACGAATACTTATAGTCGCGATGAAGAAAAGTTGATTCAATCTGTATCTAAAGCTGTTCAATATATGGCTAAGCGTCGCATTGGTGCGCTTATTGTTTTTGAAAAAGAGACAGGTTTGCAGGACTATATAGAAACTGGAATACCGATGAATTCTGATATATCTCAAGAGTTACTAACTAATGTATTTATCCCTAATACACCATTACACGATGGTGCAATGATAATTCAAGGAAGTAAGATTGCCGTTGCTGCAAGTTATTTACCATTATCAGATAGTGTTAAAATATCAAAAAGTTTAGGAACTAGACATAGAGCGGCAGTTGGAATTTCAGAAGTTTCTGATGCTTTTACTGTTGTTGTATCTGAAGAAACTGGTGATATATCAGTCACTTTTGATGGAAAATTAAGAAGAGATATTTCAAAAGATGTTTTTGAAGAATTGCTTGCTGAACATTGGTTTGGTGCACACTTTCAAAAGAAAGGTGTGAATTCATAAATGCTTGAAAGTAAATGGGGATTAAGATTTGTCGCTCTCATATTAGCAGTATTTTTCTTTTTATCAGTAAATAATGTATTCGGAAATATATTTAATACAGATGATTTATCACAAAAATCATCCAAAACCATTCAAGATGTACCCGTTGATGTTATTTATAATAATAAAGACCTACATGTAACTAAAATTCCTGAAAACGTCGATGTTAATTTAACAGGACCACAATCAAAATTAATCAAAATTGAAAACCCTGAAGATTTGAAAGTAGTCGTTGATCTTTCTGGAAAAAAAGCAGGGAAATATCAAAAAAAATATCAAGTTAAAGGCATAGATAGTGGTATCAACTATCAAATTAAACCTGAAGTAGCACACATTAACCTTGAAAATAAAATAACACGAGTTATGCATGTTCAACCAGACATTAGTAGTAATAGTTTAGACCCAAAATATAAAATAAGTAAACAAAGTATTTCACCAGAAACTGTAAAAGTGACTGGTGGAGAGCAACAGTTAAAAAATATAGCTTATTTAAAAGCAACCTTTAAAAATTCTAGTAAAGTGAACAAAGATACCAATGATGTTGCAGATGTTAGTGCATTTGATAAACAATTAAATAAATTAAATGTATCAATTAATCCAAATGAGGTTAATTTAAAAGTAACAGTTGAACCATTCAGTAAAATGGTTAAGGTACGTACAAAAACAACGGGTAAGCTTAATGAAAATAAAGAATTAGATAGTGTTAAACTAGAAGATAAAGAAGTAGAAATCTTTGGTAATAGAGATGAATTACAAAATATTAATGAAATTACTGCTGAAGTAGATATTGATGGCATTTCAGAATCTACAGAAAAAACAGTATCATTTAACTTACCTAAAGATGTGACTAAAGTGAATCCAAAGGAAACAAAAGCGTATATAAATGTTAAAAATTGATAGATACAAAAGGAGCGTTTAAAAATGGGAAAATATTTTGGTACTGATGGTGTTCGTGGTGTCGCTAACCAAGAACTCACACCTGAATTGGCTTTTAAACTAGGTAGATACGGAGGATATGTACTCGCACATAACAAAGGTGAAAAGCATCCTCGAGTTTTAGTAGGAAGAGATACAAGAGTATCAGGAGAAATGCTAGAATCTGCATTAATCGCTGGTTTAATTTCAATTGGCGCAGAAGTGATGCGTTTAGGTGTTATCTCAACACCAGGTGTGGCTTATTTGACTAAAGAAATGGAAGCAGCATTAGGTGTTATGATTTCTGCGTCACATAATCCGGTTGCTGATAATGGAATTAAATTTTTTGGTTCAGATGGCTTTAAATTGTCAGATGATCAAGAAAATGAAATTGAGCAATTATTAGATCAAACCAATCCTGATTTACCATGTCCTGTAGGAGAGGATATTGTACATTATTCAGATTATTTTGAAGGTGCACAAAAGTATCTAAGTTATCTTAAATCCACAGTCGATGTAAATTTTGAGGGTCTTAAAATAGTATTAGATGGTGCAAACGGGTCAACTTCTTCTTTAGCCCCATTCTTGTTTGGCGATTTAGAAGCGGATACTGAGACAATTGGATGTAATCCAGATGGTTATAATATTAATGAACAATGTGGCTCTACTCATCCAGAAAAATTAGCTGAAACGGTGTTAGAAACTGGAAGTGACTTTGGTTTAGCTTTTGATGGAGATGGAGATCGCATTATTGCGGTAGATGAAAATGGGCAAATTGTAGATGGAGATCAAATTATGTTCATTATTGGTCAAGAAATGTATAAAAACCAAGAACTCAATGAAAATATGATAGTTTCGACAGTTATGAGTAACCTTGGTTTCTACAAAGCTCTAGAAAAAGAAGGTATTCAGTCAAACAAAACTAAAGTGGGAGATCGCTATGTTGTCGAGGAAATGAGAAGAGGAAATTATAATCTTGGTGGTGAACAATCGGGTCATATCGTATTAATGGATTACAATACTACTGGTGATGGATTATTAACGGGTGTTCAATTGGCCTCTGTTATTAAAATGAGTGGTAAAACTCTAAGCGAGTTAGCTTCTCAAATGAAAAAGTATCCACAATCTCTAATTAATGTGAGAGTGACTGACAAATATCGTGTTGAAGAGAATATTCATGTTCAAGAGATAATGACGAAAGTTGAAACCGAGATGAACGGTGAAGGAAGAATTCTTGTTCGACCTTCTGGAACTGAACCTTTAGTACGTGTAATGGTTGAGGCTGCAACTGACGCGGATGCTGAAAGATATGCTCAAAGTATCGCTGACGTTGTTGAAGGAAAAATGGGTTTAGATAAATAATATTTTCATGTTTAAATTCATATATAACAGATTTATGATGTTACTATCATAAATCTGTTTTTTTAAAACAGAATTTTATCTTTTAAAAAGATTTGAAAAATATATTTTTTTATTTTGAGAATAATTCGCTGATGTATCTATTCAGAACTATTACTATTTATAAAAAATACTGTTAAATCGTTTGCAAATTAATTCGTTATCAGTGTACAATAAATATTAATGGAAAGGAGGAAAGTCTAGGTTATTAATAATTAAAGCGCCTGTGCAAAATGCTTAAATAGTTGTTAAGTATTAAAAGTAAAATAGTAGAGCTTTTATAGATAATTATTTGGCTTTTGTAGACGAGGAGGATAGTGATCGAATCAGATCGGCGGATGCTATCCCGGATGTGGCACATTCGTTAGCTTATTAAGTAAATCATTAAGGTGACTTAGTGGACAAAGTTAATAAGATCGCCAAACTAAATAAATTATTTTGGGAAACTACGGATAGCGTGTATAAAATTCATATAATAGCACGCTTATTTCATGATGTAATCGTTAATAATAATTATGATAGGGGATTATCAAATTTAACCAGTGATAATTAATCATAATAGCCGTGTTATCCCATTTGTTGGAGGATATTATATGTGTGGAATTGTAGGTTATATTGGCTACGATAATGCCAAAGAATTACTATTAAAAGGGTTAGAAAAATTAGAATATCGTGGTTATGACTCAGCAGGTATTGCTGTAGTTAATGATGATGGTACAAAACTTTTTAAAGAAAAGGGAAGAATTGCTGAATTACGTAAAGTTGCAGATAATAGTGATGAGGATGGTACGTTAGGAATTGGTCATACACGTTGGGCGACACATGGTGTTCCAAATTATGAAAATTCACACCCACATCAGTCAACATCTGGACGTTTTACATTAGTTCATAATGGTGTAATTGAAAATTACGAAGAATTAAAAGCTGAATATTTATCTGATGTCACTTTTTCATCAGAAACTGATACGGAAGTTATCGTACAATTAGTAGATTATTTTTCTAAGCAAGGATTAGCTACAGAAGATGCATTTACAAAAGTAGTTAAATTATTAAATGGGTCATATGCTTTAGGACTATTAGATGATAATGATAAAGATACTATTTATGTGGCTAAAAACAAGTCTCCGCTTTTAGTAGGTGTAGGTGAAGGTTTCAATGTTATTGCTTCTGATGCTCTAGCAATGTTACAAACTACAAATCAATACAAAGAGATACATGACCATGAAATAGTTATCGTTAAGCGAGACACAGTAGAAATTAAAGATCTTGAGGGGCATATTCAACAACGTGATACGTATACGGCAGAAATAGATGCTGCTGATGCAGAAAAAGGCGTATATGATCATTACATGTTAAAAGAAATTCATGAACAGCCTGCAGTGATGCGTCGTATAATTCAAGAATATCAAGATGAAAAAGGTAATTTAAAAATCGATGCAGAGATTATTAATGATGTAGCAGATGCTGATCGTATTTACATCGTTGCAGCTGGTACTAGTTATCATGCTGGATTGGTTGGTAAAGAATTTATTGAAAAATGGGCAGGTGTACCTACTGAGGTTCATGTAGCTTCTGAATTTGTATATAATATGCCACTTCTTTCTGAAAAACCACTATTTATTTATATTTCACAATCTGGTGAAACAGCTGATAGTCGTGCTGTTTTAGTTGAAACAAATAAATTAGGTCACAAATCATTAACAATTACTAATGTTGCTGGCTCAACATTATCACGTGAAGCGGATCATACATTACTTTTACATGCTGGACCTGAGATTGCAGTCGCATCTACAAAAGCATATACAGCGCAAATTGCTGTTTTATCTATCTTATCTCAAATTGTTGCTAAATATCATGGTCGTGAAACCGATGTTGATTTATTAAGAGAACTTGCTAAGGTTACTACTGCTATAGAAACAATTGTTGACGATGCACCTAAGATGGAGCAAATTGCAACGGATTTCTTAAAAACTACTCGTAATGCATTCTTCATTGGAAGAACAATTGATTATAATGTTAGTTTAGAAGGTGCATTAAAATTAAAAGAAATTTCTTATATTCAAGCTGAAGGATTTGCAGGTGGGGAATTAAAGCACGGAACAATCGCTTTGATTGAAGATGGCACACCTGTCATAGGTTTAGCTACCCAAGAAAACGTTAATCTATCAATTCGTGGAAATATGAAAGAAGTAGTAGCACGTGGTGCATATCCTTGTATGATTTCAATGGAAGGTTTGAATAAAGAAGGAGACACATACGTGATTCCACAAGTACATGAATTATTAACTCCATTAGTATCTGTAGTGACAATGCAATTAATCTCATATTATGCTGCATTACAACGAGATTTGGATGTGGATAAACCTCGTAACCTAGCCAAATCGGTTACAGTAGAGTAAAATGTTTATAATTTAGAGTAGCCTAAGTGGCTACTCTTTATTTTTTGAATTAATTTTAGAATTATGCTTCAATTAATTTTAACTAAGCGTCTAATGCCGTTGGTTAAGGACTTTAATGAGGTACCCTAAATTATTAATATTGGATGAACCTACAACTGGATTGGATTTTATATAAAGAGGCAACTATTTAAAACATTAGGTAAGCATATTTTAAATGATTCACAACTTTCTGTCATACATGTAACGCATATACATATAATAGAAGAAATGCCGTTATTTGTGAAAAAGTTTTACTTAAAGACATTTACATATTTAACAAGGGTAATATTAAAGATATTATGAGACCCTTATCGGATAACAAATTTTTTGGGAGAGATGTCATTGTAAATAAAAGAAGACGACAATATAGTATGTTCAAAGTGTAATCAAAGCCGTTGCACTTTAGTATGATAAGTGACACAATTTAAGTGTATAAGTTAGAGTCTTGAATGGAGGATAATATGAAAAATATAAAAGCAATTTTTTTAGATATGGATGGAACGATATTACATGAAAATAATAAAGCCTCGGAATATACTAAACAAGTGATTAATCAATTGAGAGAACAAAATTATAAAGTTTTCCTTGCTACTGGGAGATCTTATTCAGAAATCAGTCAACTTGTTCCAAATGGATTCACTGTAGATGGTATTATCAGTTCGAATGGAACTTCAGGTGAAATTCATGGAGATAATTTGTTTAGACATAGTTTAACTTTAAAACAAGTACAGAAAATTGTGGAATTGGCTAAAAAACAACATATTTATTATGAAGTTTTTCCTTTTGAAAGTGATCGCATATCTCTTAAAGAAGATGAAGATTGGATGAAAGAAATGATTTCCACTATAGAGCCACCTGACGCTGTAAGTCAAAGTGAGTGGTCATCGAGAAGAGAAGCAATTAAAGGAAAAATAGATTGGCAAGATACCTTACCTGATGCAAACTTTTCTAAAATATATTTATTCAGTCCCAAATTAGATAAAATAACTGATTTTCGCAATCATCTTGTTGAAAATCAAACAAATTTAGGTATTACCGTATCTAATTCTTCGCGTTATAATGCTGAAACGATGCCATATCATACTGATAAAGGTACAGGTATCAAGGAAATGATTGATCACTATGGTATTCAGCAAGAAGAAACTTTAGTTATTGGTGATAGTGATAATGATAGAGCTATGTTTAATTTTGGCCACCACACTGTTGCAATGAAAAATGCAAGACAAGAAATTAAAAATCTTACAGATGATATTACCGAATACACGAACGAAGAAGATGGTGCAGCACATTACTTAAAAACTCATTTATTAGATAACTAGTCTTCAAGTCAGTATCTTGTTATTAAACGGTCGATTACGATAGTTTATATCAGTAAAAATTTTGAATTTATAAAATAGGCAAATGGCCACTTTCATATTTAATCATGAAAGTGGCCATTTTTGATTTAAATTATATGTCTATCAACTGGTTCATTATGATTATTTAAAATATGCATAAGCATTAATAAAATATTAAAGAGGATTTTCACAAAAATATATTTACAATATAAAAAAACCAACATGAAAGATTATTAAAATTTCATGTTGGGCAAAATACTTTAAATTTAAATTAATAAGGTGATCTAAAGACAATCAACTATTTCTTATCAAATAGATTTTTAGATTGTTCTGTAACATTTTCTTTATTTTCATTTACTTTTTCTTTGATGGAATCATCTATGTTATTTTTTTGGATATCAGTTTTTTCTTGTTGTACATGTGTTTGTTGATCTTTCATTTTATCTATTTCTGTATCTTTTGAATCGGAAGTATTCAATGTAGTATCTACTTTGTCGTTTACAGTATCTTTGTTAACATCTTTATTTTTATGACGTCTTTTGCTTTTGATTGGTTGGTCACCACGTTTAACGAAATAATTAATAATTCCAAAAATCAAAATGTAATAAAGACATAGACGTAATACTATAGATACGATTCTAGCTATTATAACAATAGTTTGAGCCACCATTTGAGACATACTGCTTGTTAAGTATTGTACACCGAATAATAGCGGTCTGTTAATAATACTTGCAAGTAAACCAATAAGTAATACGCCAATGAAAAATTTAAACCAAGTTTTCTTACCGTTTTTAATACCTTTAAATCCTTCTTTTAGATTACTCATTACTTTACGAGATGAATCTTCTGTATAAGCAGTAGTATAATTAATAATGAATATAATTACAAACCAATAGAAAATTGATGAAATGAAACCTGTTATGAGTAACAACACAATTTGTATTGTGATTAAAATTCCCATTGGATTTTCGTAGCCACTTATTGATTGTTGTAAGCCAATAAATAATGGGCTAAGAGCTAAATTATATAACTTATTTAATAGCATTAGAATAAGTACGATTATAATAAACAGAACTAAAGTTATTAAAGCTAAGATTACTGATTTAGCATATTTGCCTTTTTTAAAAGCAAAAAATAAATCACTAAAGAGAACTTTCTCTTTATTAATAGCTTTTTGAATTGCATATACTGTACCAGTTATCAATGGGTAACCTACAAAAATAAATAATAAAGCTAAAATGAGTAAAATAAAAATAATAGATACAATAGGTTTTGTAGTAGGTTCACCGAGTTGAGCTAACATGGGTAACCTTTGGGCTCTTAATATAACTAATGAGAATGCAATATTAGAAGTAATATAGCAAATGACAAAAGTTAGTAATGAGATTAGTATTAACTTTAGATTATGTGGTTTTGCTTTTTGAAATCCGGATTTATAATAATTAAACAAATTTTAAGCACTCCTTTTTTTTCATATAAATACAATATCAAAATTCTAATAAATTTTAAATTAATATCTAACATAATAGAGCACAAAATGTTAGAATATGCTAATAAGATAACATTGAAGGGAGATAATATCATGAAATTTGCTGTTATCACTGATATTCATGGAAACTTTGATGCGCTTCAAACTGTTTTAGATGATATTGATAGTAGAGATGATATTGAAAAAATTTATAACCTAGGTGATAACATAGGGATTGGACATGAGACAAATAAAGTACTGGATACTATATTTGACCGAGATGATATGGAAATGATCGCAGGTAATCATGATGAAGCTATTATGTCACTCGTCAATGGAACACCTTATCCTGAAGATTTAAAAGGGAAGTTTTATGAGCATCATCAATGGATTGAAGGACATTTAGATGAGTCCTATTACGATGAAATTAATCAATTGCCAAGATATATTGAAATGACCGTAAAAGGGAAAAAGATTTTATTTATTCATTATGAAATTGAAAATGATAAAATGTCAGCTCCCATTGATGAACAACCTTTTGCGCCTATTACAAAAGATGACGAACAAGCTATTTCTAAATTATTTAAAGATAAAGAAGCCGATTTAATTTTATTTGGACATAACCATAGATTGCATATGTTTGATGATAAATCTACAGTATATTTTAATCCTGGATCAGTAGGTTTGAACAACGGTTCTAACACCGTATATGGTATTATTACCGTTAATGAAAAAGGAATTTCAGTAGAAAGAGTGAAATTAGCGTACAATAATGAAGAATTTTTAGCAGGTTTTGAAGAAAAGCAAGTACCAGCTAGAGAATTTATATTTAAGAATTTCATTTAAAGTAAGATGTTTATATGTGAAAAAGTAAATATTGAGATAGATTCATCTGAAATTTATAACAACTATTGAAAATTTTTAGAGCGTGGGAACATAAACTGATGTCCCACGCTCTAAATATATATAGGATGATTGAAATGGAGTTCTACTCACATCAACTCTCTTTTAAATTAAGATATGATTTTTAGGTTGAGTCTTTGAATGCAATAGAACCTTCAATCTACATCTTTATTTATAATCAAAAAGGATCGTTAGAAATAAACGCTCTAATGAGAGTGCTCATGTATACCTGAGCATAATGTTGATTCGTCGTGTTTGTGTTCTGGTGTTTCAAGTTGTATTGTCATATGCTGAATATTTAATTGCAATAGGTCACTTTCGATTGACTTTAGCATTGTTTCACACGTTTGAACTGATAAATATTCTGGTACAACTGCATGACAACTTAATGCATTCATATCATTTGAAATGGTCCATACATGACAATCATGTACATTTTGAATTCTTTCATCTTTACTAATTGCTTTAATTACAGCATTTAAATCTATATTGTTAGGCGTTCCTTCCATCAATATGTTAAGGGATGATTTAGAAATGCCGTAAGCACTTTTTAAAATAATTAACGAAACTAAAATACTGGCTAAAGGATCCACTAATGTAAAATTAAAACCCCAAATTAAGAGAGAAGCAACGATTGCACCAACAGAGCCGAACAAGTCTCCAAGTACATGTAAAAATGCGCCTCGCATATTAAGGTTGTGAGAGGTATCTCCTCCTTTAAACATGAGTATCGCTACAATGATATTTACCATAAGACCAATCACACTAATGATGAACATTTCCTTCGATTGAACCTCAGGAGGTTCTAAAAATCTTCGTATCGCTTCGATTATTATAATAATACTAATGATAAATAGGGTAACTCCGTTGAAAAGTGCTGCTAGAATCTCAAAACGTTTGTAACCATATGTTTTACTTTTGGTAGCATGCTTTTCAGCATATATAAAAGCTATAAGAGCTACTCCTAAGGATATGGCATCACTTAGCATGTGAAAACCATCAGACAATAATGCTAGACTATTTGCCAAGAACCCACCTATAATTTCTACAAGCATGAAGAGACTAATAATAATAAAAGAAAACATGAGTACTTTCTTATTATCTGTATGAACGTGTCCGTGTGCATGAGAATGATGATGTTGATGATTATGATTTGTCATTAGAAATTCCACCTTCACTAGGATGTTTGGCGTGGTGAATAGCTTGTTTAAGTAAAGTTGAAACGTGTCTATCATCTATAGAATAAATCATTGATTGCCCTTGTCTTTTAGATTTAACAAGATGAGTGCTTTTAAGTAGTTTCAATTGATGTGATACATTTGACTGAGTCATATTTAAAGAATGTGAAATATGTCCAACACTTGCTTCACCGTTTTCAAGAAACTCCATAATTCTGACACGATTAAAATCACTTAAAGCTTTGAAAATATGAGTGACTTTAATCAATATATCCTGATTGCTTTCATCGTTAATATGATATCCACTCATTGTAAATTCACACTCCAACATATGAATATTTGTTCATATATTAATATAATGAGAATATTGAAGTATGTCAATGATACACTAACGTTTAGTATTCTCTTGAAGTGGTAAATACAAAATACAATTTTTTGAAGGAGGACGTTTGAAATGAGTATTTTAGTTATTG
The DNA here is from genome assembly GCF_001813195.1 of Staphylococcus sp. HMSC065D05. Taxonomy (NCBI): domain Bacteria; kingdom Bacillati; phylum Bacillota; class Bacilli; order Caryophanales; family Staphylococcaceae; genus Staphylococcus; species Staphylococcus sp. HMSC065D05. The sequence goes on from NZ_KV811746.1 coordinate 82,505, forward strand.
GAGCAAATGGTGGCGTAGGTTCTAAACTAGTAAGTCAATTAAATGAAGAACACGTTGATTTTACAGCTGGTGTGCGTAAGGAAGATCAAGTTAAAGAATTAGAAAATAAAGGAATTAAAGCTACTTTAATAGATGTAGAAAAAAATAGTATTGATGATTTAAAAAATATCTTTACAGATTATGATAAAGTCATTTTTTCGGTTGGATCTGGAGGAAGTACTGGAGCGGATAAAACAATCATTGTTGATTTAGATGGTGCTGTAAAAACAATTAAAGCTAGTAAAGAAGCGGGTATCAAACATTACGTTATGGTATCAACGTACGATTCTAGACGTGAAGCATTTGATGCGAGTGGAGATTTAAAACCGTATACAATTGCAAAGCATTATGCTGATGATTACTTAAGAACATCAAATCTTAATTATACAATTGTACATCCAGGTTCACTTACAGATGATGCTGGAACTGGAAAAATAGAAGCTGATTTATATTTCGACAAACCAGGATCAATTCCACGTGAAGATGTTGCTACAGTTTTAAAAGAAGTAGTAACTTCTGATGGTTTTAATAATCAAGAATTCCAAATTTTAAGTGGCAATCATGATGTTAAAGATGCATTGAAAAACTATGAATCTTAACATTTAAAATTAAGTACGTATTAAAAATTATTTGTCATTTTTAAAACAATTTGATGCAAAATTCATTCTCTATTATCGATAGAATTGTTGTAGTTTGCTTTTAAATACTTCAATTTCTAATCAGTATTTGAGGGGGGCAAGATAAGAAAATCAAAAAGTCTTATCTTGTTCCCTTTTTATATTAAACGTTAAATATTTCAATGAGTATAATTACACTCATTGTTCTGCTTTTAAATGAACTTGAAAAAAGAGAAATGCTGGATTCTATTGAAGCCAATTTAACGCTTTGTTATTTTAAGGCGTCATTTACAGAAAATAATGGTATAGTAATGAATAAAGCGCTTTATTAGAATAGTAAAAATGATGCTATTCAATTTATTATGCAGTTGATATAATATGTAAGAATCCTACGTCAAATGGACACAGGATACAAAGTGTATAAAATGATAGTATATTCATATAGTAGTTTGTGAAATAATCATATATGCTACACTCAAAACGAGTGAGAAAGAGAGCTAGCTTCAAATACATATCTTAAAAGAAGAGCTATGTTGTATCAAAAGTATTTTTATTATTTAACATTGTGTGATATTCAAGCATAGATAATGATTAAAGTTTAGGCTTTTAATAATGGAGGTGTGAACATGCCGTTATTTTTAAAACCCATTTTTCTCGATAAAGTATGGGGCAGTGATAATCTTCGCCAATTTGGGTATCAACTACCTAATAATCATATAGGTGAATGTTGGGGAATTTCAGCACATCCACATGGCAAAAGTGTGATTGAAAATGGTATATTTGCTGGTCAAACATTGGATCAAGTATGGAACAATCATAGAGAAATGTTTGGAGATTTTCCAAGTAAAGATTTTCCGTTAATGGCTAAAATTGTAGATGCTGCTGCGCCATTGTCTATTCATGTACATCCAGACGATTCTTATGCATATGAACACGAAGAAGGTCAATATGGAAAATCTGAATGTTGGTACATCATTGAAGCTGATGAAGGTGCAAAGATTACTATAGGTACGTATGCGAAATCTCGTGATGAATTTGAAGAGCAATTGAAGCAAGGTACATTTGAAAAACATTTGAGAACAATACAAGTGCAACCAGGAGATTTTTACTTTATACCAGCTGGAACGATACATTCCATAGGTGCAGGCATTATGGCGTATGAAGTCATGCAATCATCAGATATTTCATATAGAATTTATGATTATCATAGAAAAACAGACAATAGTGAGGAACGTGAATTAAATATAGATAAGGCATTAGATGTTATTAATTATTCAAATGAACTACCTAATATCACTCCTCAAAATGAAGTGATAGAAAATCACAATTGTACACATATTGTATCGAGTGATTTTTTTACTATGGTTAAGTGGGATATTTCTGGTACTCTAAATTATATGAAGCCTAGAGAATTTTGCCTTGTTTCTGTTTTAGATGGACAAGGTAAACTTATTGTAGATGGTGATATATATGAAATATCTACAGGTTCAAACTTTGTGTTAACTTCTGAAGATTTAGATAGTGTTTTCGAAGGAGATTTCAAACTAATCATTAGTTACATTTAATAAGTATTAAAAAATATACCAATTTAAGTATAGGTGATATAAGGAGAGAGGCTTTGTGAAGCAATTTTTATATATTTCTCTAGTTTGTGGCATTATTTCAGGAGCAGGTATATTTTTACAATTACCGCATTATCCATCTATGATGATTCCAAGATTTGTGGCGATTCTTGGAATAATTAGCGCTGCAATCACAATAAGAGATAAGGAAATAAGTGGTATGCTTAAACTTGGTGGAATAATGATTAATATAATGCCGTTACTTGGGAGTGTTATTGCTAAATGAAAGATGACGATATGCAAGTGTCTAACGATGATACTTGCATTTTTAATTTTTAAAAGCAACTTTTAATGATAAGTGTTGTTTAGAATAGTGAATGATATTATGATAAAATAAATAAAAATATTTAATAATAATGATGATCACATTTAAGTGATTACTGATGAGACCCATGGTTGTTTAGAGTGAATGATATGAAAATAGAACATAAATTAATTTTAGGATAAGGAGCATTATAATGACTGAGGAAATTAACTATTTTTGGCTTAATTGTGGTTACAATAGATGGAATCATAATGAACCATTAGTGGGACAGACAGCGTTATTTGAATCTGGCGCACATTTTAATCCTACACAAGGATATAGAGCATTTAAAAAAGCTAAAGCTGGAGATCAAGTAATTTTTTATCAAGTACAAACAGATTCTGGTCTTTTAGGTATAGGTGAAATTATAAGTGTGCAATCCGGTGCTCAAAATAAAATAAGAGTAGAATTTAAATTTAAAGAAACGCTAAAACCACTTACAACTGATTATCTTAAAAGAAGTGAAGTACTCGATTTTCGTATGAGTAACATGAGAGAAACACTTTTCAACCAAATCAGAGAGTCAGAATTTGAGTTAATAGTTAGTTTAGGTAAAGGAAAATCAAAAATTCCTCGATATTTTTTATTAGCAGAAACAGAAGCGTTTGAACCTGGTAAAAACTATACTATATTTACTCATACATTTAATGGAATCAAAAGGAATGGTTATCATTTTTACACTCAACTAGAGGTAGGTGATAACATTATTATATATAATAAATATCAAAATCAATCGGTTATCGGTATTGGCGAAGTATCAAAGCATTTACATGAGAAACCACCTATACCAGGTCGAACGAATAGTACAGCTATTGAAATTTTTTATGAGAAAGATATTAAGCCCATTTCATTAGGTCATTTGAATAAACATCCTAAATTGAAGAATTTGTATTTCTTACAAGAAAATGCGAAACAGTCAATAGCAAGTATGTCACAAGCTCAATACGATGCCATTTTGGACATGAGTATGAATAATGGTATTAAACATCCTTTTGAAACAGTAAAAAAAGCAGAACTATCAACTCAAAATGCTGAAGATGATAGTTTAAAACCTTTTGTATTATTAGTTGTTGAGCAAAAAGGAGAAGGCTTAAAGGCTGCTGAAGAATTACTCCAAAAAACTAATGCAAACCCTGTGATTACAAGTGGACATCCAGATTTTACTGAAGATATGCTTTATGGTAAATATTTACCAAATGAGTCAGGAGCGCTATATTATCGTGAAGGATTCATTACACACCTAATGCCTAAGAAAGATAAAAGTTATTTAGTCATTGATAACTTCAATCGCATCGATGTGGATATTTTCCAAACATATATTAATGTACTTGAAGGCTATGAAGTGACATTACCAAGATATAATAAAGATGGAAGCATGATTAAGTGGTCAAAAAATAAGGATTCTTTTTATCATTTTAATCCTAATTGGCATATTATTGGTATTACATATGACTCTATAGAAAAAATTAAGCAAAAATATTCGTCACAGTTTTTAAAATATACGCGTATCGTCAAAGTGAATCATGACTAATCGTGTAATCAGTCGTATGAAGAACACATAACTGATTCATTTTATAAAGTAGATTATAACTATACATTTCCTAGTGATTTAAACCTTATTAAGTTAGAATGATGTTAACTTAATAAGGTTTATTTATTATACCTAAATGGGAATCTAAATAATTAAGCAATGAAAAAGGAGTGTATACACATGCCAATAATTTATTATGATGGAAATTGTGTTTATTGTTATAACTATGCAATTTGGTTAATTCAAAATGGACTTTCACATAAATATGAGTTTGCAACAATTAAAGGTCAAATAGGTAAACAATTTTTTGAAAATTATCCTGATGCTCAAAATAAGAATAGTGTTATTCTTCAAAAAGGGAATCATTTAGAATTTGAATCACAGGCTGTTGCAACATTGATATCTTCACTACCTAATCACTCTAAATTTCTTGGAATAGGATTAAGATTAATTCCTAAACCATTAAGAGATTTAGGATATCGATTATTTGCAAATAATCGAGATAAAATGTGGAAAACACATTGGCACAAGCCAACTGATTATGAAAAATCATTTTTTCTTGATGATAATGAAAGAATCAAACTAACCTAATTGATAAAATATGATTTAATTGATAATAAAAGAAGATGAACAAGCTCAAAATTAAAATCATTTAGACAGATATTTTGAGAAATCAAAGTAATATTTATTTTGTCTCTTAGTGTTATTTTACTTTACAAATTAGAATTATTATAATATAATAACTATTGTAAAAATGAGGTTTGAAGGAGTGTTTGATATGAGTCAACAACAAGATGTAGTCAAAGAATTAAATCAACAAGTCGCAAACTGGACGGTAGCTTATACAAAGTTGCATAATTTCCATTGGTACGTTAAAGGCCCTAATTTCTTTTCTTTACACACAAAATTCGAAGAATTATACAATGAAGCTAGTCAATATGTTGATGATTTAGCAGAAAGAATTTTGGCAATAGGTGGTAATCCAATAGGAACACTTTCCGAGTGTTTAGATAAATCAATAGTAAATGAAGCAGGAAAACATTATTCAGCTGAAGAAATGGTAGAAGAATTGTCTAAAGATTTTTCTAAAATCTCTAAACAATTAGAACAAGCAATTGAAGTGGTTGGAAGCGCTAGTGATGACGTTTCAGAAGATATGTTTATCGGCATGCAAACTTCAGTTGATAAGCATAATTGGATGCTACAATCTTATTTAGGTCATTAATTTTTAGTAACTTACATTTTAATTTTAAATTGACGATCTCAAAAATTTTTAGTGTAGCTATTAGAAAAGAGTGGAACGACAAACGCATTGAATGTTTGTCATCCCACTCTATTTTTATATTTTCTATTCAGCTATTTCGAGTGCTATTTCCATCATTTGAGTAAATGATGTTTGTCTCTCTTCTGCACTAGTGGCTTCATCTCTTAGAATATGATCACTCACTGTAAAAATACCTAAAGCCTTTTTATTTGCATGGATGGCATTTAAATATAAACCTGCAGACTCCATTTCGATACCTAAGATACCCATTTTTTTCCATGAATCATTAAAAGTTGAATCAGCATTATAAAATGTATCAGATGACAAAACGTTACCTACGTGTGATACGGCACCAATTTCATCAGCAGCTTTCTTAGCTTTCGCTACTAGATTAAAATCAGCAATAGGTGCAAAGTGACCTGGTATATTAAATTGATCAACATAATTTGAGTTTGTAGAAGCGGCTTGTGCAATAATTACATCATATAAATTGACATCTTCTTGAAGAGCGCCACACGAACCTACGCGAATGATTGTATCCACATCAAAGAAATGGTAAAGTTCATAAGAATAAATGCCAATACTTGGAATCCCCATCCCAGACCCCATTACAGAAACTTCTTTGCCTTTATAAGTTCCAGTGTAACCAAACATATTACGTACTGTATTGAATTGTTCAACATTTTCTAAAAAATTTTCAGCAATATATTGAGCACGTAATGGATCGCCTGGCATTAATACAGTTTTAGCTATTTTAACTCCATTTGGGTTAATGTGAGGTGTACTTTCTGTCATAATATATCTTCTCCTTAATAGTCAGTTCGCAATATCATTATAACCGTTATATTACCATTTTAAGATAACATTTGTTTATCTTTTTTGCGAATTTTTGTACTATGTAATTAAAGGTAAATATGTTTTGTTTTTTAAAGATATATTAAAGTTATGTGAAGATTTAATATTCTGAGATAGTAATAAACTAAAAACATGGAGGAAAAATGATGAATAAAGCAAAATTAATAGACCATACATTATTAAAACCTGATTCAACAAAGGAACAAATTGATACTATTATAAATGAAGCAAAAGCATATCAGTTTAAGTCTGTATGTGTGAACCCTACACATGTACAATATGCATCTGAACAACTTAAAGGAACTGATGTTTTAGTGTGTACTGTTATTGGATTTCCACTAGGTGCAACAACTACAGCAGTTAAATCTTATGAAACAAAAGATGCGATTAATAATGGCGCTCAAGAGATTGATATGGTGATAAACATTGGAGCACTTAAGGATGGTCGTTTTGATGAAGTGCAAAATGATATCGAAGCCGTCGTTCAAGCAGCCAATGGTAAAACAGTTAAGGTCATTATTGAGACTGTTTTATTAACTGAGAAAGAAAAGATTAAAGCATGTCAATTATCTGAAGCGGCAGGTGCACATTTTGTTAAAACATCCACAGGTTTTGCTGGTGGGGGTGCTACAGTTGAAGATGTAAAATTAATGAAAGATACTGTTGGTGATCGTTTAGAAGTGAAAGCGTCAGGTGGCGTGAGAAATCTAGAAGATTTTAACAATATGATTGAGGCGGGTGCTACACGCATTGGTGCTAGTGCCGGTGTGCAAATTATTCAAGGACTTGAGTCAAATACTGATTACTAATACTAAATTTATTGTCTAAGGGAATGATGAATAATGAGAATGATTGACATCATAGAAAAGAAACGAGACGGTAAGTCATTAACAAGAGAAGAAATAGAATTTTTTGTAAACGGATACACTCGTGGGGAAGTTCCAGATTACCAAGCTTCAAGTTTAGCTATGGCGATATTCTTTCAAGATATGAATGATGAAGAAAGAGCCGCATTGACAATGTCAATGGTTAACTCAGGAGAGAGAATCGACTTAAGCGATATCAATGGTATAAAGGTAGACAAGCATTCTACAGGGGGCGTCGGTGATACAACGACACTCGTTCTTGCCCCATTAGTAGCGGCAGTAGGTGTTCCAGTTGCAAAGATGAGTGGTCGTGGTCTAGGACATACGGGGGGTACGATAGATAAATTAGAATCAGTTAAGGGATTTAATGTTGAAATCAGTGAAAAAGATTTTATAAAACTTGTAAATGATAATCAAGTAGCAGTAATAGGCCAATCAGGCAATCTCACACCAGCTGATAAAAAATTATATGCATTGAGGGATGTAACAGGAACAGTTAATTCTATTCCCCTCATCGCTTCGTCCATAATGAGTAAGAAAATTGCTGCTGGTGCAGATGCAATTGTTCTAGATGTCAAAACTGGCAGTGGTGCGTTTATGAAGACGCTAGATGATGCCGAAGCGCTTGCGCATGCGATGGTTAGAATCGGTAATAATGTAGGTCGTAATACGATGGCTATTATTTCAGATATGAGTCAACCTTTAGGAAATGCAGTTGGTAATTCGCTCGAATTAAAAGAAGCTATCGCAACATTAAAAGGAAATGGACCGAAAGATCTAACAGAGCTTGTGTTAACACTTGGTTCTCAAATGGTTGTCTTAGCTGAACAAGCAGAATCTTTAGATGAAGCGCGTCAGATGTTAGTCGATGCTATAAAAACAGGAAAAGCTTTAAACAAATTCAAAACATTTCTATCGAATCAAGGAGGAGATGACTCAATTGTGGATTCTCCTGAAAAGTTGCCTAGCGCGAAATATCAAGTTGAATTTAAAGCTAAAAAAGATGGTTTTATAACTGAAATAATAGCTAATGAGATAGGCGTTGCTTCAATGATGTTAGGCGCTGGTCGTCAAACAAAAGAAGACGTTATTGATTTAGGTGTAGGTATCGTGTTAAATAAAAAAGTAGGAGAACATGTTGAGAAGGGTGAAAATATTTTAACTATTCATACAAACACCAAAAAGATCGATGATATTTTAAACAAACTAGACAATAGTATTACTATTGAGAGTAAGGGCGAAGCTCCAACCTTAATTCATAAAATAATAACCGAGTAGGAGATGTAAATGATGACTACACCGTTCAAAAGAATTCATCTAATAGTTATGGACTCAGTAGGTATAGGCGAAGGTCCTGATGCAGCGGCATTCAATGACGAAGGATCACACACTTTAAAGCATACTTTAGAAGGATTTAAGCAAAAGTTACCACATCTAGAACAACTTGGATTAGGAAATATTGCACCGCTTCCTGTTGTTTCAAAAGTTACGCATCCGGGTGCATTTTATACCAAACTAAGTGAAGCTTCAGTAGGCAAGGATACAATGACAGGACATTGGGAAATTATGGGGTTAAATATAATGCAACCATTTAAGGTTTATCCAAATGGTTTCCCAGCAGAGCTTGTTAAAGAGATTGAATCAATGACTGGACGCAAGGTTGTAGCAAATAGACCTGCTTCAGGAACTCAGATTATTGACGAGTGGGGCGAACATCAAATGAAAACTGGAGATTTAATAGTTTATACTAGTGCTGATCCAGTTTTACAGATTGCTGCACATGAAGACGTGATTCCACTTGAAGAACTTTACGAGATTTGTGAAAAAGTTCGTGAACTAACAAAAGATCCTAAATATTTAATAGGAAGAATCATTGCTCGACCATATGTTGGAGAACCTGGTAACTTCACTAGAACTTCTAATCGACATGATTACGCGTTAAAACCATTTGGACGAACAGTGATGAATAGCCTTAAAGATAATGGTTATGATGTAATCGCGATTGGTAAAATTAACGATATTTATGATGGTGAAGGCGTGACAGAAGCTATACGTACTAAAAATAATATGGACGGTATGGATCAATTGATTGAAGTTGTAAAAAAAGATTTTGAAGGCATCAGTTTCCTTAATTTAGTTGATTTTGATGCATTGTATGGCCATCGTCGTGATAAAGAAGGCTATGCTCAAGCAATTAAAGATTTTGATCTTCGTTTACCTGAATTAATGAATCATTTAAGAGAAGATGATTTAGTTATTATTACAGCTGATCATGGTAATGATCCAATTGCTAAAGGTACAGATCATACACGTGAATACATTCCACTTTTAATGTTTAGTCCAAAAATTAAAGATTATCATGAACTTTCACAAGACACGACATTTAGCTCTATCGGTGTTACAATAGCAGATAACTTCAACGTAGAATTACCTAAATATGGAAAAAGTTATTTAAAAGAAATGGGGGTTGAGCATCAATGAAGGTTTTAAGATTCTTATTAGGACTAGCATTTGGAACAGCTGGTGTTTTACATTTTACTAGAGAGAGACAATTTAGAAATATTGTTCCAGATTATTTACCTTTACAAAAAACTGCCGTATTGGTAACAGGGGTCATAGAAATCTTTTTTGGTATCATGTTGCTTATTAAAAGGCCAGCATCATGGTTGAAAAAGGGTATTAATTTATTCTTGTTAGCAGTGTTCCCAGCAAATATTTATATGGCTCGTAAAGGATTGCCATTAGGTGACAAAGAACTACCTAAATGGGCACTTTATTCTAGATTACCATTGCAATTTGTGCTTATTAAAGCCATTAAAAAATTATAATTTTTTCAGAAAATAAGACCTTCTAAAATGATAACTAGTTAGCATTTTAGAAGGTTTTTTTATAAAAAAAGAGAAATGTCGAAGGGAAGATTTATTCGACATTTCTCCATAATGATATTAATTAAGCGTTTTATGCTTAGTTGTATGGTTAAATGGTTAACTATTTATCTTCTCCATAGATGTCGTTCCATTGCTCTCTTTTATCTAAGAATGCTTGAGCAATTGTTTTAGCACCTTCTAAAGAATGACTTGCAGCCCAACCACATTGAACCTCATTACAAGCTGGAACTTCGCTAGCATTTAACACATCATGCAATGTTTGATCTATAATATTTAATACGTCATCGTAGTCGTCATGATTAATAAATGAAACATAGAATCCAGTTTGACAACCCATAGGACTTAAATCTACTACTTTATCAGTATGATTTCTAATGTTTTCTGCCATTAAATGCTCTAAGGAATGTAGACCAGGCATATCCATATGTTCCTTATTAGGCTGTTTGAAACGAATGTCATATTTGTGTATGACATCACCATTAAGACCCTCCATAGTACCGGCTAGACGAATAAAAGGTGCAACAACCTTAGTATGGTCTAAATTAAAGCTTTCTACATTCATTTTAGTCATGCATTTATCCTCCTTATTGCTATATAGCAATTTTTGTTTAATTCAATAAATAGATTGTAACAATACTCATATACATTTACAATTTTTCTAAACTAATAGACTGTTATCTTTTAAATTGTAAGAAAATTGTGTAAAAATTAATGACAACCAATATTAAATCCGATAAAATAAGTAATAATTAAAAAAGAATGATTGATACGCAAAGTTTCAAAGGGAGTTAGATACAATGCATAATAAACAAAAGATATTAGATTTTATAGAGAATAATAAATATGATTATGTTGAAATAAGTCATCGTATTCATGAACGCCCTGAATTAGGCAATGAAGAAATTTTTGCATCGAGAACGTTAATTGACCAATTAAGAGCAAATCGATTCGAAATCGAAACGGATATTGCAGGACATGCAACAGGATTTATAGCAACGTATGATTCTGATATGACTGGACCGGTTATAGGATTTCTAGCTGAATACGATGCTTTACCTGGTCTTGGTCACGCGTGCGGGCATAATATTATTGGTACTGCTAGCGTACTTGCTGCAGTAGCACTAAAAGAAGTCGTCGATGAAATTGGCGGTAAAGTAGTCGTTTTGGGATGTCCTGCTGAAGAAGGTGGGGAAAATGGCTCCGCAAAAGCTTCTTATGTTAAAGCAGGTGTCATTGATGAAATTGATGTGGCATTGATGATTCATCCTGGAAATGAAACCTATCGTACAATTAATACTTTAGCTGTGGATGTTCTAGATATTAAATTCTATGGACGTAGTGCGCATGCATCTGAAAATGCAGATGAAGCATTAAACGCTTTAGATGCAATGATTTCATATTTTAATGGTATCGCACAGTTAAGGCAACACATTAAAAAAGGACAACGAGTTCACGGGGTTATTTTAGACGGTGGTAAAGCGGCTAATATTATACCTGATTTTACACATGCGAGATTTTATACTCGAGCTACTTCGCGGAGAGAACTTGATGTTTTAACTGAAAAAGTAAACCAAATTGCAAGAGGTGCTGCGATTCAAACTGGGTGTGATTTTGAATTTGGTCCTATCCAGAATGGTGTAAACGAATTTATTAAAGCGCCTAAACTTGATGATTTATTTGAAAAATATGCAACTGAATTAGGAGAAGAAGTGATTGATGATGATTTTGGTTATGGATCTACAGATACAGGTAATGTAAGTCATGTTGTACCAACAATCCATCCACATATTAAAATTGGTTCTCGAAATCTTGTAGGACATACCCACCGCTTTAGAGAAGCGGCTGCAAGTTTACAAGGTGATCAGGCACTAATTCGAGGTGCAAAAATTTTAGCATTAATGGGACTAGAATTAATCGAAAATAAACCGTTGTTAGACGAAATAATTGAAGAGCATACGCATATAAAGGGGCATGTTAAGTAATGAATAATAAAGTAAATGGTCCGTTTCTCACACTTAGTGATTTGTATAATGATGACATTGTTTACACATCTCGACCTTCATATGTGTCGAATCCATGGTTGAAACCAGATGAACATCAATCAAATTTCTTAACTGGAAGAGAATTACTTATAGCTAATCGTTTTCCTGTCATTGTTCATGAGGCAAGTGTTACAAACAAATTAGAACAACTTTTTAATATAGTGGGTAGGGAAATTCCACCACATACTTATAAATTTAATAATCAAGAAACATATGAAAGCTTGATAAGGAATTTAGCTCTTCATCACGGTAAAAAAATCTACTTTCAATATATTCATGATGAAGATATTCTACCTAAAGAATATTATGCACTTGATAAAGATGTTTTTGTTGCTCTTAATAATAAAGCACGAATTCCGGAATGGACTAATAACAAATATCTACCACAAAGAGAAATTGTCTCAATTAAAGATTTTGAATCTCGTATTCAAACATGGTCGTATCCATTTGTCATAAAACCAGGCGATGATTTACCTACAGCAGGAGGATATGGTGTTATGATTTGTTATAATGATACAGATTTAGATAAAGCTATCACACGCATCAACAATGCATCAGCAGAGACTGAACATTTAATCATTGAACAAAAAATTAATGCAGTGAATAACTATTGTGTACAATTTGCTTATTCAGATGATATTGGTATCAAATACTTAGGAACAGCGCAACAGTTAACTAATGACTATGGATTTTACAACGGAAATGAAAATGTTAATGATGTGCCTCAGAATGTAATAGACGCTGGTAGAGAGATTATGGAAATAGGCGTAAGCAAAGGTTTTTTTGGTGTAGCAGGTTTTGACTTACTAGTAGATGATAAAAATGATGTTTATGCGATTGATTTAAATTTTAGGCAAAACGGATCAACGAGTATGCTACTTTTAGCAAAAGATTTAACTCATGGATATCATAAATTTTACAGTTACTTTTCTAATGGAGATAATACAAAATTCTATAATGCTATTTTAAAATACGTAGAATTAGGTGTACTTTATCCACTTTCCTATTACGATGGAGATTGGTATGGAAAGAATCAAGTTAATTCTAGATTTGGCTGCATTTGGCATGGAGAAAATAAAGAATTAATTAATCGATATGAACAACAATTTATATTGGAAGCTGGATTATAAGTGTATGATTCTTTAAGGATATTAAGTAGTGTTTGATAAAGAAGTTAGAATAATCAATCATGTCCCAGTTTACAAATAAGATTTGAATTTTAACATTATTGACTATCAATCGTTAGTATTTTAAGATTTAAAGTAAGAAACACTATGAATAACTTATGAATTGAGGGTTAAGTATGTCATACAAATATGAAGCATTTTTTAAAGATATTTTGATTAATGAATATATTTATTTTGCTTCAAAAAATAAAAAATTAATTAGAATACAACATGAGAATTTGCCATTTATTGCTATGTGGACAGACGAAAATGTTGCTGAGTCTTATTTGTTACATCATTCAATCGAATACGACAAAATCATTAGAGCAGATATTGACCGTTTTGTAACATATGAAATGGATGAAATCTTTGATCCTGGTGACAAAGTTTTAGTTAATGTGAATAATGGTGAAGAAGGAAACATTGTAGATATAGTTAAAATGACTGATGAGTTAATGTCTGAATTAGATGATATAAGAATGAGAGAGTTTGTTAAAGATGTCGCAAAATATGACGAAGTATACGGATTGACAAACAAAGGTGAAAAGAATTTTATTATGATTTCAGATGATGACCATAATAAACCTCACATCATGCCTGTTTGGAGTATTAAGAGTAGAGCGCGTAAAGTACGTGATCAAGATTTTGAAGAATGTGATTTAATTGAAATTGAAGGTAAAGTCTTTAGTGAATGGTTAGACAAGTTACGCGATGATAATAAAGCAGTAGCGATTGATTTGAAATCAGGTGTTGTAGGTACTGTTGTATCAGCGCAAAAATTGTCAAATGAAGCAACATTTTAATTGATTATATTAGAAAAAGTCTGCAACATGTGTTTATAGTATTTACACCCCAAAAGTTAGATTTTAGTTTAACTTTTGGGGTGATTTTTTATAAACGAATATTATAAATTTGATAGTAAAATGATGTTTGAAGCTAACACTGAGAAAATTCAACGTATAAAGTAAGTTAGATGGTAAGGTAAGTAACAATCAATACCAATTTGCTTCCACTCATCTTCCTATTAGAGGTAAAGTGCTCCTAAAGCGCCTGAAAAAGCACCATTCTCAATATAGTATGGTTTAAATCCTCTTAGAACAGTGTAATTCTCAACAACTTCACGTAGTAATTGATTGTTATTAAATGATGAACCGATATATACAACGTGCTTAGTCTTATATTCACGTGCTAAAGTAATAGCCATAGTTGTTATAACTTCACCAACGACACCAATTGCAGAGGCAAGTTTGTTAGCTGAAGTAAACTGATTATCTAAGTGATGTAATACATTTCCAAAATTTGCTGCTGTTAAATCTCCAGGAATTGGTGGTTCAGTATCTTTATAAATATGTTTTACTTTTAAATCAATGGCATCACGATCACCATTTTGAGCTAAATTCGTTAATTCTTTATAATCTGTTATATTGGACAATAAATAGCCTAAACCTTGTATCATCCCACCTCCGGTACCTACACCTCCAACACGTTGTTGCTCTTTTCCGTCAAAATAGTGGAAAGAAGTACCTGTTCCTACATTAGCAAAAATGTAATGTTCAATTTGATGACCTTGTTCATCCAATAAAATTTCTAAACCTTTTGATGATGCATCGAACTCTACAAATATTTCAGGTGATTGATGAATTTGATCTGCTATTACTCCAGCATTTCCACCTGTAAGCTTTAATGTTTCAATTTCTTCATTGTTAAGCCAATCTATGACTTTTTGGATGTTAGTTGTTAATTCAGTTCTGTAATATCTGCGATTGTCATGCTCTTGTACAATTTTAATTAAAGTGCCTCCAGCATCAATTCCAATCTTCATATGTCTATCACTCCATAACAATTATTGTCACTCATTATAGTATAGTAAATTAACTGAAAAACAAGTGAATATTTATAGAAAGCTCTTATTAAGATACACTTATTTTAATAATAAAGTTAATAATAAATATAGGGTAGTCATTATAGTGATGACATACATATTAATAAAATGAGGTTGTAATGAGTTGAATTAGGGTAAAATGATGTTGAGCAAGAGAAAATGTTATACATAACGAGTCCGATAGTCATAATTATTTAATTCATATATAATATAAATGGTAATTAATAGATAGGGGTAAAGCAATGTTTATAAAAAGGGATTTTGATGATATTACAGTTCAAGTATATGAAGAAAAATATAGAAATGCACTTAACCAATTTGAATTAAGTGAAAGACAACAAATATATTCTTCATTACCTCAAACTGTTTTAGATGATGCATTAAAAGATGAAAATCGAATTGCCAATGTAGCTTTAAATAAAGAAGGAAAAGTAGTGGGGTTCTTCGTATTGCATCGTTATTATCAACATGAAGGTTATGATACACCAAACAATGTTGTTTATGTACGTTCATTGTCAGTTAATGAAAAGTTTCAAGGCCATGGATATGGGACAAAAATGATGATGTTTTTACCAGAGTATGTTCAAGCATTATTTCCTGATTTTACACATTTATACTTAGTAGTAGACGCTGAAAATCAAAGCGCTTGGAACGTTTATGAACGTGCAGGTTTTATGCATACAGCTACAAAAGAAGAAGGACCTATCGGGAAAGAAAGACTCTATTATTTAGATTTAGATTCAAAACATGTGTCTTCTTTAAGGTTAAAAGAGGGGGAGTCAGCATATAGTGATGATATTCATGTGATTAATTTGCTTAAAGATGATGTAAAGGTAGGGTTTATTGCACTAGAACAAAATGATAATAAAATGAATATTTCTGCAATCGAGGTTAATAAGCAAAATAGAAATGAAGGAATTGCAGAAAGTGCTTTACGTCAATTAGCAACGTATATACGTAAACATTTTGAAAACATTGAAGTTTTATCAATTACTTTATATGGCGAACGTAATGAGTTAAAACCATTGTGCTTGAATAGTAATTTTGTAGCAATAGAGGAAACTGAGGATTATACACGTTTTGAAAAATATATTAATTATTAACAGTGATTGCTAAATCACAACTTGTCATTTATAATTTATTTTTGTTACTATTAATAAATGATTATTTGACGTTAATTTAAAGAAAATCCTTTGAAAGGAAGTATTTTTATATGAAAATTCAAGATTACACAAAAGAAATGATTGATGAGAAATCATTTATCGACATGGCCTATACTTTATTAAATGATAAACAAACAACGATGAATTTATATGATATTATTGATGAATTTAAATCTTTAGGTGGATATGAGTATGAAGATATTGAAAATCGAATAGTCCAATTCTATACCGATTTAAACACAGATGGTCGTTTTTTAAATGTAGGAGAAAATCTTTGGGGTCTACGTGACTGGTACTCTGTAGATGATATTGAGGAAAAAATCGCACCAACAATTCAAAAATTCGATATTCTAGATGACGAAGATGAAGAAGATCAAAACCTTAAATTATTAGGTGATGACGACACTGATGAAGATGACGATATTCCTGCTCAAACAGAAGATCAAGAAACATTAGACGAGTCAGATAATGATGAAGATGATGTTGAAATGAATGATACAGATATCGTTATTGATGAAGACGAAGACGAAGATATTGCTGAAGGTGAAGAAGAAGCCTTTGAAGACGCCGAAGACTTTAATGATTAATCAAGTAACTATATTTTAATTTAAAAATATGTCTCGCTTTATAACAGAAACATTAAAGTGGGACTTTTATTTTTATTTAAAAGGTGGTAGTATTTTATTTGGGCTCCTTTAATTAGGACACGTGTATTAAATAGATACGCTCCCCTTACAATTGCTGTGAGAGGGAGCGATTTTTTTATTTTTAATATTCATAATGAAATGTAAAAGTGAATCAAATTGTTGAGTAATATACCAAATTTATTTCATTATTATTGTTAAATACATAGTTTACTCACAGTTTTTAATAGATTTTATCAATCATTAAATAGTTTACTAAATTATACAGGAGGTCAGACAATGACAAAGTTTATTTTTGTAACAGGCGGGGTTGTGTCATCATTAGGAAAAGGGATAACAGCCGCTTCTCTAGGAAGATTACTTAAAGATAGAGGACTTAAAGTTACAATACAAAAATTCGATCCATATTTAAATGTAGACCCAGGTACAATGAGTCCTTATCAACATGGTGAAGTGTTCGTTACAGATGATGGTGCTGAGACTGATTTAGACTTAGGACATTATGAACGTTTTATAGATATTAATTTAAATAAATATTCAAATGTTACTGCCGGAAAAGTATATTCACATGTGTTGAAAAAAGAGCGTCGTGGTGATTACTTGGGTGGTACTGTACAAGTTATTCCTCATATTACAAACGAAATTAAAGAAAGATTGCTATTAGCTGGTGAGAGTACTAATGCGGATGTTGTAATTACTGAAATTGGTGGAACAACAGGTGATATAGAGTCTTTACCTTTCTTGGAAGCCATTCGTCAAATTAGAAGCGACTTAGGTCGTGAAAATGTAATGTATGTACATTGTACTTTGCTTCCATATATTAAAGCTGCTGGGGAAATGAAAACAAAACCTACACAGCATAGTGTTAAAGAATTACGAGGCCTAGGTATCCAACCTGATTTAATAGTAGTACGAACAGAATACGAAATGACACAAGATTTGAAAGACAAAATCGCGCTATTCTGTGATATCAAAAAGGAAAGTGTTATAGAATGTAGAGATGCAGATTCTCTTTATGAAATTCCGTTACAACTTAGTAAGCAAAATATGGATGACATTGTTATTCAACGTTTACAATTAAATGCCAAGTATGAAACGCAACTGGATGAGTGGAAACATCTATTAGATACCGTTAATCATTTAGATGGTAAAATTACAATTGGTTTAGTTGGTAAATATGTGAGCTTACAAGATGCTTATCTATCAGTTGTTGAATCACTTAAGCATGCTGGTTATCCATTTAAAAAAGATGTTGTGGTAAAATGGATTGATTCAAGTGAAGTTAATGATCATAATGTTGAGGCTTATTTATCCGACGTTGATGGTATTTTAGTTCCTGGTGGATTTGGATTCAGAGCAAGTGAAGGTAAAATTGCAGCTATTCGTTATGCCCGTGAGAATAACATACCGTTCTTTGGCATTTGTTTAGGTATGCAATTGGCAACTGTTGAATTTGCGCGTCATGTTTTAGGCTATGAAGGTGCGCATTCAGCAGAATTAGATCCAAGTACACCTTATCCAATTATAGATTTATTACCAGAACAAAAGGATATTGAAGATTTAGGTGGAACCCTAAGACTTGGTCTTTATCCTTGCCACATTAAAGAAGGTACATTGGCAGAGAAAATTTATAATAAAAATGATATTGAAGAACGTCATCGTCATAGATATGAATTCAATAACGAATTTAGGGAACAATTAGAAAGTAACGGTATGGTCTTTTCAGGGACAAGTCCAGATGGTCGTTTAGTAGAAATTATAGAAATACCTAAAAATGATTTCTTTATTGCATGTCAATTCCATCCTGAATTCTTATCAAGACCTAATCGTCCACAGCTTATATTTAAATCATTTGTAGAAGCGGCGTTAAATTACCAACAAAAATAATTGTTTTGATGCACAAACAATATAAAGCTAAATAAAAATGGTCATTTCCTTAAAAGCAAAAGGAAATGACCATTTTTTAATTGTCCATTAAACTTTATCAGTGTACTTTATTTATCATTATACATTAGATGTTTTGGTTATAATTATTATACGTTCTTGCTTCATCAGTTAATTACACGGATGAAATTATTTTATAGAAAATAATTGAACGACTACACACATATTCTACAAATCCAAATCTCTAGTCATTTCAATCATTTGAGTATAAATATCATAATAAATATAATTTAAGGCCATCGGATGTGGTTGAATGATTTTATCATAATCTTCTGTGTAAACAATGGGCCTAGGTGTTGATAAATTAACATAATGAATTAAATGATTTGGAAAATCATCTCGTTTAGGGTTATTACAAATAAGCACTAAATCGACATCTAAATCAATAAGTTGGAGTACATCACTTTCAACTTCCGAAGTGTAGTATGGTGAAAATAACAGTACCCTATCTGTAGTATCTATATCGTTAAAATTTTGTAAATCTTCAAGTGGTAAACTAGACGCTAATTTTTCATGGCTTTGTAATATGAATGATTCATAGAATTTTAAATCATCGTACCCTTTGATATAGACATGTCCTTCTCCACCAATTGCTTGAATGAGGCATTGAGCTGCCATTTGAATATCTAACTCTTGTTTTTCAAGCCGATTAAAAATACCAGTTAATTGTGTGTTTAAGATTTTTGACATTGTAAACCTCCAATCTCTTTACTGAAATATTGTAAATAATCCTAGGTAGATATGCAATATGTGAACATTTTTCGAAATGTATTCGCTTCCAAAAACGTAAAAACAATTAAATTCGAAAAATATCAATATTAAATAAAATATTCGAATGCAATCAGTATATATTTTTGATATAATGACGTTGAAAAAAACGTGCACTGATGCACTCAAGGAGGAACTTTCATGCCTTTAGTTTCAATGAAAGAAATGTTAATCGATGCGAAAGAAAACGGTTATGCGGTTGGTCAATACAATCTTAATAACCTCGAATTTACACAAGCTATTTTAGAAGCGTCTCAAGAAGAGAATGCGCCAGTTATTCTAGGTGTTTCTGAAGGGGCAGCTCGTTATATGAGTGGCTTTTATACAGTTGTGAAAATGGTAGAAGGTTTAATGCATGACTTAAACATCACAATCCCAGTAGCAATTCATTTAGACCACGGTTCAAGCTTTGAAAAATGTAAAGAAGCAATTGATGCTGGATTCACATCTGTAATGATTGATGCATCTCATAGTCCTTTTGAAGAAAATGTTGAAATCACTTCTAAAGTAGTTGAGTATGCTCACGATAGAGGCGTTTCTGTAGAAGCTGAATTAGGTACAGTTGGTGGACAAGAAGACGACGTAGTTGCTGATGGCGTTATCTATGCAGACCCTAAAGAATGTCAAGAACTAGTAGAAAAAACTGGAATTGATACTTTAGCACCAGCATTAGGTTCTGTACATGGACCATATAAAGGCGAACCTAAATTAGGATTTAAAGAGATGGAAGAAATTGGTGCTTCAACTGGATTACCTTTAGTACTACACGGTGGTACAGGTATTCCGACTAAAGATATTCAAAAAGCTATTCCTTATGGTACTGCTAAAATTAACGTGAATACTGAAAATCAAATTGCGTCTGCTAAAGCAGTTCGTGAAGTATTAAACAACGACAAAGATGTGTATGATCCACGTAAATATTTAGGACCACCACGTGAAGCTATTAAAGAGACAGTTAAAGGTAAAATTAGAGAATTCGGTACTTCCAATCGCGCTAAATAATTTAAATATCTTTGTTATTGGTCATTGAACATAAGTTCAGTGACCTCTTTTTATGCTATAATAATGACAGAAAATTACATTTTATGGTTACAATATTCAATATTGGGAAGATTTCATATAATAAAATAGCTTACAAACGAATAATTAACAAAATAAATGATTAACTGAAAAGATAAGTGGTATTAGTTCATTGACTATTCTTAGTCGTAATTAGCAATCTTTATAAAAAGCAAAATGATGCTATAAATAAATTGTATTTATTGTAAAAATAAGTATTTTACAAATAAAGTAAAATTATCTTATAATGCTAATAATGTGATATTTTAAAAAGAAGGAAACAAAGGAGAAAAGTGATATGGCTCAAGAGGTAATAAAAATTAGAGGTGGACAAACACTAAAAGGAGAAGTAGAAATTAGTGGAGCAAAAAATAGTGCAGTTGCTATTATCCCCGCAACTTTATTAGCTCAAGGACAAGTAAAGTTGGATGGCCTTCCTCAAATCTCTGATGTCGAAACTCTAGTAAGTTTGTTAGAAGATTTAAATATTAAAGCAAGATTAAATGGTAAACAATTAGAAGTGGATACTACACAAATAGAGAATGCACCTCTACCTAATAATAAAGTTGAGTCTTTACGTGCTTCTTATTATATGATGGGTGCAATGCTTGGTCGTTTTAAAAAATGTGTAATTGGATTGCCGGGTGGATGTCCACTCGGACCAAGACCTATTGACCAACATATTAAGGGGTTCAAAGCATTAGGTGCAGAAATTGACGAATCTAGCAATACATCCATGAAATTAGTAGCAAAAGAACTTAGAGGCGCTCATATATTTTTAGATATGGTAAGTGTTGGAGCGACGATTAATATTATGCTTGCGGCAGTTCATGCTAAAGGTCAAACTGTTATTGATAATGCAGCCAAAGAACCTGAAGTTGTAGATGTTGCGAACTTTTTAATGAGTATGGGTGCTGATATTAGAGGAGCTGGTACAACATCAATAAAAATTAATGGTGTTGAGGAACTAAAAGGTTCAGAGTATCAAATTATTCCAGATAGAATTGAAGCTGGTTCTTATATGTGTATGGCCGCAGCAATGGGTGAAGAGGTCATTTTACATAATATAGTCCCTAAACATGTTGAAGCTTTAACTGTTAAGTTAAAAGAGTTAGGTGTAGATATTGAAATAGAAGATGAAAAAATTATCATTCGTAAACAAACACCGTATAAAAATGTAGATATAAAAACGCTTGTTTATCCAGGTTTTGCAACTGATTTACAACAACCTATTACACCATTATTATTCATGACAGAAGGGCCTTCATTTGTGACTGATACTATTTATCCAGCGCGTTTTAAACATGTAGAAGAATTACAGCGTATGGGCGCTAATATTAAATCGGATGAGGGAACAGCTGTAATTAAACCTTCGACACTTAATGGAGCTGAAGTATATGCAAGTGATTTACGTGCAGGCGCTTGCTTAATTACTGCAGGTTTAATAGCTGAAGGTGTGACAACAATATTTAATGTAAAACATATTTATAGAGGATATACTAACATCGTTGAACATCTTAAAGCACTTGGTGCTGATATTTGGACGGAAACGGTTTAATTCTTAACACAATTTTTAAATTAACAACATTTATATTTGAGTGATATGTAATAGTGAGTGTATCAGAATTCAAGTTAAATACGTTGTTTCTCTGCAACAAATCCCAAACTTATAATGTTTGTAAAATGATCTGATGAATTAATCTAATTTAGGATGTTTAAATAGAGTACAATAAAGATTGATTTAAGCGCAATTTAAATTTAGTGATTGACTTACTTATAAGTTAAGAAAGTCTGGGACATTATTGTCTCAGGCTCTTTTTGATTCGAAATCAAATTTGAGAAATGTAATTTCATATTTCAATTATAGTAAGCGCATTTTAGTAACTAGTATTTATTTAAATCAACCTGTGAGCAAGTTATGTTTATTATCTGTAAAAATAGGATAGTATATGTATATAAGTTTTCTAAGGAGTGAATATAATAAGATGAGAAATTTCACTAAACAATATATAAACGGTGAATGGGTTGATAGTGCAAGCGGCGAAACTATTGATGTTATTAATCCTGCAACTGAAGAAGTAATGGGTAAAATTGCTAACGGTAACGAAGAAGATGTTAATAAAGCTGTAGATGCTGCAGATAAAGTATATTTAGAATTTAGACATAGTTCTGTTGATGAAAGAAGAGAACTTTTAGATAAGATTGTAAAAGAATATCAAAATAGAAAAAATGATTTAATTGAAGCAATTACCGATGAACTAGGAGCGCCTTTATCAGTTTCCGAGAACGTTCATTATCAAATGGGATTGAATCACTTTACAGCTGCAAGAGATGCTTTAGATAGCTTCCAATTTGAAGAACAACGTGGCGATGATTTGGTTGTTAAAGAAGCCATTGGAGTTGCTGGACTTGTTACACCTTGGAATTTCCCTACAAACCAAACTTCACTTAAATTAGCTGCTGCGTTTGCTGCTGGAAGTCCTGTTGTTCTAAAACCATCTGAAGAAACACCATTTGCTGCAATTATTTTAGCAGAAATTTTTGATAAAGCAGGCGTACCTAAAGGTGTGTTTAACTTAGTTAATGGTGATGGATCTGGAGTAGGAAATCCTTTAAGTGAACATCCTAAAGTAAGAATGATGTCATTTACAGGTTCTGGTCCTACAGGTTCAAAAATTATGGAAAAAGCTGCAAAAGACTTCAAAAAAGTGTCTCTAGAATTGGGTGGGAAATCACCTTATATCGTATTAGATGACGTTGATGTTGAAGAAGCTGCTAATGCAACAACGAAAAAAGTTGTTAACAATACAGGGCAAGTTTGTACTGCAGGAACACGTGTACTTATTCCTGAAAGTATTAAAGAAGACTACTTAACAGCAGTTAAAGAAGCATTTAGTAAAGTTAAAGTAGGTCAACCAAGAGAAGAAGGAACTCAAGTAGGTCCTATTATTAGTAAAAAACAATTCGATCAAGTTCAGGATTACATTGATAAAGGTATCAATGAAGGAGCAGAGTTATTCTACGGCGGTCCTGGTAAACCAGAAGGATTAGATAAAGGTTATTTTGCGCGTCCAACTATATTTATTAATGTAGATAATCACATGACGATTGCACAAGAAGAAATTTTCGGACCTGTTATGTCTGTAATCACTTATAATAATCTTGACGAAGCTATTGAAATTGCTAATGATACGAAATATGGTCTTGCTGGCTATGTTATTGGTAAAGATAAAGATACATTGAGACATGTCGCTCGTTCAATCGAAGCTGGTACAATTGAAATTAATGAAGCTGGTAGAAAACCAGACTTACCATTCGGTGGTTATAAAGAATCTGGCTTAGGTCGTGAATGGGGCGATTATGGTATCGAAGAATTCTTAGAAGTAAAATCAATAGCTGGATATTTTAAATAATTAGTAAATTAAATTAAAAGTTGCAATTAAACAAAACACGGAACTAATTTTGTTCTGTGTTTTGTTTTTTATGTTAAAATTCCTAAAATCATTTTGTAATTAAAATGAAAATTTGCTATAGTTAGTCTAGTAATTAGAAGGTTGAGAAATATATAAACGTATAAATATAGCTATAATGTGACTTTTTATTATTGACAGTCACATAAGTATCAAGATAAACATCTATTATTTGGTTAAGCTAACTATACGTTTATTATTTTTGAACTTCGTAAAATAAATAATTAATGAAATGGGTGCAAGTCTATGCCTGGTAGAGAACGAACATCTCCGCAGTATGAATCTTTCCACGAATTATATAAAAACAATACTACTAAAGAGCTCACTCAAAAAGCCAAATCTTTAAAATTAACTAATTACAGTAAATTAAATAAAAAAGAATTGGTACTTGCCATTATGGAAGCACAAATGGAAAAAGATGGTAATTACTATATGGAAGGAATATTAGATGATATTCAACAAGATGGATATGGTTTCTTAAGAACCGTTAACTATTCTAAAGGTGAGAAGGATATTTATATTTCTGCAAGCCAAATTCGACGTTTTGAAATAAAACGTGGTGATAAAGTAACGGGTAAAGTTCGTAAACCAAAAGATAATGAAAAATATTATGGTCTACTTCAAGTTGATTTTGTGAACGATCATAATGCAGAAGAAGTCAAAAAGCGTCCTCACTTCCAAGCTTTAACACCTCTTTATCCTGAAGAAAGAATCCTATTAGAAACGCAATCTACAAATTATTCCACTCGTATAATGGATTTAGTCACACCAATAGGTCTTGGTCAACGTGGTCTTATTGTTGCACCACCTAAAGCTGGTAAGACAAGTTTATTAAAAGAAATCGCTAATGCAATAGCGAGTAATAAACCTGAAGCGAATTTATTTATCTTACTAGTAGGTGAGCGTCCAGAAGAAGTGACGGATATTGAAAGATCGGTTGAATCTGCAGAAGTCGTTCATTCGACTTTCGATGAACCACCAGAACATCATGTTAAAGTTGCTGAATTATTATTAGAGCGTGCAAAGCGATTAGTTGAAATTGGAGAAGATGTAATTATACTTATGGACTCCATAACACGTTTGGCTCGAGCATATAATTTAGTCATACCACCTAGTGGACGTACATTGTCAGGTGGGCTTGATCCCGCTTCATTACACAAACCTAAAGCGTTTTTTGGTGCAGCACGTAACATTGAAGCTGGGGGAAGTTTGACAATTTTAGCTACTGCTTTAGTTGAGACAGGATCTCGTATGGATGATATGATTTATGAAGAGTTCAAGGGTACAGGTAATATGGAATTACATCTTGATCGCAAGTTATCAGAACGTAGAATATTCCCAGCGATAGACATAGGTCGTAGTTCAACACGAAAAGAAGAGCTATTAATCACTAAAGCGGAATTAGATTCATTATGGCAATTACGAAATTTATTTACCGATTCAACAGACTTTACAGAACGTTTTATTAGAAAACTTAAGCGTTCGAAAAATAATAAAGAATTCTTTAAGCAATTGCAAAAAGCAGCTGAAGAGAGTACTAAAACAGGAAGACCAATTATTTAAACTCGTAGATTAAGGGTTGCGTTTTCCATATATTACTATTATAATTACACAGTATTGGGTAAAAAACTCACAAATAACTCTGTTCCAGATGGTTCAGGGCAAAGGAGCTGAAAAAAATGAAACAAGGAATTCATCCTGAATACCACAAAGTTATCTTTTTAGATACAACAACAAACTTTAAATTTTTAAGTGGTTCTACAAAAACATCTTCAGAAACTATGGAATGGGAAGATGGAAATGAATACCCAGTTATTCGTTTAGATGTATCATCAGATTCTCATCCATTCTATACTGGACGTCAAAAATTCGCAGCAGCGGATGGTCGTGTGGAACGTTTCAACAAAAAGTTTGGACTCAAATCAAACAACAACTAATTTTGGATTTCAACTGTCTACTTTCCCGTTTGGGTATTGTAGACAGTTTTTTATTATAGAGTTTCGTTGAATCATCAACTCTATATCAAAGCTCTTTATATCTATAAAATCTATCGATAAGTATAAACATTTATAGAGATGTGTAAAATCTTTTATAGATTATTCGTTTAATTATTAAATTTCATAATACACCTGTAAATTATGATTCTTACTTTGAAAATACATTTATATACATAAAAAATATGATATAATTAAGCGATTATGTTTTGAAAAAGGTGGAACTATCAATGTATGAAACGTACCATTCAGGTTGGATTGAAACCATAACAGGAAGTATGTTTAGTGGAAAATCTGAAGAACTTATACGTCGCTTAAGACGTGGAATCTACGCTAAACAAAAGGTGGTTGTTTTCAAACCAGCAATTGATGATCGTTACCATAAAGAAAAGGTCGTCTCACATAATGGTAATGAGATAGAAGCGATTAATATATCTACAGCTCAAGAAATTTTAAATCATAAGCTAGAAGAAGTAAACGTCATCGGAATTGATGAAGTGCAATTTTTTGAAGATGATATTGTCAACATAGTTGAAAAATTAGCCGAAAACGGGCATCGTGTTATTGTAGCAGGTTTAGATATGGACTTTAGAGGAGAACCGTTTAAACCTATGCCCAAGTTGCTCGCAGTTAGTGAACATATTACAAAGTTGCAAGCAGTATGTTCTGTATGTGGTTCACCCTCGAGTCGTACACAGCGGTTAATAAATGGTGAACCGGCAAAAGAAGATGATCCCATCATATTGGTTGGTGCAAATGAAAGTTACGAGCCACGTTGTAGAGCACATCATATAGTTGCGCCTAGTGAAAATGAGAAGGAGGAAATGTAGTGTTTGATCAATTAGATATAGTAGAAGAACGATATGAACAATTAAATGAATTACTGAGTGATCCTGATGTAGTGAATGACGCTGATAAATTAAGAAAATATTCAAAAGAACAAGCTGACTTACAAAAGACTGTTGATGTGTATAGAAGTTATAAGACCAAAAAAGAAGAATTACAAGATATTGAGGATATGTTAAGTGAAACATCTGATAAAGAAGAAGTTGAAATGCTAAAAGAAGAAAGTAGCGCTTTAAAAACAGAATTACCTGATATGGAAGAAGAATTAAAAATCTTACTTATACCTAAAGATCCTAATGATGATAAAGATGTTATTGTCGAAATTCGTGCAGCTGCAGGGGGAGATGAAGCTGCAATATTTGCTGGGGATTTAATGAGAATGTATTCAAAATACGCCGAGGCAAACGGATTTAAAACAGAAATAGTAGAAGCTTCAGAAAGTGATCATGGTGGATATAAGGAAGTGAGTTTCTCAGTATCTGGTACAGGTGCTTACAGTAAATTAAAATTTGAAAATGGTGCACATAGAGTCCAACGTGTGCCTGAAACAGAATCAGGAGGGCGAATTCACACTTCCACTGCAACTGTTGCTGTATTACCTGAAGCTGAAGATGTCGAAATTGAGATACGTAATGAAGATTTAAAAATTGATACTTATCGTTCCAGTGGTGCTGGTGGTCAGCACGTTAATACGACTGACTCTGCAGTACGTATTACACACTTGCCGACGGGTGTTATAGCAACTTCTTCTGAAAAGTCTCAAATTCAAAACCGAGAAAAAGCAATGAAAGTTTTAAAAGCGCGATTGTATGATATGAAATTGCAAGAAGAACAACAAAAATATGCTTCTCAAAGAAAATCAGCTGTTGGTACAGGCGATCGCTCTGAAAGAATAAGAACTTATAATTATCCTCAAAGTCGTGTGACAGATCATCGGATTGGTTTAACGCTTCAAAAGTTAAATCAAATTATGGAAGGACATTTAGACGAGATTGTGGAGGCACTCACACTTTCAGAACAAACTGAGAAATTGAAAGAATTAAACAATGGTGAATTATAAAGAAAAGTTTGCAGAAGCCAAGACAATTGCTATAAATGAAGGGTTTGAATCAACTCGTGCCGAATGGTTGTTTTTAGATGTTTTTGGTTGGTCAAAAACAGATTATTTAATTCATAAAGATGAACAAATGTCTTTGACATCGATTAACAAATTGGATAAAGCGTTGGATAGGATGGTCACTGGAGAACCTATCCAATACATTGTTGGATTTCAGTCATTTTATGGTTATCAATTTAAAGTGAATCAACACTGTCTTATACCAAGGCCTGAAACTGAGGAAGTTATGCTGCATTTTTTAGAATTGTGTAAAAAGACTGATACCATAGCAGATATTGGAACTGGAAGTGGTGCTATAGCAATTACGCTTAAGTTACTGCAACCTGAATTAAATGTTATTGCAACAGATTTGTATGAAGATGCTTTAAGTGTAGCTAAGCAAAATGCAAGTCACTATCACCAAAATATTCAGTTTTTGCGTGGAAATGCTTTGAAACCGCTAATTGAAAAAGATATAAAATTGGATGGGTTAATATCTAATCCACCATACATAGGTCATAGCGAAATAATAGATATGGAGTCAACAGTACTAAATTATGAGCCGCATCATGCTCTATTCGCTGAGAAAAACGGATTTGCTATTTATGAGTCAATATTAGAAGATTTACCATTTGTAATGAAACAAGGCGGACATGTTGTTTTTGAAATTGGTTATCAACAAGGAGATATCTTAAAAAGAATGATTCAAGATTTATATCCTGAAAAAGAAGTAGAGATTTTCAAAGATATCAATGGAAATCAGCGAATTATATCTATTATTTGGTAGTTAAACAATTTATACGATATTGTTTTTATAGTTGTTTTGTTTATGAAAAACATGACTTTCGATCAGCAACATAGCACGGGTGGAATTTTAATTCAACTTTTTGAAAATGAATTAAATTCTGCCCTTATTTCTTTACAGCATACAATCACAGAAGAGGTGAAAACATGCACACACAAATATGGGATTTAAGAATGTATAAAAATAATGTTAGTCAATATCCACATATTGATGAGATAAAACAAACTTTCCTAGATGGAGGTTTAGTAGCGATACCTACTGAAACAGTATATGGTCTTGGGGCGAATGCTAGAAACGAAGAAGCAGTCGAAAATATCTATGTTGCAAAAGGACGTCCGTCAGATAATCCGTTAATCGTCCATATTCACAGTATTGAACAACTCGATGATTTTGTAGAGCATATCGATGATAAGGTTAAAGTATTAATGGATGAATTTTGGCCGGGACCTATTTCTTTTATATTACCACTTAAACAGGGTTATCTTTGCAGTAAAGTGACTGGTGGATTAGAATCTATCGCTGTTAGAATGCCTAGTCATAAAATAGGGAGAGCATTACTTCAAATTGTAGATGAACCCATAGCAGCTCCTAGTGCTAATATTAGTGGTCGTCCGTCACCAACAACCTTTGAACATGTGAATAGAGATTTAAATGGCAAAGTCAACGGTATAGTTAATGGTGATCAATGTGAAGAGGGGCTTGAAAGTACTGTGATTGATTGCACACAGTTTCCGTTTCGTATCGCGCGACCAGGTTCAATTACACAAGATATGATAGAAACTAAACTACCGCATTCGATAAATCGTCAAATATATGAGGAAAATGAAAAGCCTATCGCACCTGGGATGAAATATAAACATTATTCTCCAGAAACCCCATTAACAATTGTTAAAGATTTAAATAAAAAAATAGCTAATGATGATAAATGGTCAAAAGTAGCATTTGTATTTCCACAGAGTCAAAGAAGTTTGATTCCCGAAAATAGCATTTTTATATCATTATGTGAAAATAAGGAAGATTTTAAATCAGCAGGCCATAATTTATATGAAATTTTACATGAACTTGACCAGAATGAAGAAATAGAAGAGGCATATATTTATGGATTTGAAGATAATCATCATACTGAAGCTATCATGAATCGAATGTTAAAAGCAGCAAGTTATAAACTAGTTAAAGGTGAAAAGCTATGAAAATAATTTTTGTATGTAGTGGCAACACTTGTCGAAGCCCACTGGCTGAAAGTATAGCCAAGTCCCTTTTACCAAACGATAGCATAGCTTCAAGAGGACTATTCGCAGTTGAGGGACAGGCCATATCTAAGGAATCGTTAGAATTAATTCATAAGTACGGTTTACCTGAACCATCGCTAGCACAAACTTTTCGTATAGATGATCTTGATGCTGATATTATACTTACCATGACGCAAGATCATAAAGACTTGATATTTTCTATGTATGGACGACAATCTAATGTCTTTACATTAAATGAGTATGTAGGTGACACACAGGAAATTGATGACCCATTTGGTGGCTCATTCGATGTTTATGAACAAACTTATATCAAAATTTATGATTTAGTCGACAAAATAAAATTTAAACACGAGTAAAGTAAAATATATATAATTAGTATATGTTAAGCTTTAAATAAGTTATAATTAAGGAGTATAGCAAGTTTGCTATGTTCCTTTTTATTTTTTACAAAGGGGTGGGTTCAAATGCGTGATTTACAACAACTGCTTGATGAATTGAAAGATATGTCATTCTTTAACCCAGGCGAAATGTGTATCATTGGTTGTTCAACTTCTGAAGTTATAGGTAAACGTATTGGTTCTGTTGGATCGATGGACGTAGCTAAAGAAATTTATGAAAATTTGAAACAACTAGAGATTGATACAGGCGTGACATTTGCTTTTCAAGGATGTGAACATATTAACCGGGCAGTAACGATAGATAGAGCAAATTTCAACCCATTGACTATGGAAGAAGTTACTGTCATTCCAGACGTTCATGCAGGTGGTAGTTTATCCACTTACGCTTATCAACAAATGGAAGATCCTATTGTTGTTGAGCATATTACTGTTTCAAAAGGTATAGATATAGGTCAGACCTTAATTGGAATGCATATTAAACATGTGTGTGTTCCTGTAAGAACAAGTGTTAAACAAATTGGAGAAGCTATCGTTACCATAGCGACATCTAGACCTAAGAAAATTGGTGGCGAACGAGCTAAATATCAATAAATATTGTGGAAGAAGGGGATTCAAATGTCTTATATCGAGAAGAAGGATAAAGTTGTTTACGATGCTATTCAAAAGGAGTTTCAACGACAAAATAGTAATATTGAACTTATTGCATCAGAAAATTTCGTATCACAAGCAGTTATGGAAGCTCAAGGTTCAGTATTAACGAATAAATATGCTGAGGGTTATCCTGGACGTCGTTATTATGGCGGGTGTGAGCACGTAGATGTAACTGAGGCCATTGCCATTGATAGAGCAAAATCTTTATTTGGAGCAGAACATGTTAATGTCCAACCCCATTCAGGTTCTCAAGCTAATATGGCTGTGTATTTGGTTGCTTTAGAAATGGGCGATACTGTGTTAGGTATGAACTTGAGTCATGGTGGGCATTTAACTCATGGGGCACCTGTCAATTTTAGTGGTAAATTTTATCATTTTGTTGAATATGGTGTGGACCAAGAAAATGAATTAATTAACTATGATGAAGTGAGACGTTTAGCAATTGAGCATCAACCTAAATTAATTGTAGCTGGTGCTTCAGCATATTCAAGAACTATTGACTTTAAAAAATTTAAAGAAATTGCAGACGAAGTAGGAGCTAAATTGATGGTAGATATGGCACATATTGCTGGTTTAGTAGCTGCTGGTTTACATCCTAATCCTGTAGAATATGCTGATTTTGTGACTACTACAACTCATAAAACTTTACGTGGTCCACGTGGTGGTATGATTTTATGTAAAGAAGAATATAAAAAAGATATAGATAAAACAATCTTCCCAGGTATTCAAGGTGGTCCACTAGAACATGTCATCGCTGCAAAAGCTGTTGCATTTGGAGAAGCTTTGAACGACGATTTTAAAGATTATCAAAATCAAGTCATTAAAAATGCACAAGCTTTAGCTCAAACATTAATTGAAGAAGGGTTCAGAGTTGTATCTGGCGGAACAGACAATCATTTAGTTGCAGTTGATGTTAAAGGTTCTATCAATATGACTGGTAAATTAGCTGAAGAGACACTTGATAAAGTAGGAATTACATGTAATAAGAATACTATTCCATTTGATAAAGAAAAACCGTTTGTAACAAGTGGTGTTAGACTAGGAACACCTGCAGCTACAACTCGTGGTTTTGATGAATCTGCATTTGTGGAAGTAGCAAAAATTATTAGTTTAGCATTAAATAACTATGATAATGATACTAAACTAAATGAAGCTAAAGAGAGGGTTCACGCACTCACATCTAAATATCCATTATATAATTAATAGATATACACATTGGAGGAAAATGATTATGAGTAAAGTACATGTTTTTGATCACCCATTAATACAACACAAACTAAGTTATATTAGAGACGCTCACACTGGAACAAAAGAGTTTAGAGAACTTGTAGATGAAGTCGGTATGTTAATGGCCTATGAAGTAACTAGAGACTTAGAACTGCAAGATGTTGAAATACAAACGCCTGTGACTAAAATGACAGCTAAACGTTTGGCAGGTAAAAAGTTAGCAATTGTACCTATTTTAAGAGCTGGTTTAGGCATGACAGATGGTGTGTTAAGTCTTGTTCCTGCTGCTAGGGTAGGACATATAGGACTTTATAGAGATCCAGAGACTCTTGAAGCGGTAGAGTACTTTGCGAAAATGCCTCAAGATATCGATGAACGTCAAATTATTGTGGTTGATCCTATGCTTGCTACTGGTGCTTCAGCTATTGAAGCAATTTCTTCATTAAAAAAACGAGGAGCTAAAAGTATACGTTTTATGTGTTTAATAGCTGCCCCTGAAGGCGTTGAAAAAATGCAAGAAGCACACCCAGATGTAGATATATACATTGCAGCATTAGATGAAAAATTAAATGACAAAGCGTATATTACACCTGGTTTAGGTGATGCAGGGGATAGATTATTCGGTACTAAATAATAGATTCGGAGATAGATATTTTTGAAGAAAAAAGTTATGACCATATTTGGAACTAGGCCTGAA
Source organism: Staphylococcus sp. HMSC065D05 (assembly GCF_001813195.1). Lineage (NCBI taxonomy): Bacteria > Bacillati > Bacillota > Bacilli > Caryophanales > Staphylococcaceae > Staphylococcus > Staphylococcus sp. HMSC065D05. Next base: position 115,593 of record NZ_KV811746.1, read on the forward strand.
GCTATAAAAATGGCTCCGTTGATTAAAACGTTAGAAAAAGATTCTAACCTGGAACCCGTTGTTGTAGTCACCGCCCAACATAGGGAGATGCTTGATTCAGTGTTGAATACTTTTAATATAAGTGCAGATTATGATTTGAATATTATGAAAGCTGGTCAAACACTGTCTGAAGTAACATCTGAAGCAATGAAAAAGTTAGAAGATATCATACAAAAGGAAGTGCCTGATATGGTACTTGTTCATGGTGATACAGTGACAACCTTTTCTGGAGCATTAGCTGCATTTTATAGTCAAACACCTATAGGACATGTTGAAGCTGGATTAAGGAGTTATAATAAATATTCACCTTATCCAGAAGAAATAAATAGACAAATGGTTGGGGTAATGGCAGATTTGCACTTTGCCCCAACCTATAATGCTGCACAGAATTTAGTAAAAGAGGGTAAATTAGCCAAACATATAGCTATCACTGGTAATACAGCTATTGACGCAATGAAATATACAATCGATTACCAATATTCATCATCTATTATACAAAAACATAAAAATAAAAACTTTATTTTACTCACAGCACATAGACGTGAAAACATAGGTAAACCTATGATAAACGTGTTTAAAGCGATTAGAAAGTTGATTGATGAATATCATGATTTAGCGTTGGTCTATCCTATGCATATGAATCCTAAAGTAAGAGATATAGCGCAAAAATATTTAGGAAATCACCCTAGGATTGAATTGATAGAACCACTTGATGTGGTTGATTTTCATAATTTTGCTAAACAAGCATATCTCATTATGACTGACTCTGGTGGAATACAAGAGGAGGCACCATCATTACATAAACCTGTTTTAGTATTGAGAGATAGTACTGAAAGACCGGAGGGTGTAGATGCTGGAACTTTGAGAGTCATTGGTACGAATGAAGAAGATGTCTATAATGAAACTAAAAAATTATTAGAAAAACCAGACCTTTATCAAAAAATGAGTCAAGCTGTTAATCCATATGGCGATGGACAAGCTAGTGAGAGAATTGTGCAACATATAAAATATTATTTTAATTTGACAAATGACAGACCCAATCATTTTGAATATACAAAAGATTTATAAAATGACAAATGTGAATTTTTTGTGACAAAAACCAGTGAAAATTTAACAAGAATTTGAATAGAATTGACACCATACAACCGGCTATATTATCATTTAGATTGTATGAGTGGAACGGTTTACATGATTGGTATAGGACACTCGGAGGCTATAAAATGCGTCGTTTCAACATCATTTTCAAACAATATTTGCAATATTATCTTTATTTATTGGTAATAGTTGGAATATTGTACTCAATTTCACCCCGCCCATTTTTTTTGGGTCTTATGATAGGTACATGTGGTTCTTTAGTAAATACATACATCTTTGAGATTTATTTAGCTAAATCCATGCATAAAGAATCGACACAAATGTCTACTGGTAGTACTTGGAGGTATTTAGTGGCAATTATTGCATGTGTATTATGGTTATTCTTTAAAGAACACATTAATATTATCGGAGTTTTAATTGGGTTAATGATTTCTTATATTGTAATCATATTGCGCCCTCTACTACAAAGGGAGTAAAAATTTAATAGAAAGAGGTGAGTTTATGGATCACAAATCCCCACTCGTTAGTTGGAACGTCTTTGGTTTCGATATTGTTTTTAATCTGGCCAGTGTTTTAATGGTAGTGATTACAGCAATTTTAGTTTTTATTTTAGCTATAGTTTGCACTCGAAACTTAAAGAAACGACCAACTGGAAAACAAAACTTCATTGAATGGGTATTTGATTTTGTTAGAGGTATTATTGAAAGTAATATGGCCTGGAAAAAAGGTGGGAATTTCCACTTCTTAGCAGTGACATTAATTCTTTTCATTTTTGTAGCCAACATGCTTGGTTTACCGTTCGCAATTGTCACTCATGACCATACGCTATGGTGGAAATCACCAACAGCAGACGCTACGGTAACTCTAACGTTATCTACAACTATGATTTTGTTAACGCACTATTACGGTATTAAAATGCGTGGAACAAAAGCTTATGCAGCTGGATATTTTAAACCTTTCTGGCCATTGGCTATTATTAATGTATTCGAAGAATTCACTTCTACATTAACTTTAGGTCTACGTTTGTACGGTAATATTTTTGCAGGTGAATTATTACTCGGTTTACTTGCATCATTGTTCTTTGAACAACCTGCATGGGGTTGGATAATTAGTATTCCTGGATTAATAGTTTGGCAAGCGTTCTCTATATTCGTGGGAACGATTCAAGCATATATCTTTGTAATGCTTTCAATGGTTTACATGTCACATAAAGTGGCAGACGGACATTAATATAATTTAGTAACTATATAAATATTAGGAGGAAATTTTATTATGAATTTAATCGCAGCGGCAATCGCAATTGGTTTATCAGCATTAGGTGCAGGTATTGGTAACGGTCTTATCGTATCTAGAACAGTTGAAGGTGTAGCACGTCAACCAGAAGCACGTGGTCAATTAATGGGTATCATGTTCATTGGTGTTGGTTTAGTTGAGGCATTACCAATCATCGGTGTTGTAATTGCATTCATGACATTTGCTGGATAAGACATTTTATAAGGCGAAGTCTAACGAGAGACTATCGCCGTTCGTTTTGTTTTTTATAGCTTAGTGATTATTTTGACGAAAGGAGTGTCATGAGCCCGTGACTGCAACAGCTAATACATTTATTCTCGGTGCAGGAGTTGAATGGGGGACAACAATTGTAACACTCGCAACATTTGTAATCCTCATCATACTTTTGAAGAAATTTGCTTGGGGTCCATTAAAAGAAGTAATGGATAAACGTGAACGTGATATCAATAAAGATATTGACGACGCAGAACAAGCTAAGATAAATGCTCAAAAACTTGAAGAAGAAAATAGAAAGACACTTAAAGAAACTCAAGATGAAGTTCAAAAAATCTTAGATGATGCTAAGATTCAAGCACGTAAGCAGCATGAAGAAATTATTCATGAAGCTAACGAAAAAGCTAATGGTATGATTGAAACTGCTCAAAGTGAAATTAATAGTCAAAAAGAACGTGCAATTTCTGATATTAATAATCAAGTTTCTGAACTATCAGTACTTATTGCATCTAAAGTTCTTAGAAAAGAAATTTCAGAGCAAGATCAAAAAGAATTAGTTGAAAAGTATTTAAAAGAGGCAGGGGATAAATAATGGCAAAGGTAGCAAAAAAATATGCCAAAGCATTATTTGATGTCGCTCTAGATACAAATCAACTAGATGTTGTCTATGAAGATTTAGAAACAATTAGCCATTCATCGTTTGATTTCATAAAACAACTTAAAGCAATTGATAGTAATCCAAGTTTAACTGCAAATCAACGTAAAGAATTTGTAGAAAGAGTTTACAACGAAGCAAATCCATATGTGGTAAATACTTTAAAAGTATTAGCAGATAACCGACATATTTCAATTGTAGAGAATGTTTTTAAATCATTCCAAAATTTATATAACAAACACTACAAACAAGATTTTGCTATTATTGAATCGACTTACGAGTTAAGCGAAGATGAAATATCAAGAATTGTAGAACTTATAAAAAAGCAAACTGAATTGTCAAATGTAATTGTTAACACTAAAATCAATCAAGATCTAATTGGTGGATTTAGAGTTAAGGTTGGAACTACAGTTATGGATGGTAGTGTTAGAAATGACCTTGTTCAATTACAAAGAAAATTTGAAAGAGCTAACTAATATTTAAAGAGGAGTGACATAGATGGCCATAAAAGCTGAAGAAATCAGTGCATTGCTTCGCTCACAAATTGAAAATTATGAGTCAGAAATGTCCGTTACAGATGTTGGTACAGTACTCCAAATTGGTGACGGTATCGCATTAATTCACGGACTTAACGACGTTATGGCTGGTGAGCTAGTAGAATTCCATAACGGTGTTCTTGGTTTAGCACAAAACCTTGAAGAATCTAATGTGGGTGTGGTTATTTTAGGACCATATGAAGAAATTAGTGAAGGTGACGAAGTTAAACGTACTGGCCGAATTATGGAAGTACCAGTCGGAGAGGAAATGATAGGAAGAGTTGTTAATCCTCTTGGACAACCTATTGACGGGCAAGGTCCAATCAATGCGACTAAAACCCGTCCTGTGGAGAAAAAAGCAACTGGCGTAATGGATCGTAAATCTGTAGATGAACCATTACAAACAGGTATCAAAGCAATTGATGCTTTAGTACCTATTGGTCGAGGTCAACGTGAATTAATCATTGGTGACCGTCAAACTGGTAAAACAACAGTTGCAATTGATTCAATCTTAAACCAAAAAGATCAAGATACAATTTGTATTTATGTTGCAATAGGTCAAAAAGATTCAACTGTTCGTGCAAATGTTGAAAAATTAAGACAAGCAGGTGCTTTAGACTACACAATCGTTGTATCTGCATCCGCAGCTGATCCAGCACCATTACTTTATATTGCGCCATATTCTGGTGTAACTATGGGTGAAGAGTTCATGTTTAATGGAAAACATGTTCTTATCGTTTACGATGATTTAACTAAGCAAGCGGCAGCATACCGTGAGTTATCATTATTACTACGTAGACCACCAGGTCGTGAAGCATATCCTGGGGACGTCTTCTACCTACACAGTAGATTATTAGAAAGAGCTGCAAAACTTAACGATGATCTTGGAGGCGGTTCAATTACTGCTTTACCAATCATTGAAACTCAAGCTGGCGATATCTCAGCTTACGTTCCAACAAATGTTATCTCAATTACTGACGGACAAATATTCTTGCAATCTGATTTATTCTTCTCAGGTGTTAGACCAGCGATTAATGCTGGACAATCAGTATCTCGTGTTGGTGGTTCAGCTCAAATTAAAGCGATGAAAAAAGTTGCAGGAACATTACGTTTAGACTTGGCTTCATATCGTGAGTTAGAATCATTTGCGCAATTTGGTTCTGATTTAGATGAATTCACAGCTAAAAAGTTGGCGCGTGGTGAACGTACTGTTGAAGTCTTAAAACAAGGTCAAAACAACCCACTGCCTGTAGAACATCAAGTACTTATCATTTTTGCATTAACTAAAGGTTACTTAGATGATATTCCTGTACAAGATATCACTCGTTTTGAAGAGGAATTTAACCACTGGGCTGATTCAAATGCAACTGAGTTATTAAATGAAATTAGAGAAACTGGTGCTTTACCAGATGCTGATAAATTTGATTCTGCTATCACAGAATTTAAAAAAGGCTTTAATAAATCAGTAGAATAAAATCTAATTTAATCGTAATATAGAGAGTACATTCTAAATCTTATAAATCGTTAAATTAAGATTAATACTCCAAAGGTGGTGAGATAATGGCCTCTCTTAAAGAGATAGACAGTCGTATTAAATCGACAAGTAAGATGAAGCAAATCACTAAGGCGATGAACATGGTTTCTAGTTCAAAATTACGTAGAGCTGAGAAAAATACTAAATCATTTAGACCTTATATGGAAAAGATGCAAGATGCTATTACAGCTGTAGCTGGTTCAAATAGTACCTCTAATCATCCAATGCTTAAATCTAGAGATATTAAAAGAAGTGGTTACTTAGTAATTACTAGTGATAAAGGCTTAGCCGGTGCCTATAGTACAAATGTTTTAAAAAGCTTAGTAAACGATATCAAATCTAAACACAACGACAGTAGTGAATATAGTCTAATCGTTTTAGGTCAGCAAGGTGTAGATTTCTTCAAACATAGAGGATATGAAATTGAAAGTTCTTTAGTTGAAGTTCCAGATCAACCTTCATTTAAGTCTATTCAATCTATAGCTAAACATGCTATTGATTTATTTAGCGAGGAAAACATAGATGAATTGACTATTTATTACAGTCATTATGTTAGTGTCTTAGAAAATAAACCTGCAACTAAACAAGTTTTACCATTATCTCAAGAAGATTCAGGTCAAGGACATGGTCAAATGTCTTCATACGAATTTGAACCAGATAAAGAATCTATTTTAAGCGTTATTTTGCCACAATACGTTGAAAGTTTAATCTACGGTACAATCTTAGATGCAAAAGCTAGTGAACACGCTTCACGTATGACAGCAATGAGAAATGCTTCAGATAATGCGACAGAACTAATCGATGATTTATCATTAGAATACAATAGAGCGAGACAAGCTGCGATTACTCAACAAATTACTGAAATTGTGGGTGGATCATCAGCTCTTGAGTAATAATAAAAGGAGGAAATCAACATGGGAATTGGCCGTGTAACTCAAGTTATGGGTCCAGTAATAGATGTTCGTTTTGAACATAACGAAGTACCTGAGATAAATAATGCATTACACATCGAAGTTCCTAAAGAAGATGGAACGCTTCAATTAACGTTAGAAGTTGCACTTCAATTAGGTGACGATGTAGTTCGTACAATTGCAATGGACTCAACTGACGGCGTTCAAAGAGGAATGGAAGTTAAAGATACAGGTAGAGACATTAGTGTACCTGTCGGTGACGTAACTCTAGGAAGAGTGTTTAACGTACTAGGAGAAACTATTGACTTAGATGAAAAAATTGATGATTCAGTACGACGTGACCCTATCCATAGACAAGCTCCAGGATTCGACGAATTATCAACAAAAGTAGAAATCTTAGAAACTGGTATTAAAGTAGTAGACTTATTAGCACCTTACATAAAAGGTGGTAAAATTGGATTATTTGGTGGTGCCGGTGTAGGTAAAACCGTACTAATCCAAGAACTTATTAATAACATCGCTCAAGAACACGGTGGTATTTCAGTATTCGCTGGTGTTGGTGAACGTACACGTGAAGGTAATGATCTTTACTATGAAATGAGCGACAGTGGTGTTATCAAGAAAACTGCAATGGTCTTTGGTCAAATGAACGAGCCACCTGGTGCACGTATGCGTGTAGCATTATCCGGATTAACAATGGCTGAATATTTCCGAGATGAAGAAGGTCAAGATGTGTTATTATTCATTGATAACATTTTCAGATTCACTCAAGCTGGTTCAGAAGTTTCTGCGTTATTAGGTCGTATGCCATCAGCTGTTGGTTATCAACCTACACTTGCTACAGAAATGGGTCAATTACAAGAACGTATAAGTTCAACAAATAAAGGTTCAGTTACATCAATTCAAGCTGTTTTCGTACCAGCCGATGACTATACTGACCCTGCGCCAGCAACAACGTTCGCGCACTTAGATTCAACAACAAACTTAGAGCGTAAATTAACAGAAATGGGTATTTATCCAGCTGTAGACCCGCTTGCTTCTACATCTAGAGCTTTGGAACCTTCAGTAGTAGGTCAAGAGCATTATGATGTGGCACGTGAAGTTCAATCTACTTTACAAAAATATAGAGAGTTACAAGATATAATTGCAATTCTTGGTATGGATGAATTATCTGATGAAGATAAGCAAACTGTGGAACGAGCACGTAGAATTCAATTCTTCTTATCACAAAACTTCCACGTTGCAGAACAATTCACTGGACAAAAAGGTTCATATGTACCTGTTAAAACAACAGTTGCAGACTTCAGAGATATTTTAGATGGTAAGTATGACCATATCCCTGAAGACGCATTCCGTTTAGTAGGTAGCATGGAAGACGTAATTGAGAAAGCAAAAGATATGGGTGTTGAAGTCTAATAATTAGGAGGTATGGATAATGAATACACTTAGACTAAATATTGTCACTCCTAATGGTTCTGTCTATGAACGTGAAGACGTTGAGATGGCTGTCTTACAAACAACAGCTGGAGAGATGGGGATTATGTATGGTCACATTCCAACTGTTGCTGCATTAAAAACAGGTCATGTGAAAGTTAATTTTCACAACGGAAATGAATTTATTGCAGTAAGTGATGGCTTTATTGAAGCAAGACAACATCAATTATCAATTATCGTCCAAACGGCCGAACCTGCTAGTGAAATCGATGTTGAAAGAGCTAAATTAGCTAAGTCGAGAGCAGAATCACATTTAGAAGATGATGATGATAATACAGACATAAATAGAGCTAAAAGAGCACTTGAACGAGCAAATAATCGTTTACGTGTTGCAGAATTACAATAATTAAAAAAGGTTCGATAGTATATTTTAATGACTATCGAACCTTTTTTTAAATTCTAAAATATTAAAAACTAATATCCATTTTTATAAGTATCTTTATTGCCTCTTTTCGTGTACAATGTTATACAGTAATCTTACGAAGGAGCTTAATATGGATTATCTTGGTCAGTTCGCAATTGTACATTTAATCTTACATGTTGTTTGTATTTGCGTAGCTTATTGGGCTTTAAATTCCATAAAATTAGATCAACTTTTTAAAAAGGGCTACCCATTACAAGTTCAAGTTTGTATGATTTTTATTTCTATTTTACTGGGTACGGCAGTCAGTAACTTTATAGTTGATTTATTGCAATATTCAACTCAAGTGAAATACTTGATAAAATAACTTTGTAATTGTTATTTAATTTATAGGTTAAATGTGATCATATGACGAATATTTAATTATAATGTTGGGAAATGAATAACTGATTAGAGTTTTAAGTGGAGGATTAAAGATGGATAAAATAGTAATAAATGGTGGAAATCGTTTAACAGGTGAAGTAAATGTTGAAGGAGCTAAAAATGCTGTATTACCTGTACTTACAGCGTCATTACTTGCTTCAGAAGGACAAAGTAAACTAGTTAATGTCCCAGAGTTAAGTGATGTTGAAACAATCAATAATGTATTATCTACACTCAATGCAAATGTAGAGTATGATAAAGATAAAAATGCAGTTAAAGTTGATGCAACTAAAACTTTAAATGAAGAAGCTCCTTATGAATATGTGAGTAAAATGCGAGCAAGCATCTTGGTTATGGGACCATTACTCGCTCGATTAGGGCATGCTATTGTTGCTTTGCCAGGAGGATGTGCGATTGGAACACGTCCTATTGAGCAGCACATTAAAGGATTTGAAGCTTTAGGTGCAGACATTCATTTAGAAAATGGAAATATTTATGCAAATGCTAAAGATGGATTAAAGGGAGCACATATCCATTTAGATTTTCCGAGTGTAGGTGCAACTCAAAATATTATTATGGCAGCGTCCTTGGCATCAGGAAAATCTATCATTGAGAATGTCGCTAAAGAACCTGAAATTGTTGATTTAGCTAATTATATTAATGAAATGGGCGGTAAAATCACAGGTGCTGGTACTGATACCATTACGATACATGGTGTTGAAAAACTTTACGGTGTTGAACATGCAATTATACCAGATAGAATTGAAGCTGGAACGCTACTTATCGCAGGTGCAATAACTCGTGGTGACATATTTGTACGTGGTGCAATTAAAGAACATATGGCTAGTTTAATATATAAGCTTGAAGAGATGGGGATAGATCTTGAATATAATGAAGAAGGTATAAGAGTTACAGCAAATGGAGATTTAAATCCAGTAGATGTAAAAACTTTACCTCACCCAGGTTTCCCAACTGATATGCAATCTCAAATGATGGCTTTATTATTAACAGCAAATGGACACAAAGTGATTACTGAGACAGTTTTTGAAAATAGATTTATGCATGTTGCAGAATTTAGAAGAATGAATGCGAATATAAGTGTTGAAGGAAGAAGTGCTAAAATTGAAGGAAAAAGCCATTTACAAGGTGCTCAAGTTAAAGCCACGGATTTAAGAGCTGCTGCAGCCTTAATCTTAGCTGGTTTAGTTGCCGAGGGAACTACGCAAGTGACTGAGTTAAAGCATCTTGATAGAGGATACGTCAATTTGCATGGAAAACTAAAAAGTCTAGGTGCAAACATAGAACGAGTTAATCAATAATATTATTACAGCTTAAGCACGGAGGTTTTAAAAATGGAAACGATTTTTGATTATAATCAAATTAAACAAATTATCCCACACAGACAACCTTTTTTACTAATAGATAAAATTGTAGAATATGATGAAGGTAAAAGATGTGTAGGACTAAAGCAAGTATCGGGTAATGAACCATTTTTCCAGGGACATTTCCCTAATTACGCTGTGATGCCTGGTGTTCTCATAACGGAGGCTTTAGCGCAAACTGGTGCAGTAGCTATGTTAAATAGCGAAGAAAATAAAGGAAAAATAGCATTATTTGCAGGCATTGATAAGTGTCGCTTCAAAAAACAAGTCGTACCTGGAGATACATTAATGTTGGAAGTTGAAATAACTAAAATAAAAGGCCCTATAGGTAAAGGTTCGGCTAAAGCGACTGTTGATGGCCAACTTGCTTGTAGCTGTGAACTTACTTTTGCTATTCAAGATGCTTAACCTTAGATAATTAAACTCTTAAGGTAAAATAATTCGTATTGTGATAATAAAATAGTAAAAACATATTTAAAGAAAGTTGCACAGATTATTGACCTAACTTTTCATGTCTATTGAATTTCTGGTTGAAATGCTCTAAGTCAGGTCTCGTCTGAAAATATAAGTATCAATAGTAGTGCTTTTTAATATAGTAATTAGTGTTCGTATAGAGCCTGGAACAATGGTTAATTCATGTTCTAGGCTTTATTTATGTTCAACATTTAAATTTGTATATGATTTAAATATATGAAAATTAAATGTTTTATAATTACCCTATGTGTTTATCTTTCGATTTTCTCATCTTTCAACTTAGGTTTTGATTGCATCATACGATTAAATGTTTTTTTTAACTTTTCACCAGTAAGTCCTTCATCAACTAATTCTTCTAATAAACTCTCAGCGTATTCTTGTCTCAAAGTGTAGATGTGACATTCTAAAACGACTGACATTGAATATTTAAAATTTTTAACGCTTTTAACTGTTGCATTAAATAACGCTGGATCGTTAGCAGGTCTTGTAATAACTACTCTAATATCTAAAAGTTGTTTGTTTTCCTTATATTGATTAAATGTTTCATAGTGTTCATTTGAAATAACTATTTCTAGTAACCACCCAGTGCCACTTCCCTCTTTATTTATAATCACACCATCTTCAATGGCGTATTCGGATATAGCACCATGTTCATTCACAATTTGAAATCTTACTGCCTTAAAAGTTTTCATAATATCACTTCTCCAAATTTTTTTATTCATACAAAAATATAAATTTATGTCAGATTTAGATATAATACTTCAATATTTTCTTTAAATATATCAAAATCTCATCATCATTTACTAACAATTTCAATAAAATTGTGGTTTTGACCAGTGAACTAAGCTCAGTTATGATTAGAGCATAAGAAGGAGGTGACACATGTTAAATAAAATAGTCATTGTTGGTAGAATGACGAAAGATGCTCAAATATATGAAAAGGAGGATAACAAAATAGCAACATTTTGCGTTGCTACAGAAAGAAACTACAAAGATGATAATAACGAAATTTCTTCAGATTATTTGCTTTGTAAAGCTTTCGGTAAAACTGCCACTAATATTGAAAAGTACACTAGTCAAGGTACTTTAGTAGGTATAACTGGGCAAATGCGTTCAAGAAAATATGAAAAAGAAGGCCAAACACATTTTGTTACAGAATTATACGTTGAAACAATTAAATTCATGTCCCCAAAAAATAAAAACAATGAAACTCCCTCTGATAATCAATTTGAAAACAACACTTATCAACCTGATGATTTAGAAATAATTCATATTTAAACAACTAACTTTTCCTTTAAAACTCCATCCTATATTTAATAAATTAATTTATCCTTTCTTTCAATTATACTCGAGCGGCCTTTGTTAATCATAAAACATTAATTAAAGGTCGCTTTAAATACATATCAAAGGCCTATAATTTTGATAATTATCTGATAAATTTCATTTATATTACAACGATATTGTGATAATGTGACTCGAAAAAACTATCATGATAGGAATCATTACGGTTATTCATTAGAATTAGTATACTATTTAATGTAATTGCAGTGTAAAAAACTGGCGTTTATTTTTATTTCAGTGTAACCTGCACGATTTTTATAGATGTTACAGTAGGTTACGTAAACAAATTAAGAAAACAAATCACTTTTAGGAGGATTTTTAATAATGAAAAAAACATTAGTTGCATCATCATTAGCTATAGGACTAGGCGTTGTAGCAGGCAACGCAGGACATGACGCACATGCAAGTGAGACTACAAATGTTGATAAAGCAGAATTAGCTCAAAAAGCGTTAACTAATGATCAATCACTAAATGAAAGCCCTGTTCAAGAAGGTGCTTATAACATTAATTTTGATTACAATGGCAATTCTTATCATTTTGAATCTGATGGTTCTACTTGGAGTTGGAGTTATGAATCAACAAACAATGCTACGCAACCTGTTCAACCAAGCCAATCTCAAGTAGCAACACAACAACAACCTGTACAAGTATCAGCACCACAAAATGAGCAAACAGCGCAACCACAAACAAAATCAACATCTGCAAGTCAAACTTCTTCAAGTAAAGCTTCAAGTGGTTCATCAGTAAATGTAAATTCACATTTACAACAAATTGCTCAACGTGAATCAGGTGGCGATATTCATGCAATAAACCCATCTTCAGGTGCAGCAGGTAAATATCAATTCTTACAATCAACTTGGGATTCTGTTGCTCCAAGTCAATATAAAGGTGTATCACCTGCAAAAGCTCCAGAAAGCGTACAAGACAAAGCAGCAGTAAAATTATATAATACTGGTGGCCCAGGTCATTGGGTAACTGCTTAATTAAAATATGAAGTATGTACCATCTTCTCGAATTTGAGAAGATGGTTTTTTATTATACGACTTATTTGATTTACATGTAATCGTTTGCTATGGTTGATAATGAATCATATATTATTTACTACTAGGGGAGCCAAAAGGCTGAGATGAATGTATTCAGACCCTTATAACCTGATTTGGTTAATACCAACGTAGGAAAGTAGTTATTAACTATTCGTCATTAAGATGTCTTGGTCTAACTACTTTCCTCGTTGGGAAGTAGTTTTATTTTTTGAGGAGGCTAATTATGACATTTTCAAAAGAGTTGAGGGAAGCATCAAAACCTATTATTGATGACATTTACAATGATGGTTTTATTCAAGATTTACTAGCAGGTAAGTTATCTAATCAAGCTGTAAGACAATACTTAAGAGCAGACGCTTCTTATTTAAAAGAGTTTACAAATATTTATGCAATGCTCATACCCAAAATGAGTTCCATGGATGATGTTAAATTTCTAGTAGAACAAATTGAATTTATGTTAGAAGGAGAAGTTGAAGCGCATGAGGTTCTAGCTGATTTCATTAATGAACCATATGAAGAAATAGTAAAAGAAAAAGTATGGCCACCAAGTGGTGATCATTATATTAAACACATGTACTTCAATGCATTTGCACGTGAAAATGCAGCCTTCACGATTGCAGCGATGGCACCATGTCCATACGTTTACGCTGTCATTGGTAAACGTGCGATGGAAGATCCAAAATTAAATAAAGAATCAGTGACTTCTAAATGGTTCCAATTTTATAGTACTGAAATGGACAAACTTGTTGATGTGTTCGATCAATTGATGGACCGTTTAACTAAACATTGTAGTGAGACTGAAAAAAATGAAATTAAAGAAAATTTCTTGCAAAGTACTATTCATGAGAGACATTTCTTCAATATGGCATATATTAATGAAAAATGGGAATATAGGGGAGATAATAATGCATAAACCTAAAATTGCACTAACAATAGCAGGCACAGACCCCACCGGTGGGGCAGGTGTTATGGCGGATTTAAAATCATTTCACGCGTGTGGCGTTTATGGTATGGCCACTATAACAAGTATCGTTGCTCAAAATACTCTAGGAGTTCAACATATTCATAATTTAGAAACTTCATGGGTAAAGGAACAACTTGATAGTGTGTTTGATGATGAATTACCACAAGCTATCAAAACGGGTATGATTGCAACAAAAGAAACGATGGAGTTGATTCAAAGTTACTTAAAGGAACATTCCAATATTCCTTATGTGATTGATCCAGTTATGCTTGCCAAAAGTGGTGATTCATTGATGGATGACAATACTAAAAATCATTTGCAATCAACATTATTACCTTTGGCTGATGTTGTCACTCCGAATATACCTGAAGCTGAAGAAATTACTGGTATTAAAATTAACGATGAAGAAAGTATACGTAAAGCAGGTCAAATCTTTATTAATGAAATTGGTAGTAAGGGCGTTGTAATTAAGGGTGGACATTCAGCCGATTTAAATAATGCTAAAGATTTTCTTTTCACTAAGAATGAAACGTATACATTTGAGAACAGACGCTTTGATACTAAACATACGCATGGAACTGGTTGTACTTTTTCAGCAGTCATTACAGCAGAATTAGCTAAAGGTCGTTCCATAAATGATGCAGTAAAAAAAGCAAAAGAGTTTATTTCATTAAGTATTGAACATACCCCAGAAATTGGCAGGGGAAGAGGACCTGTAAATCATTTTGCTTATATGAAGAAAGTAGGTTTAGATGATGAATAATTTAGAACGATTACGTTCAGAAAATCCACTCGTAATTTGCTATACCAATGATGTTGTGAAAAACTTTACTGCGAATGGTTTACTAAGTTTAGGTGCTAGTCCCGCAATGAGTGAGGCACCAGAAGAAGCTGAAGATTTTACTCGAATGGCTAGTGCGCTTTTAATTAATATCGGTACACTCACACGTGAAAATGAGGAAGATATTATCAAAATAGGTAAAATTGCTAATCAGCAAGGTACACCAATAGTTTTTGATCCAGTGGCAGTTGGTGCATCTACATATCGTAAAAATTTTTGTCAACGTTTTCTTGATGAAGTTAATGTCACAGTTATAAAAGGCAATGCATCAGAAATATTGACATTAATTGATTTTAATACAACTATGAAAGGTACTGACAGTGATAGCGAATTAGATTCAGTAAATATTGCAAAAAAAGCGGCAAATACTTTAAACACTGCTATTGTCATTACTGGGGAAGATGATATTATTGCAAAAAATGAGAAAATAATTAAATTATCTAATGGTTCTCCGCTTCTTACTAAAATTACAGGGGCTGGATGCTTGTTAGGTGGTGTATTAGCAAGTTTCTTGTTTAGAAATACTCAACCTTCAATTGATTTATTAGTTGAAGCGGTAAGTGTCTACAACATCGCAGCAGAATTTGCTGAACAAGCACCTCATGTAAATGGACCTGGTACTTTTCTATCTGAACTACTAGATCAACTTTATCAAATAAATGATATTGCTTATAAAAATCAAGTAAAAAAGGTAGAGATATAAATATGATGTTTGATTCAAAACAATTATCAGTCTATTTTATTTGCGGAACACAAGATATACCTAAAAATAAATCAATTGAGCAAGTTCTCAAAGAGGCATTAGAAGCTGGAATCACATTGTATCAATTTCGTGAAAAAGGCCCTAATGCACTAAAAGGAGAAAAGAAAAAACAGCTAGCCTTAAAACTTAAACAATTATGTCATTCATATCACGTACCTATGATAGTTAATGATGATGTTCAATTAGCCCAAGAGATTAATGCTGATGGCATTCATGTAGGTCAAGATGATATGGAAATTCAACAATTTGCAAGCCAATTTAAAAATAAGATTATAGGTTTAAGTGTAGGGAATTTGAAAGAGTATCAACAATCTGATTTGTCTAAAGTTGATTATATTGGAGTAGGTCCAATGTATACAACATCATCAAAAGATGACGCTAGTAAACCTGTTGGGCCATCTATGATATCTCAATTAAGATTATATATTCATGATGTTCCTATAGTTGCCATTGGAGGTATTAATGAAACTAACGTGCAGCCTATTGTTGACGAAGGTGCAGATGGTATTTCTGTCATCTCAGCAATTACACGTAGTACCAATATAGACAAAACGGTTAAATACTTCTTAAGATATTTCACCTAAATCTCTATTTTTTCTACTTTTTGTTTTCTACTATTGTATTAGTATGATAAAATATACTCTATGTGAATATAACATTAGAGGTGGAAAAATGAAGAAAAAAGCGTTACTACCTTTGTTTTTGGGAATAATGATTTTTCTAGCAGGTTGTGATTACTCTACACCTGAGAAGCAAGATGGATTCTTCTTTAATACTTTTGTTCAACCTATGAAACATCTCTTACAGTGGTTAGGAAATGATGTTTTTCATAATAATTTTGGACTAGCAATTATTGTATTAGTTCTTTTCATTCGTTTAATCTTGTTACCATTTATGTTATCTAACTATAAAAATAGCCACATGATGCGTGAGAAAATGAAAGTGGCTAAACCTGAAGTAGATGGCATTCAAGAAAAGGTTAAACGTGCGCGTACACAAGAAGAAAAAATGGCTGCAAACCAAGAACTTATGGAAGTTTATAAAAAATATGATATGAACCCTATGAAGAGCATGTTAGGATGTTTACCTATACTTATTCAAATGCCAATTATTATGGGATTATACTTTGTATTAAAAGATAAACTTGTAAATGGTTTATCTGAACATCCGCATTTCTTATGGTTTAATTTAACTAAACCTGACATTTGGATTACAGTTATTGCCGGTGTGCTATACTTTATTCAAGCTGTAGTTTCAAGCAAAACGATGCCTCAAGAGCAACGTCAGATGGGTTATATGATGATGGTTATTTCTCCAATAATGATTATTTGGATTTCTTTACAAGCATCATCAGCTTTAGGTTTATACTGGTCTGTCAGTGCATTATTCTTAGTAATTCAAACGCATTTTGCTAATATTTATTACTCTAAACTTGCTAAAAAAGAAGTTCAACCTTTTATTGAAAAGTATGAAAGAGAACATAATCCTTCTTCAAAGAAAAAAGGGAAAAATACTCAAGTAGTATCAAAAAAGAATAAAAAATAATAAACAATAACCTGAGACACCAATCGTTGTCTCAGGTATTTTTTATGTGGTAGATACTAATGATTTTGGTTAAAACATGAATTAACAATTTATCTCTTATTTGAATTTACTCTTTATTAAAATTCCACTCTGACATAAATTGTTTGAGAAATTGAATCATAAATTGATGTCTTTCTTCTGCAAGTTTTTTTGCAGTAGGTGTGTGCATTAAATCTTTTAATTTAAATAATTTTTCATAAAAATGTTTTATTGCTGAATTGTCTAACTCTTCAATGTGAGACGTATGTAACGCTTCATTTGAAAACTTCGTTTCAGTCCACATAGGTTCACCAAAGTGTCCTGAAAATTGGAATGTTCTAGCAATGCCGATTGCTCCTATGGCATCTAGGCGATCAGCATCTCTAACGATTTCACCATCTATCGAAAGTTTAACGTGATTATTTTTACCAGCTCGATAGCTCATATGTTTAATAATGTAGAGGACTTGTTGTGATATTTCATCGCTTAAATCTAGAGTAGATAAGAACTGTTTAAGCTGATCATATGCTAAAATTTCATCAGTTAATTTACTATCAACAGTATCATGCAATAAAGATGATAGTTCTATAACGAATGTATCTGTTATATTTTCTTGTTTAGCGATATAACAAGCGTTGTTATAGACACGTTCCACATGTGCAATATCATGTCCAGTAGTATCATGTTGATGGAAACTTTTCATATATTCATAAGCGTTTTTAATCTTCATTCTTGAGTTCATAGATAGACTCCTTACTTAATTTAAAAGTATCAAAGTATTTCATTTTTTAACATTTAGTATTTAATAATATCTTTGACATCATTATAATGGTTTAATTAATGATACTACATATTTTGTTACATTAAAGAAGATATAAATGAAGAAGTGAACCTGTCGTTAAGCGTTCACTTCTTGCAAATTTCTATAAAATTGGAGAAAGTAGTTGTGAAATCCCTTCTTTGAATTTAACTAGTATATTTCGTTTAGCATATGCTTCAGAAGTGAGCTTGTTAGATAATTTCATATCATTAATGAAAGCTTGTTTTAATGATCGCGCTACACCTTCATCATAAATAAAAGCATTGACCTCAAAATTTAATGTAAAGCTTCGATTATCCATATTGGCAGTTCCTACACTTGCTACCTCATCATCAATGACAAGTGTTTTTGAATGTAGAAAACCATTATCATAATGATAGACATTTACGCCAGCTTCAAGTAAAGACGCTACGTTTTTAAGCGTAGCCCAATAAACAAAGGGATGGTCACGTTTGTTAGGAACCATGATGTTAACATCCACACCACCAAGCGCTGCAATCTTAATCGAATCTAAAAAAGCTTGATCGGGAATGAAGTATGGTGATTGAATGTATATAGATTCCTTAGCTGAAGAAATCATTTTTAAATAACCATATTTAATTTGTTCCCAATCTTCATCAGGCCCACTTGAAGCAATTTGTATGCCTATCGTACCACCAGAGTCAACATCAGGAAAATATCGAGATTCATAAGTTAAATTGTCACGAGTTGATTGTGAGTTCCAATCTAAGATGAATCTGAGTTGAAGGGCATTTACCGCGTCACCTTTAATACGTAAGTGTGTGTCCCTCCAATAACCAAATTTCTTAGATTTACCTAAATATTCATCTCCTACATTAAAACCACCAACATATCCAATCGTACCGTCAATGACTACTATTTTTCTGTGATTTCTATTATTCATTCTTAAATTAATAAGTGGTAATTTTGATGGGAAGAAAGATTCAGCATGGCCGCCTCTTTGACGAAATTTTTTTAAGTCCTTCTTTCGTAAATCTCTTGAGCCCATATCATCGTAAAGCATTTTAACTTCTATACCTTCTTCAGCTTTTTTTTCTAGTTCATGTAACAACTGCTTTCCGAGATTATCACTATGAATAATGTAGTATTGGATGTGAATATATGATTGTGCGTGTCTAATATCATTAATTAAATCATCGAATTTCTGATGACCATCTGTATAAATTGTTAAATCGTTATCAGTTGTTAAAAAAGCAGCATTATTATAAAGTAACATTTGTACCATTTCTTTAAATTTAACAATTTGATGATTACCCTTAGAAAAGTCTTGCTTTTTCAAAGCCTCTAATTGCTCGTCAACAATCATTTCAAGACCAACTTTATCCTCTTTGGCGAGTTTAAATATATGTTCTCTCTGTATTTGGCGACCTAATAATAAATACAATATGAATCCTACTAAAGGTAAAAAAACTAAAACCAATAACCACGCCCATATAGAATTTGCTGTACGCCTCTCCATGAAGATAATAATGAATGCAAAAACTAAATTTAATAAAAAGGCACTAACTAATAAAATATTAATTATAATATTAGATTGATGAAGTGCCATAGTAAAGACTTCTATCATAGGTTACCTCCTTTATGATTGTTTATTCTCACTCAGTTTTCATTTCAGTGATTTTTAAATATAATTATAGCATGAAGAAATACGAATATCATGGTGAGATGATATTTAATTAACTGAATCATTGACGAGTGAATTTATGAATAATACGATATAATATGAACAGAGGTGACTTTATGGCAGACATGGAGAGTGCACATCACTCAGAGCAAATAAAAACAAATTTAAAATCAAGATTAAATAGAATAGAAGGTCAAGTAAGAGCAATCAATCGTATGATTGATGACGATGTTTACTGTGATGATGTACTAACTCAAATTAGAGCAACACGTTCAGCATTGAATAGTGTAGCTATTAAATTACTAGATCATCACATGAAGGGTTGTATTATGGAAAAAATAAACGACGGTGCGCAAGAAGAAGCAATGGATGAATTGCTCGTGACATTCCAAAAATTAATAAAAGATTAAGAGGGTATGAAATTGAAAAAAGGATTGATACATGTTTCAGGTATTAAAACAACTGAACAAGAGAAACAGCTCAAAGATCATTTATCTAAGATGATAGGCATCAATAGTGTGGATATCGATTACCAAATGAATGAGATTCGAGTGGAATTTGACACTCCCGCAAATTTAAATAACATTGAAAAAGAAATTTACGATTGCGGATTTCGTATTTTATAATTAAAGGATTGTGTTTAATTCGTTTTTTTCTTTGAATTATTATAACTTTTAGAAATATTTAAAAATATTTCTTGGATGATGTAGTAAAGTAGAAGTAATTAGGGTATGATGGATATGAAGCTATTTCTAACGAGGTGATAATTGTGAAGAATCAGGATAAGATTCAAAATGTAGTCAAATTATTATCATCATTGGGTGTGAATATTAAGAAAACTAAATCTCGTTTAGATATTATTAATACTTTGCCTACATCTAATCAAGTAAGTCATGAATTAAAATGATTTGCATGATAATATAATATTTTATGTATTGATTATCTAAATTAATATAAAAAAGAGAGACACTGTTCAATGTGAATAGTGTCTCTTTTTTATATAGGTTAAATTGTATTAGATTTTTTAGATAATGCGGGTATTTGATATCGTTGAGGTTCATGATAATAAATTGAAAGAACTACTCCTATACCAGTCATTAAACTCCATAAAGAACTTCCGCCGTAACTAATAAACGGAAGTGGTATACCTGTAATAGGTAGTAATTGAACCGTCATGCCGATATTTTGTAACACGTGAAAGACAATCAACGATACATATCCTATGATAAATACTTTGTTAAACTGATTATCAATTTTACTAGCTAATCGTATAAGGTGGAATATTAAGAATAAGAAAAGTAATATCAATAATACTGAACCTATAAAGCCCATTTCTTCGCCAATCACTGAAAAAATAAAGTCGGTATGATTCTCAGGAATATAAACTTCGCCATGGTTATAACCTTTACCTAATAATTGACCAGAACCAATAGCTTTTAAAGATTCTGTTAAGTGATATCCATCCCCACTACTGTATGAATAGGGATCTAACCAAGAATTGATACGTCCCATTTGATACATTTTTATTCCTAATAGGCTCTCTATTAAGGATGGTTTATAAATGATAGCTAATATAATACTAGAGCCACTTACAAATGCAACAATAAAAAGAGGGGCTAATATTCTCCATGTTATTCCACTTACTAACATGACACCAGCTATAATTGCACATAACACCAAAGTAGTACCTAAGTCATTTTGCAATAGAATTAATGCCATAGGTATAATGGATACACCTATAATTTTAAAAAATAACATTAAATCAGACTGAAAAGACTTATTAAATGTAAATTGGTTATGTTTAGATATCGTTTTAGCTAAAGCAAGTATAAGTATAATTTTCATGAATTCGGAAGGTTGGATGCTTATAGGACCGAAACTGTACCAACTTTTAGCACCATTAATAATTGGGGTGATTGAAGTTTCAGGTAAAATAAGTAATCCTATTAATAGAATGCAAAATATACTATATAAAATATAAGTATTACTTTTAATTTTCTTCGGTGAAATTATCATAATTAAAAGTGCAATAATAGCTCCGAAAATATAATAAATGATTTGTCTAATACTGAAATTTGCACTATATTGTCCGCCACCCATAGCGGAACTGATTAAAATAACACTTGTTAGTGCTAATAGCGATATAACTAGTACGAGTATCCAGTCGACTTTACGTAACCAGTTTCGTTTAGGTTGTTGACGAGAAGAATAATTCATTGCTTACTCCTTTATGTATATGGATCACTTTACAAAATTGCTGTAGATACTTTTACAATATTTTAATTATCGGTATTCATTCAAATTTTCTAATCAAATATATATTAATTTTACATGACTTCTTTTAAATTTGCTAGAATATCAAAGAATGATAGCACCTTTTTAACTTTTAATATGTAATAGTCATAATAAAAATATGTATATTGACCCAAATTGTCACTAAAATTTAGTTCTATATTTAGATTATCAAATGCAATTGAATTTCAAAATATGATAATATTAAGTTTCAGAAGTCGTTATGAACTTAAAGTAGCAAATAAAAAGATCAATTAAACAATTACGTCAAAGAAAAAGGCTAAAAGAACTGTAATTGTAATGGAGGAAAACGAAATGACAAAAGAAAATATTTGTATCGTTTTTGGAGGTAAAAGTGCAGAACACGATGTTTCAATTTTAACTGCACAAAATGTTTTAAACGCAATTGATAAAGAACAATATCAAGTTGATATCATTTATATAACAAACGATGGTGAATGGAAGAAAAAAGATAATATTACACAAGAAATAAAAAATACTGACGAACTCGTCATTAATGATGTAGAAACTGGAGAAATCTCACAATTACTCAGTAAAGGTAGTTTAGGAAGATCATATGATGCAGTGTTCCCGTTATTGCATGGTCCAAATGGAGAAGATGGAACTATCCAAGGTCTTTTTGAAGTACTGGATATACCATATGTAGGTAATGGTGTGTTAGCTGCTTCAAGCTCAATGGACAAACTCGTGATGAAACAATTATTTGAGCATAGAGGTTTACCTCAATTACCTTATATTAGCTTTTTAAGAAGTGAGTATGAAAAATATGAAAATAATATCATTAAATTAGTTAATGATAAGTTAACATATCCGGTATTTGTAAAACCTGCTAATCTTGGTTCAAGTGTTGGTATAAGTAAATGTAACAATGAAGAAGAATTAAAATCTGGGATAGCTGAAGCATTCCAATTTGATCGTAAACTTGTCATTGAACAAGGAATTAATGCTAGAGAGATTGAAGTAGCTGTCTTAGGTAACGATTATCCCGAAACAACATGGCCTGGTGAGGTAGTTAAGGATGTAGCATTTTATGATTATAAATCAAAGTATAAAGACGGTAAGATTAAATTAGATATTCCAGCAGATTTAGATCAAGATGTTCAAATGACATTAAGAAACATGGCATTAGAGGCCTTTAAAGCTACTGATTGTTCGGGATTAGTTCGTGCAGATTTCTTTGTTACTGATGATAATCAAATTTATATCAATGAAACAAATGCCATGCCAGGATTTACTGCATATAGTATGTATCCAAACTTATGGAAAAATATGGGCTTATCTTACCCTGATTTAATTGCTAAATTGATTGATTTGGCTAAAGAACGTTATGAAGATAAAAAGAAAAATAAATATAAAATTGATTATTAGAGGTTTTAGTTATGATAAACGTCACATTAGAGCAAATTAAAAACTGGATAGATTGTGAAATTGATGAAAAATATTTAAAAGAAACAATAAATGGGGTTTCAATTGATTCACGGGAAATCAACGAAGGGTCGTTATTTATACCGTTTAAAGGCGAGAATGTTGATGGCCATCGTTTTATTACACAAGCGTTGAACGATGGTGCTGGAGCTGTTTTTAGTGAAAAAGAGAATAGGTATTCTGAAGAGATCCAAGGTCCTATTATTTGGGTAGAAGATACTTTAATAGCCTTACAGCAATTGGCAAAAGCATATCTAAATCATGTAAATCCTAAGGTGATAGCGGTCACTGGTTCTAATGGAAAAACAACCACAAAAGACATGATTGAAAGTGTATTATCAACTGAATTTAAAGTTAAGAAAACACAAGGAAATTATAATAATGAAATTGGAATGCCGTTGACTTTACTAGAACTTGATGAAGACACAGAAATTTCTATTCTAGAAATGGGAATGTCAGGTTTTCATCAAATAGAGTTGTTATCTAACATCGCACAACCTGATATAGCTGTCATCACAAACATTGGTGAGTCACATATGCAAGATTTAGGATCGCGAGAAGGTATTGCAAAAGCTAAATTTGAAATAACAACTGGTCTCAAAACAAATGGTATATTTATTTATGACGGAGATGAACCTTTATTAAAACCTCATGTTACTCAAGTTAAAGATGCGAAATTAATCAGCATTGGATTAAATTCAGACAATACATATACTTGTCATATGAACGATGTGAAAAACGAAGGTATTCATTTTACTATCAATCAAAAAGAACACTATCATTTACCAATTTTGGGCACGCATAATATGAAAAACGCTGCTATTGCAATTGCTATTGGACATGAATTAGGCTTAAATGAAACAATAATTCAAAATAATATTCACAATGTGCAATTAACTGCTATGAGAATGGAAAGACATGAATCATCAAATAATGTAACAGTAATTAATGACGCATATAATGCAAGTCCAACAAGTATGAAAGCTGCCATTGATACATTAAGTGTCATGAAAGGTCGAAAAATTTTAATATTAGCAGATGTACTTGAATTAGGACCTAATAGTCAAGTGATGCACAAACAAGTTGGTGAATATTTGAAAGATAAAAATATAGATGTTTTATATACATTTGGTAAAGAAGCCAGTTATATCCATGATAGTGGTAAAATTTTTGTTAAAGAAGCAAAACACTTTGATCAAAAAGAACAGTTAATTCAGACGTTAATATCTCAAGTTAAACCAGAGGACAAAGTCTTAGTTAAAGGTTCACGGGGTATGAAGCTTGAGGAAGTTGTTGACGCATTGTTGTAATATAAAATCTAATTTTAAAGCATGCAATGAATGAGCATCTGTAAATTAATTTGGGTGTTACTTTCAACGCATGCTTTTATTTTTTTAGTAAATCATGCAAAACGCTTACATTACATATTGCACGACCTTTTTGAAAGTTAAATTGTTTGATGAATTACATTGAAAACAGTAAATGTGTGAAATTGCTTTATTGCTATAATATTTTTAAGGTGGTACTATATAGAAGTTGATAAAACATAAGTGACCATATATGTAAAAAAGCATATTAAGAAATATACACGTAAAAGGAGAATTATTTTGCAAAATTTTAAAGAACTAGGGATTTCGGATAAAACGGTTCAAACATTGGAAA
Source organism: Staphylococcus sp. HMSC065D05 (assembly GCF_001813195.1). Classification (NCBI taxonomy): domain Bacteria; kingdom Bacillati; phylum Bacillota; class Bacilli; order Caryophanales; family Staphylococcaceae; genus Staphylococcus; species Staphylococcus sp. HMSC065D05. The sequence continues at coordinate 140,384 of NZ_KV811746.1, forward strand.
CAATGGGGTTTAAAGAACCGACACCTATCCAAAAAGATAGCATCCCTTACGCGTTAGAAGGAGATGACATCCTTGGACAAGCCCAAACTGGTACTGGGAAAACAGGGGCGTTTGGTATACCTTTAATTGAGAAAGTTGTAGGCCAACAGGGTGTTCAATCATTAATTCTTGCGCCAACGAGAGAGCTTGCTATGCAAGTAGCTGAGCAATTAAGAGAGTTCAGTAAAGGTCAAAAAGTACAAGTTGTTACAGTCTTTGGCGGTATGCCTATTGAAAGACAGATTAAAGCATTAAAAAGAGGCCCTCAAATTGTAGTAGGTACGCCAGGAAGAGTTATTGATCATCTTAATCGTCGTACACTTAAAACTCAGGGAATTCACACGCTTATTTTAGATGAAGCAGATGAAATGATGAATATGGGATTCATCGATGATATGAGATTTATTATGGATAAAATTCCAGCTGAGCAACGTCAAACTATGTTATTTTCAGCTACGATGCCAAAAGCAATCCAAGAATTGGTACAGCAGTTTATGAAAGCTCCTAAAATAATTAAGACAATGAATAATGAAATGTCAGATCCTCAAATTGATGAATATTATACAATCGTTAAAGAATTAGAGAAATTTGATACATTTACAAACTTTTTAGATGTTCATCAGCCTGAATTGGCGATTGTCTTTGGTCGTACTAAACGCCGCGTAGATGAATTAACAAGCGCGCTATTATCTAAAGGATACAAAGCAGAAGGTTTACATGGCGATATTACCCAAGCGAAACGTCTAGAAGTATTGAAGAAATTTAAGAACGATCAAATAGATATTTTAGTTGCTACAGATGTTGCTGCACGTGGTCTTGATATTTCTGGTGTGAGTCATGTTTATAATTTTGATATCCCTCAAGATACAGAAAGTTATACTCACCGTATTGGACGTACCGGTCGAGCAGGAAAAGAAGGTATTGCAGTTACTTTTGTAAATCCAATTGAGATGGATTATATTCGACAAATTGAAGATGTCAATAATCGTCGAATGAAAGCATTAAGACCTCCACATCGTAAAGAGGTGCTTAAAGCGCGTGAAGATGATATTAAAGAAAGAGTTCAAAACTGGATGTCAAGAGAGAACGAGCCGCGTTTACAAAGAATATCAAGTGAATTACTTAAAGAATATGATAGTACAGAATTAGTAGCCTCTTTACTTCAAGAACTTGTAGAAGCTAACGATGAAGTGGAAGTACAATTAACATTTGAAAAACCGTTAGCACGTAAAAATCGCAGTAGTAAAGGCGGTTTTAGAAGAAGTAATCATAAACGTGGTAATGGTAAGTTTGATAATAAAAATAGACGATCAAAAGGTTCTAAAGGTCAATCAAGTAAAAAGAAAAATTCAAAGAAATTTGACCGTAGAGATAAGCAACAAAAAAGTGGTAATCAATCACTAAAAGGTCGCACATTTGCAGATCACCAAAAATAAATTAATTAACTAGCCTGAGATAATATTTTTTGTCTCAGGCATTTTTATTTATACGGATTAAAAAGTACATATGTATTGAGCATAAATCTTATTATATATTAGGTGTGACGTGTCGATATGAATTTTTTCATTTTCGTATGGAAATAAATTTTTTAATAAATAATAAATTAAAAATATTGGACACTGTTATTTTTTAGACTTTATTATCACTATGCTATAATGTGGGTAAATCTTGAAAAGGAGTACATTTATGAAAAATGATAGTACGTTTCATAGAAGTCCAATCCAAGCGCTAAAGTACTATTACATCACTAGTTGTATAGGTTTATTTATTTTGCTTATAATATTCAGTTTACTTTTGTATTTTAGTTTTTTAAATCATTGGTGGCCTTTTACATCATACATCTTTCTTGGGCTAGGTTTGTTATCGATTTTAAACACTTGTATATCTCCACTAATTAAATATAGATATCGTTATTATAAAATTCACGAAGACTTTGTCATTTTAAAAAGATTATTTATTTTTAAGAAAGAAGAATTAAGCAAAATAGAGAGAATACAATTTATTGATATTGGAACTAATCCGTTATCAAAAAAATTAAATCTTAATTCTGTAACTTTATTTACTGCAGGTCATACAATCTCATTTCCAATAATATCTGAGAAAGAAGCACAAAATATTCAACAACAAATACTATTGAGATTGAGAGGTGCCAATGACGATGTATAGTCCGCAAAAGCTACATCCAATTTCTTATATTGATGGCTTGATTAGTGTGATTAAATCAAATTTCATTGTAATTATCATCTTTTTATTTAATATAAAAGATTTTAAATATGATGATTTTTCGTCTTATATTATTCCAGGTATAATGACTTTGATATTTTCTATCGGCTTCATTCATAATATTATTAAGGTTTATAATACACGATATTGGATTGAAGAGGATCATTTTATATTAACTACTGGTGTTTTTAATAAGGAACGAAAAGAACTTAATATTAGTCGCATACAATCTGCAGATACGTCTCAAGGTTTGATTAATCAGATTGTTGGCGGTGTTGAACTCATCATTAAAACACCTAGTGATGGCATAGAGTTAGGGACAATTTCAAAAAAGCAAAGTGAAGTTATTGAACAAGAATTGCAATCTATTCAAGAACGCATGAATAACCAGGTAAATCAAGAAGCTAAAGAGTTAAATGAAGAGAACCATACTCAGACATATCAGCAACATGCCAAGCCCCAATATGCCATATTTAAAATGCCTTTTAAGCAACTATTATTTATGTCTATGACAAGTGGAGCTATAGCGCTTGCTTTTGTGACGCTATCCCCTATTATTGGCAGTCTCTCAAGTGTTATTCCATGGGATAAATTTGGTGAAGAAATATCTTCAGTATTTAAAACGATATATTTCATTGTCATCTTTATTGTCATACTAGTGTTATTATTAAGTTATATAATCGGAACTGTCATGTACTTAATTAAGTTTTATGGATATCGAGTTATTCAAGAAAATAATCAACTTAAAATTCAATATGGATTATTTACGAAGAAAAATATCACTGTACCAACTGACCGACTGCAAGGTGTACTTGAACATCAATCTTTTATACGAAAATTATTTGGTTATACATCTATACATTTCTATATTACAAGCGATATAGATGCCACTGAAGGGGAACCCACTGATAATGACGGAAGAATTATGATTTTACCGTTTATTCCAAGAAAAGAGGCATATAAAGTGATTAGGCCTTTAGTTCCTGAGATGACATTTAATCATGCTAAAATTGGTATGCCTTTAAAAGGATTTCATCGTCACTTTTTAATTCCTTCCTTGTGTCTTATTGGTATGGGCATTATTGGATGGTATATGTGGTCTTTATGGTCTTTAATTATAGCTTTATTACCAATCTCATTATTTTTTGTTTACGCTATACTTTATACACGTTTTAGTGGTTTTTCTTTTAGCGAATCAGAGCTAGTTGTACAAAAAGCGTCTATATTAAATATTAAGAGATTTTATGTTAAAAAAGAAAAAGTCTTAGGAATGGCTATTAGTCAACATCCCTTTCTTGAAAGAAGCCAACTCGCAAATTTTCAATTTGTTATTGCTAAAGGTAGTAGTAGGCAAAATATTGGCTTGAAGTTTAGTGAAGTAGATAATGTTCTTAAACTCAAAAATTGGTACATGAAAGGTGATACTCATGAAGTCTTATAAATATATGCACCAAAATGGTATTAAAGTAATGAGAATTAGTGGTGCTTTTTGGACACTTTTACTAGTGATAGCATTGTCTATTTTAATATTGCTTAATGAATTAAAATTCCATTTTATTAATACTAAAAATTTAATAATTGGAGCAATAATTTTAACTACAATAGTTTGTATTTTATTCATGATTCTAGTGCCTTGGTTTAAGTTTAAACATCTTAGATATTTTTTAGATGATAAAGAAATACATATTAGAGAAGGTATCATTTTTATAGATGTGCACGTCATCCCATACTTTAGAATACAAAATATAGATATTGTTGAGGGATTTATCATGAGAAAGTTCCAACTCGCTTCGCTGTCTTTATCAACTGCTGGGGGGAATTCTGAAATAGCTTTGATAGATATTCGAGAAGCACAAAGATTAAAAAAACAAATTAAACAACAAAAATCAATAACGACAAATGTAGCTTCATCAGAAAAAATAAACGATGATATATTAAAGACTTGATAAAAGATTATTGATGATATACTAAAGAGGCGATACAAGTGATTTATGGAATAGGTATAGATCTAATAGAAATTAAACGAATTAAAAATCTTCAGAATCAAACAAAATTTATTGAAAGAATACTTACTATAGAGGAAAGGGACAAATTAAATCAGTATACACATGAGCAACGTAGATTAGAATTTTTAGCTGGTCGCTTTACTGTGAAAGAGGCATTTAGTAAGGCCTTAGGTACTGGGTTGGGGAAATCAGTATCGTTTCAGGATATTAACTGTTACAACGATGCACTAGGTAAACCATGTATTGATTATCCTGGTTTTGATACACATGTGAGTATTACACATACTGAGAATTATGCTATGAGTCAAGTTATTCTTGAAAAAAACGAATGAAAATTGGATAGAATTTTAATCATCAGAAATAAGATAAAGTAAGTAGTTTCAAGGAGGACATGTATATGTCAGAGAAGTTTTATAGAGCAACATATTTAAATGTGAATTTAGATGCAATTTTAGCAAATTATCAAAATTTCAATCAATTACACGCTAATAAAACTGTCATTTCAGTTATTAAAGCTAATGGATATGGATTAGGAAGTGTGAAAATAGCACAACATTTAATGCGTCATGGTGCAACATTTTTTGCAGTGGCTACACTTGATGAAGCAATAGAATTAAGAATGCATGGAGTTGATGCTAAATTATTAGTTTTAGGTGTTGTTCCAACAGAAGACATTGAGAAGGCTATACAGCATCGTGTTGCTTTAACAGTACCTTCTAAAGCATGGTTGAAGGAAACTATCAAGCAAATTCCTGATGATAACCAAAAAAATTTATGGTTACATGTAAAATTAGATACTGGTATGGGCCGAATTGGAATGAAAGATATAGATGAATATAAAGAAGTGGTTGACCTAATTAATAAAAGAAATCATTTAGTTTTTGAAGGCGTTTACACACATTTTGCGAGTGCAGATGAACCTGGAAGTTCTATGAACGAACAATATACTTTGTTCAAAGAGATGGTTAATCAAGTTGAGAAACCAATCTATATTCATTGTCAAAATTCTGCTGGATCACTACTCATGGATGGTCAATTTTGTAATGCAATAAGATTAGGAATCTCTCTTTATGGATACTATCCTTCAGAATATGTTAAAGATAATGTAAAAGTTCATTTAAGACCGAGTGCGCAGTTAGTATCAGAAACGGTTCAAGTCAAAACGCTAAAAGCTGGTGAAACTGTTAGTTATGGACGTACATATACTGCTGCTGAAGAAATGACAATTGCAATTTTACCTATTGGGTATGCCGACGGATATTTAAGATCGATGCAAGGTGCGTTCGTCAATGTTAACGGGAATCAATGTGAAGTCATTGGACGTATTTGTATGGACCAAATGATAGTTAAGGTTCCTTCTCATGTAAAAACGGGTGAAAAAGTAATACTTATGGATAATCATGTTGATTCACCACAATCAGCTGAAGCAGTAGCGAATAAACAAGGTACAATTAACTACGAAGTATTATGTAATTTATCAAGACGTCTTCCAAGAATATATTATTATGATAATAATGAAGAGGTTACAAACGAATTGTTAAAATAGTATAGTCACTGATTAGGAAATTTGTTATTATAAAACTAAATTGATGCTAATATAACAACTTTTGGAATCAGATGGAGGTTCTTTTCATGTTATCTTTTAATCAAAATAGAAACCACAGTCTTGAACAATCTTTAAAAGAAGGTTATGCACAAATGGCCGATTTAAACCTCTCCCTAGCAACAGAAGCTTTCCCGATAGAGTGTGAAGCTTGTGATTGCAACGAATCACATTTAATATCTAATTCCAAGAATGAATGATTAGAAGAGGAGATGTTTATTTAGCGGATTTATCACCAGTTCAAGGGTCTGAACAAGGGGGAGTAAGACCTGTAGTTATCATTCAAAATGATACTGGTAATAAATATAGTCCAACTGTAATTGTAGCTGCGATTACTGGTAGGATTAATAAAGCGAAAATACCAACCCACGTAGAAATTGAAAAGAAAAAGTATAAATTAGATAAAGATTCAGTTATTCTTCTTGAACAAATTAGAACACTAGATAAAAAGCGTTTAAAAGAAAAATTAACATTTTTATCAGATAGTAAAATGATAGAGGTTGATAATGCCTTAGATATTAGTTTGGGATTAAATAACTTTGATCATCATAAATCTTAAATAAATATATGTAGTAAACATAAAAAAATATTGAAATAAAAGGCAATAACTTTATAATAATTAAGTGTTTAAGTAATATTAGGATATTTAAACACTCGTATAGGTGTCGGTATGTCTATTTATCTTTGATTTAAGACGTATCACTATAGTTATTATGAAAATGTATTTATTATAAAAGGATGTCTTGAGTTTTTAAGGCTTTAGGTTATCCATTCCTAAAGTCTTTTTTAGCTATCAACAAAGTTTTAACACCAAAAATTATGCTATTCGCAGAAAGTAAATAAAGGTTTCGTATTGTTATAAAACTGATGGGATATTGAAGTGGAAGTAAGGAGGCACATTTAGTGGAAGAATTCACAAAAAGTTATAAAGCCCTTGTTAAAGAAAGTTTAATAACTAACAATAAAACATTATTAATTAAGAAATGTGAAGCATTCACAAATGAAGTTATAAAGAAAGATGTTTTACCTGAAGATATAGTTGAGATACATAAAGATTATATTAATACATTAGATTTGGCAGAAGAAGATATTTTAGAAACGCTCGATGTGTTACAAGAAGTCGTTAAAGGATTTGGATATAGTTACCGAGATTACCAAAGACTTGTTAATAAGCTTCAAGTCCACGATAAAGAAATGGATTTAGCCTCAAGACTTCAACAGACTATGCTGAAAGCTGATATTCCACAATTTGATAGCATTCAAATAGGAGTGATATCTGTTGCTGCACAAAAAGTAAGTGGGGATTATTTTAATCTTATTGATCATAAAGATGGCACAATGAGTTTTGCTGTGGCAGATGTTATAGGTTCAGGCATTCCAGCAGCTTTAGCTATGAGTATGATAAAATTTGGCATGGATGCTTATGGACATTCACAACTTCCTAGTGATGGTTTGAAGCGTTTGAACCGTGTTGTTGAAAAGAACGTTAACCAATATATGTTTGTCACAATGTTTTATGGGCTGTATGAAGAGATGAATCATCTTCTATACTGTAGCTCAGCTGGGCATGAACCTGGCTATATATATCGCGCAGAAACTGAAGCGTTTGAGGAAATTGGTGTGCGAGGAAGAGTTCTAGGTGTGAGCCCCAAAACACGTTACAGCCAACAAGAGATTCCTATTTACCTTGATGATTTAATCATTATTTTTACTGATGGTGTCACAGAGGCACGTGATGTAGAGGGGAATTTTATTGATAAAGATAAGTTGTTAGACTTAATTCAAAAATATAAGCATATGCATCCACAGGATATTGTGCAAATTATTTACGAAGCTATTTTAAAATTACAAAATCCTGCGAGAAAAGATGATATGACTATTTTAATTATAAAAAGAGTAAACTAAATTATAAAATGTAGATTAAATTTAATTCATGTAGGGTATAGGTAATTTTGAGTACATATGTAGGATAAAAACATCTGATAAAGACTAGGAGTGTATTAAATGAATCTAAATATTGAAACAATAACTCATGATGATTTTTATGAGGTTAAAGTTGGTGGAGAATTGGACGTATATACTGTACCTGAATTAGAAGAGGTACTAGTACCAATGAGACAAGAAGGAACACATGATGTTCACGTTAACTTAGCTAATGTGAGCTATATGGATTCAACAGGCCTCGGTTTATTCGTAGGCACATTAAAAGCATTAAATCAAAATGATAAAAATCTCTATATCTTAGGTGTCTCAGAGCGGATAGGTAGATTGTTTGATATTACAGGATTAAAAGATTTAATGCATGTTAATGAAGGAACGGAGGTAGAATAACATGCAATCTACACAAGATTATATTGAAATGCGGTTGCCAGCTTCTGCAGAATACGTAAGTTTAATACGTTTGACGCTTTCAGGGGTATTTTCAAGAGCTGGCGCATCTTACGATGATATAGAGGATTCTAAAATAGCAGTGAGTGAAGCGGTGACCAATGCGGTTAAACATGCATATAAAAAAAATTCTGAAACAGGTATGATTAATCTTTGTTTTGAAATATTTGATGATAGAATTAAAATCGTTATTTCAGATCAAGGAGAAAGTTTTGATTATGAAGCTACAAAATCACATTTAGGTCCATATAATGATAACGAAAATATTGATTTTCTACGTGAGGGTGGTCTGGGATTATTTTTAATTGAGTCTTTAATGGATGAAGTTACTGTTTATAAAGAATCTGGTGTAACAATCAGTATGATTAAGTATATAAAAAAAGAGCAGGTGCGAAATAATGGCGAAAGAGTCGAAATCAGCTAGTGAAGTATCACCTGAACAAATTAACCAATGGATTAAACAACATCAAGAAAACGAAGATAGCCTAGCTCAAGATAAATTAGTAAAACATTATCGTAAGCTAATTGAATCTTTAGCTTATAAATATTCTAAGGGACAATCACATCATGAAGATTTAGTTCAAGTGGGTATGGTTGGTCTAATAGGTGCTATTAATAGATTTGACTTATCATTTGATCGTAAGTTTGAAGCCTTCTTAGTACCAACAGTTATTGGTGAGATTAAAAGATATTTACGAGATAAAACATGGAGTGTTCATGTACCTAGACGTATTAAAGAAATCGGTCCAAGAATAAAAAAAGTTAGTGATGAATTAACAAATGAACTTGAACGTTCACCATCTATTAGTGAAATCGCACAACGCTTAGAAGTTTCAGATGAAGAAGTTTTGGAAGCGATGGAGATGGGTCAGAGTTACAATGCCCTGAGTGTGGATCACTCTATAGAAGCAGATAAAGATGGTTCGACAGTTACATTATTAGATATTATGGGACAACAAGATGATAATTATGATTTAACGGAAAAGCGTATGATATTAGAGCGTATTTTACCTATTTTGTCGGAGAGAGAAAGACAAATCATACAATGTACTTTTATTGAAGGTCTTAGCCAAAAAGAGACTGGTGAAAGAATTGGTCTTAGTCAAATGCATGTTTCACGTTTGCAACGTACTGCAGTAAAAAAATTACAAGAAGCTGCAAGACAATAAACGAGTTGTTAACAGTGTTGGTAATTAAATCCGTTATAATAGCCTGGAATGAATTTAAAAAATAGTTCATTTCAGGTTTTCTTATATTTGTATTTGTAAGGTTTGATAAAATTAAAAATTAGTATTAGTTATATGAAACGTTTGATACTATTCGAATGAATTTTATCAATTTGAATTATACCTCTATTTTTACTAGGCACTCTGATTAAAATAAAGCGCTAGAAAATCAAATTTAATTATTATGTTAAGATAAATAAGTAATTTTAAAGAAAAGCGTGGTAGAAAAAACAAATGGATAACAGTTTAATTGAAACAATTGTAAGTAAATATCAATTTTCGGAAAAACAAATTAAAGCAGTTTTAAAATTGTTGAAAGAAAACAATACGGTTCCATTTATAGCGAGATATCGTAAAGAAGCTACAGGTGGACTTGATGAAGTAGAAATTAAACAAATCAATGATGAATATAACTATATGTTAAATCTTCAAAAACGTAAAGAAGAGGTAATACATAATATTGAACAACAGGGTCTATTAACGTCAGAATTAAAGAAAGACATATTAACACAGACGAAGTTACAAAGAGTTGAGGATTTGTATCGTCCATATAAACAAAAAAAGAAAACACGTGCAACTGAAGCTAAAAGAAAAGGGTTAGAAGATTTAGCAGACTGGTTTTCACAATCAAAATTGGATTCAAAAATTGAAGATAAAGCCCGATTATTCTTAAATGATGAAGTGACTACAATTGAAGATGCAATAGAAGGGGCTAAAGATATTATAGCTGAACGTATTTCGGATAATCCTCAATATCGCTCTAAAATACTTAAAGATGTTTATAATCAGGGACTAATTGTTTCCTCGAAAAAGAAAAAAGCCGAAGATGAGAAACAAACATTTTCTATGTACTATGATTACAATGAACCAATTAAACGTATTGCAAATCATCGTGTTTTGGCGATGAATCGAGGAGAAAAAGAAAAAGTATTATCAATAAAAATTGATTTTGATACGACACGTATTCAAAGAGAAATAGAAAATGTTGAGATAAAAACTCAAAATGAGGCAACTCCGTTTATTAAAGAGGCTATTCAGGATAGTCTCAAGCGATTAATTCTTCCTTCAATAGAAAGAGAAATTAGAGGAGATTTAACACAAAATGCAGAATCTCATGCAATAGATGTATTTAGTGAAAATCTTAGAAATTTATTACTACAACCACCAATGAAGGGTAAACAAATTCTTGGAGTAGATCCAGCATTTAGAACAGGGTGCAAACTTGCTGTCGTCAATCCATTTGGTACCTTTATTGCTAAAGGTGTTATTTATCCTCATCCACCAATATCAAAAATTGAGTCAGCAGAAAAAGAACTAGTCAAGATGATAAGTGACTATGATATTGAACTTTTAGCGATTGGTAACGGTACTGCTAGTAGAGAAACTGAACAATTTGTAGCTCAAGTAATAAAAAAATATCAACTTCAAGCACAATTTATCATAGTCAATGAAGCTGGCGCATCAGTTTATTCAGCATCAGAAATTGCTAGACAAGAATTTCCAGATTTTCAAGTAGAAGAACGAAGTGCAGTTTCAATTGGTAGAAGAGTTCAAGATCCTTTAAGTGAACTTGTTAAAATAGATCCTAAATCTATAGGAGTAGGACAGTACCAACATGATGTCAATCAAAAAGATTTAAGTAGGGCTTTAACGTTTGTAGTGGAGACTGCCGTCAATCAAGTTGGTGTGGATGTGAATACTGCTTCTAAATCCTTATTACAATATGTATCAGGTCTCACATCAACTATTGCTCAAAATATTATTGATTATAGAGAAGAAAACGGACCTATAAAACATCATAAAGAAATTAGTAGGATTAAACGTTTAGGCGCAAAAACCTTTGAGCAAAGTATTGGTTTTTTAAGAATTGTTGATGGTAAAGAACCTTTAGATAATACTGCAATACACCCTGAAAGTTACGATGTTGCATATCGCATGCTTCATCAATTAGATTTAACTGCACAAGATATAGGTTCCGTTAAACTCAAAAACACGTTATCAAATGTTAATATTTCAACTCTTGTGTCTCAATTAAATATTGGTGAACCTACATTAAAAGATATAATACAATCATTGATTGCACCTAATAGAGATCCAAGAGATGAATTTGAAACACCTATTTTGAAGTCAGATGTATTATCGATTGAAGATTTATCTAAAGGCATGAAATTGAATGGCACAGTAAGAAATGTTGTTGACTTTGGAGCATTTGTAGATATCGGTGTTAAACAAGACGGGCTAGTACACATATCAAAATTATCTAAGAAATTCGTTAAAAATCCAATGGATATGATAAGTGTAGGAGATATTGTAGAAGTTTGGATTTTAGATATAGATGAAAATAAAGGCAAAGTTTCATTGACAATGGTTGACCCAAATGAATGATTTAGCATTACAAAACCTGACTGAAAGTATAGCGATAAAATATTTTGGCAAAGCTTTTAAGCACGAGGTATATTATAATAAGCGTTTACGTACCACTGGTGGTAGGTATATATTAAGTAGTCATAATATAGAAATAAATCCAAAACAGTATGAAATGTTTGGAGAAAAAGCTGTCATTGATATCATAAAACATGAACTGTGTCATTATTTTCTTCATTTATCTGGTGAAGGATATCAACATCGTGATAAAGCATTCAAAATTTTGAGCGCTAAAGTAGGAGCACCTAGATTTTGTACTCCGACAGAATCTTATCAAGATAGAGCTAATTATAAATATAGATGCATCTATTGTGAACAAGAATTTATTCGTATAAAGCGTGTGAATCTGGGAAAAATGCGCTGTGGACGATGTGGAGGTGTTTTAAAACTTCTTCAAACAAGAAAGTGATAGAATTTAAATCACCATTTTGTTTTGAAAATAGGTTGTTAAAATTGACAAAAGAGTACTTGTACTAATCCTATATAAATTTAACCTGAGCCATTTATAATGTCTCAGGTTTTTCTATGATATGTCTTGAAGATATATTTAAAAAGTAGCCGAGTTAGGCGAACAATTATTAAAATAAGATGTAACAGATATGTAATTTTATTTTGAATCATTGAGAAACCTTTAAATTATCTCACAGTTTTTGATTTAATACTGAAAATTGAAATGATAACAATCATAAATTATACGTTTGATAATTGTTGTCTAACAAATTTATTATTAGGTGTCTTAATTAATTGTAAAGTAATAACTGATGATTTGAATATGATGATGTGACTTTTTTACATTTTTATTCTCCATATAAAACTATTTTTAGTTATCCTTGACTTACGTTATGGTAATAAAAAAATAAAAAGAACTTATTTGTATTTTTTAATTGAAGTTTAAGATAATATTGTAGAACGATTTAAGATGTGATGCTATATAATTCGTCTTGTGCATAATGTTACAAACAAAATTTAAATTATAGGGTGTAAAAGCATTGACAATGTAATTGTTGTGATATATTATAGTTATCGTTGTCTTAATAAGAGATCCTAATATTAAGTGCTAATTAATTTTATTAATATAAAGTTAAATTATTATTGACAAAACCTAACGAAGCATTTACAATAGTTATTGTTCTCGATAATTAAATTCTAATTATGCGTTTTGCCAGCGGTCGTGGCGGAATGGCAGACGCGCTAGGTTGAGGGCCTAGTGGGAGTTAATCCCGTGGAGGTTCAAGTCCTCTCGGCCGCACCAAATTGAATTTTATATCTACATGCGGGTGTAGTTTAATGGCAAAACCTCAGCCTTCCAAGCTGATGTTGTGGGTTCGATTCCCATCACCCGCTCCATTTTATTTATCCACAGTAGCTCAGTGGTAGAGCTATCGGCTGTTAACCGATCGGTCGTAGGTTCGAATCCTACCTGTGGAGCCATGGCTCCTTGGTCAAGCGGTTAAGACACCGCCCTTTCACGGCGGTAACACGGGTTCGAGTCCCGTAGGAGTCATACAAACAGAAGTGAAATATCGCTTCTGTTTTTTTATTACTATATTCTAGCATGGAGAGTTGTCCGAGTTGGCCGAAGGAGCACGCCTGGAAAGTGTGTAGGCGTCACAAGCGTCTCGAGGGTTCGAATCCCTCACTCTCCGTTATTTGCTTATACCTCGTTAAATCTCGTGAAACAAAACGTTGATTTAACGGGGTTTTGTTATATCTTGTTATCTTTCGTTAAACCTCGTAAATTAGACCCAACGTTCCTCTATATTGTTGAATTGATAAAAACGTCCCCGCAAAATTAAATTGCGTTCCCGTTTATATTTTCCAATACATTCACTGCTTTTTCTTTCTGCTCAACTTCATCTAATAAATGCGAATATACATCCATAGTAGTTTTAATATTTTTGTGACCTAATCTCTTTGAAATGTAATAGATAGATACGTCGTTGTGTAGTAAGTAAGAGCAATATGTATATCTTAAACTATGCAAAGTCTATTTATTCATCTTATTTGCTATGCAGAATTTTTTTAGTGTATTATTATACTGCATTATAAGTGATAAAAGATACAGCTGTGATAGTAGTTTTTGTGGATAAACATACAGGCATTTGAACTAGTATTTTTATAAAATTTTCATATCAGTAGGGGAACATGTACAGTTTTATATGATTTTTTCGGTTAATGTTCTAGACAAGTGTATTGTATTTTTTTATTCTAAATCATTTCTACTTAAATTTTTGAACTTATCCAAAACTTCTTCTAGCAATGACACAAAAATATATAAACACATATGATTAAATAGGGATTTCGGTTACATATTGTTTTAATTTAGTAAAATTATCAAAACTCATAAATTTGTTCTTCAGGGTGGGTTGATATTGCCACTTTAGTAGCAATTTTATATGTTATATCTTTGTACATTAATCTTTTTTGAATTGCATCGTCTATAGCTTGATTTAAACAATTATGAATTTTTTATACTGTCTTAGTTGAAAAATTAGAAACAAACCATTTAGTAAACGTCCGATAAATTAGGTATGTAACTAATGTTAGCGTCTTTTCGTTACTTCATTTTACTAGTCACTTTTCTTAAGATCATTTTTTATATCAAATGAAATAAACTTACAAAAAACGTTGAGATAAAAGTTCATTTAAGATTATTTCTATACAGAAGATATGAGAAAGAGACGAAAACGGAGAATAAAAAAAGAGCGTCACGACAAAAGAATGATGATAATAGCTTTGACCGGGCTTATTATTCAAAACATTTCAACTATCGTAACGCTACTAAAATAGGAAAGGGCGAAAGCCCTTTACCTCATTATATTATGGAGGTGTTAATTATGACAAGTAAAACTATTAGAAACATAACATTAATCTTAATGATAACAACGATCGTATTAGCATTAATTAACATAGTGATTTTAATTTTAAAATAATAAAAACTGTCTCATCCTAAATAAATGAACGCATATGATGAATTGTACAAAGCTATTGATGTATTAATAAAATCACTGATATATCAAGTTACCAAATAAACAAAGATACTGGTGTTAGTTACGGAAATATAAATGCTATGCGTCGAGGAGAAAGAAGTATTGAAAAACTCACTTTGAAAAATGCAAAAAAACTCTATGATTATCAAATTCAAATGAAATAATAGTTTTAGTAATAAGATATAACTTGCATTAAAATAATCGTTCAAATTACATTTATGTAACCATGTCAAAAAAGCAAAGGTTTAAATTTCTTTATTTAGTAAAGCAAATTAGTTATAATCATATTAATGATAAACAACATATTTTTTAAATATGATTAGTAGCAAGGGTGATATCATGGAATACAAGTCATTAAAAACATTATTTCATATGTATGGTAGTCAAAATTTAGAAACAGAATATCAAATGCGTCGGAAAAGTTTTTCTTCTTATTTAATAGATATAGATATACACCCAATACGTGATGGTAAGCAAGATACAGATCATAGTTACCCACTGTTTTTTGTTATAACAAAAGAATTAGTTAAAAATTTAGAAAAAATATTAATTAATTCTGAAAAAATTAAAAGATTATCTGCCGAATTACCGGGTGTAGCTAATGAATCTTATATCAACCATTTACTTATAAATGAATTACAAAGTACTAATGAAACAGAGAATATTAGAAGTACAAAGGCTGAAATTGCTGAATCTATAAACAAAACTAAAGGTTATAATAAAAGATTTGATGGGTTAGTTAATCAATACTCGATGATTAAAAACTACAATATAACAATTAATTCTATTTCTGATATACGTAAAATATTTGATTCTATGGTTTATAGTGAAATAAAAGAAAGTGATTTACCTGATGGAGAGTTATTCAGAAAAAAAGGGATAGGAGTTTTCGATGAATCAAAGAATAAGTGGATTCATCGAAATGAGTATAATGAAACGAAGCTTATCGAAAATCTAACTTCAATGTTTGAATTTCTTAAATATGATGAAGCACCTGAGGTCTTTAAAATAATGGCTAGTCATTTTATATTTGAATATCTACATCCTTTTTATGATGGTAATGGACGAGTAGGTAGATACATTTTGGCTAAATTATTATCTAATAATTTGGATCCGTTTACTGCTCTTACATTTTCTTATACTGTTAACAATAATAAAAATAAATATTATAAAGCCTTCGAAAATACATCTAATTATTTTAATAAAGGTGAATTAACTATATTTATTAAAGAAATGTTAGATCTGTTGTTGCAAGGGCAATCTAATATTATAGAAACTTTTATAAATAACAAAAATATTCTAGATAAACTAGGTATCTCTTTATCAAAGTTATATAGAGATAAATATGAATTTGATACCTTTTTTATTCTTTTACAAGATAAGATTTTTGGAAGTAAATATTCACGAATTAGTTTAAAGAAAATAAAAGAAATCACTGGTTTTTCTAGAAATAAGATTAATGAGGTTGTAACCAAAAATGAATCAAAACTAAATAAAATAAAAAGTAATCCTGTAATTTATGAAATTAAGGACGATTTTATTGAAGAATTACTTTCTCAAAATGACGTCAATATGACGTAAATAAATTTTAATACAACAGGTGATTTTTATATAAAAAAGGAACGTTCTGAGACGTTCCCGACACACTATAATAGCTATGTTTACGGAGTTTATATACTCTCTCACTCTCCGTAAAACAGTAAAAATTAGTAAACATTAGTTTCACTGATTTATGTTAGAACGTTGTTATATCAACGTTCTTTTTTATTTTGGCAGAAATCTGTAATAGTCTGTTTAAAACATTTTGTATATGTTTCATATCTTTTCTAGCAATTGAAATGATTTTATTAGCTGATTTTGTCATAGTATTTCTTAAATGAATATTACTATTGATATAATCTAAATCATTATATTGTAATTTTGCACCTCTCGAAAAGGTCCACCTGCAACTATAAGTATAAAAATAGTTAAATTATGATAATTCATTTTTACAAGTTAAGAATAATTTTAATTTCCTGTATTCAGTTAAAGACATGAATTTATCTTCTTCTTTCTTTGTAGTTTTCTTTTCATAAATAGGGGCGTTCCAAGTTGGATCACGTTCAATTATTTCCTCATTTAACGCATCTTTAAAAGCTTGTGAAAATCTTTAAGTTGCATTGCCTTATACGCTACTTTTTAGTTTTATAACCTCTTTTACGAGAGCTCTTATTTTACATCTAAAATCATAAGACCATGTTATATTAATTTTTGCACATTCATTCTCATTGTTTTACTCTTGATGTTAAAAAATAGGACGAGAAAGTTACTCGTCCGTAAACTTAATTATCCAAATGCTCAATAGCATATTTTGCTTCTGATTCTGTAAATTTTTCACCGTAGTTAGACACCAAAAGATCGTAAATTGAGTCATTAGACATATGCATATCTTTGGCATATGATTTTGCTTTCTCAAGTGCATTCTTTTCATAATCAGCCTCTAGATGATCTATAGCATATTGTGCATCTTCTTTATCAAATTTTTCTCCATATTCAGATGTTAAAATATCATAAATTCCTAGTTTAGACATGTGGAAATCATCAGAATATGACTTTGCCTTTTCAAGTGCAGAGTTCTCCAATCGTGTTGCAGATTCATTTTCTTTTGCAGGTTCTTTAGTATTTTCTTTGGTGGAGTCATAATTAGTTTTTGTTTCTTCTACTGCAGCTTTATGATTTAGCTCGTCTTTATCATTTACAGTATTCTCTGTAGTTTCTTTAGTTTCGTTATTTGAAATTGATGTTGCTGGTACAATCATTTGTAGATTACCATAATAGGTAATGCTTGCTAATACGATAACTGAAATTGCAACAGTAATGATTGTTCTTGCAATAGATGGCCACTTGCTAAATTTCCACATGAGAAATAAACCTAGTGGAAAAATGAATAAAAGTGATAAAACTATAAACCACTCTTGTTTGTACCATGATGTTGTTTCTTGTTGCATAAAACGTCCTCCTGTGGATCTATTTGATGAAAAGTAGCAGGTTTAATTTTTAATATATTGAAAAAAGCAAATTTGTATATTTAAGGTTATAGAATCACATTGTTAGAAATAAATGTGTAGTAGGTAAGTTAAAGTAATTACTCAAGTCTTGAAGTGTTTTGCAATCGTGAGCGTTGATTGCTTTTTCAATTTGATTTAAAGAGATAAGTGCGTTAGTTTTATTACTTTTTACATAGTAAGTTTTGATGTCTTCTTTCACATAAAAACTTGATGATAATCTACTGTTAACATATAATTCACTATCAAAAAATGACGTATTCTAATTTATCAGGCATTTCAATATATTTAATATCTATACCATCAATCAACTCCTTATATTGATGCATAATTCTCATTCCTTATTTAGTTTTAGAAATTGTATATATTTTATATATAACATCAACGCCTATATGAAACCTTAAATTATGCATAATTTTATTTATAAAAAAAAGAGACTTAATCATACTAAAGTGTAAATTAGTAATATAAGCGTCTCTCTTTATTTATCGCTATTTTTCTTTTGTTTTTATTAATCCATAAAAGCTATAATTTCTCTCATTTCATCTTCAGTAACATCAGGTGTAATATAAGAGATAATTTGATTGTTTTTCATTATGAAGTTTTATTCTGTTAATTTAATAACATTAAACATTATCAGTTACAGTTTAAATTCTCTTTATTCCTATTGGAATGTTAGAATGAGTGAATTTTATAGCTTCATCTATTTCCCTTCAATCTATACTTTTAATATTCGTTGAGATATCTCGGAAAAATTATCTAACAATTTCGGTACTCATATAAGACCCCATATTGTTATATAAAGTAATTTAAAAATATCACAAACTAATCGGTGTTACAATATTATTTAAATGGGATATATTAAATGATTAATTCATGAGATAATTTATTTTTGAAAAGAGAACGATTCTTATAAAAAATGTATATATAGTCAATAATGGAATCATTGATTAAAATAATAGAGTACTTTATAAATTGAAATGTGATGATGAAAGTTACGTAGGTTACTAACTTAAAAGCAATGACTATATTAAAGACTGATAGATGACGCATGTAGTCCACATTTTCAATAGGTGATTGACTTTTAAACATATTACTTTAAGTTGAAAATAACATATTAAGCTCAACTACTGATATTTAATAAGCAAGTAGGTATAATTATACGTGTATATAATTTGGAGGAATGCATTGTGAATTTTTGGTTACAGGAACAAGCTCAATCAAATGGAAATCGATTGGCGATTGTTACAAATCAGTTATCTTTAACGTACGAAGAATTATATCATCGTGCAAAAACAATCGCGCAATATTTAACTTCTTTAAATCAGAAAAGGATTGGTTTATATATAAGCAATGATATTGATTCAGTTGTTTTGATTCATGCTTGTTGGTTAGCTCATATTGAAATCGCTATGATAAATACACGTTTAACGCGACATGAGATGATAAATCAAATGAATTCGGTCGACATAACAACGATTGTACACACGTTACCTTTAGAATTAGAAGGATTTAATTTATATCATTTTAATGATTTAACACAATTGGATAAATATGATGTTTCAAGTTACAAATTTAATTTAGAATCGATTGCATCAATTATGTTTACGTCTGGAACGACGGGACCTCAAAAAGCTGTGCCTCAAACGTTTAATAATCATTTAGCCAGTGCTATAGGCTGTAAACATAGTTTAGGATTCGAACAAGATACTGAGTGGCTTTCGGTCTTACCTATATATCATATTTCTGGGCTCAGTGTTATTTTACGCGCAGTGATAGAAGGATTCACTGTCAGACTTGTTAAAAAGTTTCAAACTGATGATATGTTAACACAAATCAAGACTTATCCAATCACCCACATGTCTCTTGTTCCACAAACGTTAAAGTGGTTAATGGATGCAGGATTGACTCAACCATTTTCTTTAGAAAAAATTCTGCTAGGTGGTGCTAAATTATCACCACAATTAATAGAGCAAGCATTGACTTATCGTTTACCTGTATATAATTCTTTTGGTATGACAGAAACTTGCTCTCAGTTTCTAACAGCCTCACCTCAAATGTTAAATGAACGTTTCGATACTGTTGGAAAACCAAGTGAAAATGTTGAAGTGAAAATAAAAAATCCCAACGCATATGGCCATGGAGAGTTATTAATTAAAGGTGAAAATGTGATGAATGGTTATTTATATCCCAAAGATTTAAAAGACACATTTGATAATGATGGGTATTTTCAAACTGGAGATATAGCTGAAATAGATGATGAGGGTTATGTCATGATATATGATCGGCGCAAAGATTTGATTATAAGTGGCGGAGAGAATATTTACCCTTACCAAATTGAAACAATAGCAAAAGACTTTGAAGGCATTGAAGATGCCGTATGTGTGGGAATATCAGATGATACTTGGGGGCAAGTGCCAATACTATATTATGTGACAAATCAAGATATTAATCGTAATGAATTAATAGAACATTTTGAAAATCATGTAGCTAGATATAAAATTCCTAAAAAATATTATCAGGTAGAATCTTTATCTTATACATCGACAGGTAAATTACAACGTAAAAAGGTCAAAAGTGAAGACTTGAATGAGGGAAAGAATAATGAAAGTTAAGGCAATCAATCTATATACTTATAAGGAACCTTTTAAATCACCAATTTCAACACCGAAAGTGAAGTTAACGCATCGAGAAAGTTTGTTTACGGAAATAGTAACTTATAGTGGAGAAATTTATTATGGAGAGTGTAATGCATTTTTAACTAATTGGTATGATAAAGAAACAATACTCACAGTCGCAAATAGATTAAGAAAGTGGATACCACAAGTACTTCATCAAGATATGATATCTTTTGATTCATGGTTACCTTACCTCAATCAAATGAATGATGCGCCAGCTGCTCGATCAATGGTTGTCATGGCTGTTTATCAAATGTATAACGATCTGCATGATTTTGAAGTACAATATGGTGCTACAGTTAGCGGCTTAACTAATAGTCAAATTGAAACATTATTAGAAACAAGACCGAAACGTATTAAACTTAAATGGTCAACATCACTTATCAAAGATCTTGAAACTATACGTTTATTAAATCTTGAGTGTGATATTGCAATAGATGCAAATGAATCATTAACAAAGCCATCATTTTTACAATTAGCCAATGAAAAAACATCAGATATTATATATATTGAAGAACCTTTTAAAATTCTAGAAGATTTAAATGATATTGATATGTCTATTTTTCCTAAAATTGCCATCGATGAAAAGGCACTTTCTATAGAAAAAATACAATCAATAATTCAACAATATCCCATACAAGTCGTCGTGTTAAAACCATTTAGACTTGGAGGAATAGATAGAATGTTAGACGCCATGAAAATTTTGAAAGAAAAAAATATAAGGTTTGTAGTTGGGGGCATGTATGAGTTTGGTCTAAGTAGATATTTTACAGCAATGTTAGCTAAAGAAGGAAATTATCCGGGTGATATAACGCCACACGGTTATTATTTTGCTAATGATATCGTAGAAACAAGTGGCATATTAAAAGAGGGAATGATTTATTTCACTCCCCCTAAAGTCAAGCGTTCTTTACTTAACAAAGTTTAATGATGATGTGTGGTTTTAGAATTTTTATCCTTTTTTAATGGAACAGGATCAAAGCCACCTTTATGCAATGGATGACATTTAAGTATGCGCCGTACACCGAGATAAAGTCCCTTTAGAGCACCATGGTATTCGATGGCTTCTCTAGTGTATTGTGAACATGTTGGATAAAATCGACATGTTGGGGGTGTAAGTGGCGAAATAAAACGTTGATAAAATACAACTAGAGATAACAATATTTTTTTCAACATTGATAAAGGCCTCCAACTAAATATTTGATAAATATATTTTAACATAGGATGAGAGGAAGTGAGGAACGTGGAGTTTGAGGATAAAGATGGAAGGGTTGTAACATTGAACTATAAAAATGAAAATGATATGCCAAATGGTAATCACGTTCTTGCAATTCCTGTATACAATAGTCAGTTATTATTTACACACCATCAACAACGTGGGATAGAGTTTCCTGGTGGTAAAGTTGAAATAAGCGAACAAAGTAAAGAAGCAGTAATTAGAGAGTTATACGAAGAGACGGGTGCAATCGCAAAATTTATCTACTATTTTGCACAGTATCGTATAAAAACGGAGCATGATGAGCCGTTTATTAAGGATGTTTACTTCGTTGAAGTAAGTCATTTGGAATATGTAGATACCTATTACGAGACTTTAGGCCCTTGTCTTTATCATCATATTAATGATATTCCTTTAAATAAAAGAAGTTTTTTAATCAATGATAAGGCGATTCTTCATTGTTTGGAAAGGGTGAGAGCACTTGGATTTTATTAAGGAAAAGCGCATGCCAATCGAATATGAAACTCATTTTTTTAATGAAGTAACATATATTGTAGATTATTTAAAAGTTAAGGCTCTGATGATGATTCCGAAAAGCAAAAAAGATATCAAACGTATTGTTATATACTTAAGAGGTGGTAAAGGGCAAGTTGGAAGAGTGAGAGCCGCAAGACTTATGCAATTTGCAAATGAACATACCTTAGTTATAGGCCCATACTATAGAGGAAATAATGGAAGTGAAGGAAGAGATGAATTTTACCGTGGTGATTTAAATGATGTAACGCATTTGATTCGACTTTTAAATCAAAACTATCCTTCTGCATTTATACATATGGTAGGATTTTCACGTGGAGGTCTACAGGGATTACTTACTTTTAATGATTTGCCTGTAGATAGTTATATGATTTGGGGTGGCGTATCTGATATACATTTAATGTATGAAGAACGAGTTGATTTGAGAGGAATGTTACGACGAATGGTTGGACATCCAAAAAAAGATACGAAAGCTTATAAGAGCAGAGATGCAATGCAATTTATAAAAAAAGATAGTCCTCCTATTCTCATTATTCATGGTGGCAAAGATATTCAAGTTGGAATACACCAAGCTTATGATTTAGAAAAAAAATTAAAATCCAAAGGAACCTATTATCAAACCTATTATCAATTGGATGAAGGTCATGTACCACGACCTGCTGCGATGAGAGACGTAATTCAATATATACATCAATGGATGAACGACGTCGAAAATAAAAATTTAAATATATTGTGACAATGGATTATACATGTTGATGATAACAATGTATATATTAGAAATAATTAGATATTAAATAATGAGATTGTTTGAAACTTTAGAAATGTATTATCATATATAGATATCCTCAAATAAATGTATTAATAATCCACTCGGCATTTAAATAAAAATTTAAGTGCCTGAGGTATTGAAAGCTTTCTCAGGCACAATGCTTTTAAATTTAACATATAAATGTGCATATTAATTATTGATTAAATGCACCTTTGTTGGCAATATGTTCGACTTCCTTGCCGAATTTTTTAAAGTTATTATTAAAGCGTTGAATCAAATCGTAAGCCTGTGCTTTGTAGTTATCTTTATTGTTCCAAGCATTGATAGGATTCAGAATAGTTGTAGGTACATTGTCAATCTGAACTGGAATATTTAAGCCAAATGTATCATCTTTAATATATTTAGTATTTTTTAATTTACCTGATATAGCTTGATCTACCATTTCACGAGTATAGTGTAGACTAATTCTTCGCCCTATACCATATTTGCCACCTGTCCATCCAGTATTTACTAGATATACATCAACATCATGAATATCGATTAAATTTCCAAGTAAATCAGCATACTTTGTTGGACTTAAAGGTAAGAATGGTGCACCAAAGCAAGTTGAAAACGATGGTTGAGGTTCAGTAACACCACGTTCTGTTCCAGCTAGTTTAGACGTAAACCCACTTAAGAAATGATACATTGCTTGATCTTTAGTTAGCTTTGAAATAGGAGGGATAACTCCAAATGCATCAGCGGTTAAGAATATAATCGTATTCGGATGTGCTGCCTTTGAAGGTGTAACAATATTCTCTATATAGTCAATAGGGTAGGCGGCACGAGTGTTTTCAGTATAGGTGTTATCATCAAAATCTACTGTACCGTCATCATTTGTAACTGTATTTTCTAAGATTGTTCCATATTTAATAGCATTATAAATTTGAGGCTCTTTCTGTTTAGATAAATGAATTGCTTTTGCATAACATCCACCCTCAATATTAAAAACGCCATTTTTATTCCAACCGTGTTCATCGTCACCAATTAACTTACGTTTTGGATCGGCAGAAAGCGTCGTCTTACCAGTTCCTGATAATCCAAAGAATAATGCTACATCTCCTTTTTCTCCAACATTAGCTGAACAATGCATACTCATGATATCCTGCATTGGAAGCAAATAATTCATTACAGAGAAAATACCTTTTTTCATTTCACCAGCGTATTCTGTACCACCAATTAAAATCACTTTATGTTTAAAAGATATAATGACAAATGTTTCACTATGTGTCCCATCTAATTCAGGATTAGCTTTAAAGTTAGGTGCTGAAACAATCGTAAAGTTGGGTTTTATATTTTGAGCTTCATCTATAGATTCTGGACGAATAAACATGTTACGAGCAAATAAGTTATGCCAAGCTAATTCATTTATCACCTTAAGTTTAAGACGTGACTCTTTATCGCTCCCTGCATATCCACTAAATATGTAAAGTTCATCTTTCTGATTTAAATAGTCGAGTACTTTATTGTAAAGTTTTAGAAATGTTTCTTCATCCATGGGCTGATTGATATCTCCCCAATTTATATTATCCTTATACGATGGTTCAGTGACAATAAATTTATCTTTAGGTGAACGACCAGTGTACTTACCTGTTTTAACATTTATTGCCCCCAGTTCAGTTAATTCACCCTCATGGTTTTTTAAAATTTTTTTGTATAATTGTGTTGATGATAGTTGAAAATGTGATGTAGCTTTTTCTATTAGCTGATTTATCTTAAGTGTTTCTGTGTATGTATCTATAGACATACCCAATCCCTCCATACAATAATTTATGTAAGCCCTTACATTTAGATAGTATAACACACCGATTGAATTTATCCACTTTAAAATAGAAATAGTGACAATGTATAAAATTGACAACATACTTTGAATTAGATATTATTAAGTTTAACGGATTCTCTTATCCTGAGTGGTGGAGGGACATGGACCCAATGAAACCCAGCAACCTCTTTATTTAAAGAAAGGTGCCAAACCGTTTGCAGACAAATATGGTCTGAACGATAAGAGCGAATGGACGTTTAAGAGCCTTCTCTCTATCTATATAGTGAAGAAGGCTCTTTTATTTAGCTCTCATATTTAAAGAGAATTTTCGTAATTTATTTAAAGGAGAAAATGATGACATACAATAAACGATTATTTACCTCAGAATCAGTTACTGAAGGCCATCCTGATAAAATTGCTGACCAAGTTTCAGATGCCATTCTTGATGAAATATTAAAGGATGATCCCAATGCTCGTGTAGCATGTGAAACAACAGTAACAACAGGAATGGCACTTATTTCTGGAGAAATCTCAACAACTACTTATGTAGATATTCCTAAAGTGGTGAGGGAAACGATTAAAGATATTGGTTATACTAGAGCAAAATATGGTTATGATTCACAAACAATGGCAGTGTTAACTGCGATTGATGAACAGTCACCTGATATAGCACAGGGTGTAGACAAAGCGCTTGAATATCGAAATGAAATTTCTGAAGAAGAAATTGAAGCAACAGGTGCAGGTGACCAAGGATTAATGTTTGGATACGCAACTGATGAAACTGATACGTATATGCCGCTACCTATATTCCTGTCACATCAACTTGCTAAACGATTATCTGATGTACGAAAAGATGAAATTTTAGATTATCTTCGTCCAGATGGAAAAGTACAGGTGACTGTTGAATATGATGAAGATGACCAACCTAGACGTATTGATACTATTGTTGTTTCTACACAACATGCTGAAGATGTAGAGTTAGCACAAATTGAAAAAGACATTAAAACGCATGTTATATACCCAACTGTAGATAAAGCTTTATTAGATGAAGAAACTAAATTTTACATTAACCCGACTGGACGTTTCGTTATTGGAGGACCTCAAGGAGATGCTGGTTTAACTGGACGTAAAATTATAGTTGATACGTATGGTGGTTATGCCCGTCATGGTGGAGGTTGTTTTAGTGGTAAAGATCCTACTAAAGTAGATCGTTCAGCAGCTTATGCAGCAAGATATGTAGCTAAAAATATTGTTGCAGCTGGTTTAGCTAAACAATGTGAAGTACAACTTGCATATGCAATCGGTGTAGCAGAACCCGTTTCTATTTCAATTAATACGTTTGATACTGGAAAGGTTTCAGAAGCACGTTTAGTTGAAGCTGTAAGAAAGCATTTTGATTTAAGACCAGCAGGTATCATTAAAATGTTAGACTTAAAACAACCGATATATAAACAAACAGCAGCGTATGGTCATTTTGGACGTACAGACGTATTATTACCATGGGAAAAATTAGATAAAGTCAACCTTTTAAAAGATGCAGTTGAAATTCAATGACTTGTAAAATAGAAAATAAATAATTATAAAATATATGTCGAAAATAAGCCTTTTTTCTATTATAATTAGAGTTATTGAAACTGATAAAGGAGCGTTGTTTTAATGGATTTTTCTTCACCGACAGTAATCGGCTTAATTGTTGCAATACTTGTGGCTGTTTTATTCTTTGTACTCTTCTTAGTAGCGAACCATAGTAAGAAGAAAGTGAAAAATCAAACAGAAGCACATTATAAAGAAAAAGAGCAACATCTTAAAGAATCTCATGAAGAAGCTTTAGAAAAAGAGAGAGTAGAGAATAAAAAAGTTGTTACAAAACAACAAGAAGATTTTGACGTGACAGTTAGTAACAAAAATCGTGAAATTGATGCGTTGAAACTATTCTCAAAAAATCATAGCGAATATGTGACAGATATGAGATTAATTGGTATTCGTGAGAGACTAGTAAATGAAAAGAGAATACGCCCTGAAGATATGCATATTATGGCAAATATTTTCTTGCCTAGTAATGAGTTAACTAATGTTGAACGTGTGAGTCATCTAGTACTTACACGAACTGGCTTATATATTATTGACTCTCAATTATTAAAAGGCCATGTTTATAATGGCATTAGTGGTGCGCAATTTAAAGAATTACCTACGATGTCACAAGTTTTTGACACGCTCGACTTAGATTCATCACAGCCACAGACATTGGTCTTGGATCAAAATGAAGATCAACATTCATTATCTTTTGTTAATTATTCGGATAAGATTAAACATATTGAAAAATTAGCAGGAGACTTACAAAATGAATTGAATACTAAATATACGCCAACATCAATACTGTATTTTAATCCTAAAAAGGATAATGATGTGACTATTTCTCATTATACACAATCATCAAATGTTAAAGTTTTAGTTGGTCCTGAACAATTAGAAGAATTCTTTAACAAGTTTGTTTTCCATGGACGCATACAGTACAATGTGGATGATTTACAAGATATCATGGATAAAATTGAGTCATTCAATTAAATTATTAAAGAAATTACTTTATTTTTCATATGAGTGCTTATTATAGTCTTCAAAACAATTACTACAAATTAATTGTTTTGAAGGCTTTTTTGATTTGATAGTATTACTTTTTTAAAAAGTAAAAAAAGGGTATGTATTACTAGTAAATTTTTTAATTACAATGATTAAAGGAGAGATCATATGGAGACGGTTCAATTTTATAACGGAAGAACAATGCCTAAAATAGGACTCGGAACTTATAGAGTAAAAGATAGCGATGAATGTAGAGAATCTGTAAAACATGCTATCGAACAAGGTTATAGAAGTATAGATACGGCAATGATTTATGGTAACGAAGAAACGGTAGGTCAAGGTATTAAGGAAGGATTAAAATCGACTGGTTTGAGCCGTGAAGATTTATTTATAACTTCTAAATTATGGCTAACTGATTTTGGACGTCAAAATGTGGAAGAAGCCTATCGCCAATCTGTTGAAAAATTAGGACTGGATTATTTAGATTTATATCTAATGCATTGGCCAGGTACAAATGAAGCGGTAATGATTGATAGTTGGAGAGGTATGGAAGACTTATATAAACAAAATCAGGTGAAAAATATTGGTGTGAGCAATTTTACCCCAGAACATTTTGAAGCTTTGCTTGCCCAAGTTTCTATTAAACCGGTCATTAACCAAGTAGAATTTCATCCTTATTTAACACAAAATAAATTGCGAAAGTATTTAGAAGCCCAAAATATTATCATGGAATCATGGTCTCCATTAATGAATTCACAAATTCTCCATGATGATGTCATAAATGAAGTAGCTAATGAAGTAGGGAAAACTCCAGCCCAAGTTGTAATAAGATGGAATATTCAGCACGATGTTGTTGTTATACCTAAATCCGTAACACCACATCGCATAGAAGAAAATTTAGACGTATGGAATTTTGAATTAAGCGACAACCAAATGGAAAGAATCGATCAATTAAATCAAGATAAAAGAATTGGACCTAACCCTCTTGAATTTGACGGTAAGTAAATCAATAGTAAAATGGCTAAGACAATAGCATTTGTCTTAGCCATTATTATATATTGGTACAACATCGTTGAGTTGAGAATATGTTTATTTTTTAACTACAATTATTCTCGTTGTCATGATAGCTTGAGGACCTTAATAAGGATTTAGTTTCGTTGAGCTTCTAAATTAATAAGATAATTAAAGATACAAATAGAAATCATAATCTATGAAATAAGTTACTATAACCGTAAGTAAAAGTTATTTTAATATTAGATATGGTATCCACAGAAGCAAGCAATGAAACCTAAAATAAATTGTAATAAGGAATAAACTACAAAACGTAATGGTTTAAATTGAGGGCTTAACATATTAACAAGTTCAGATGATAATGTTGAAAAAGTAGTTAAACCTCCGAGAACACCTGTAACAAAGAAAGGAAACATATCCTGGCTAGCGAGTGCGTGCCCCATCATAAACCCGATAATTAAGCTACCTGTAATATTTACTATAGATGTTCCAATAGGAATTTTACTATTGAATAAGCTTTGGCATATATTTGTGATTAAGGCTCTAAATACAGCACCGATTCCTCCACCTAACATAACGAGCAAAATAGTAATCAAGAAAATCTACCTCCTATTTTGACACCGAGGTAACAGCTTAGTATTCCTAAAATATAACTCGTTACACCGTATACAGTAAACAGTATAAAATGATGTTGATTAAGTAGTGTTATAAGTTCAAATTGAAATGTTGAAAAAGTAGTTAACGCACCAAGTAAACCAGTGGTAAGCCCTTTTTTTATGTTTGGATGAGTTTTAAAGAGTGAAACGCTTAAAGCGCCGATACTGCCCATTAAAAAAGCACCCAATAAATTTGCAACAAATGTTCCCAACGGAAAGGTTGAACCTTCATTAAGCATTGATAAACAGAATCTTATCAATGCACCTAAAGCACCGCCTACAAAAATATATAGATATTGCATCTATATTTCACCTCAAAATATAAAAGAGTTGATTGTTTATTTAAAAATGTAACCAAAAGTATGTAAAGATGAAAGAATATGGATAATAATAGTGATTAAAATAATCAATGGTAAAATTTTGCTTGCAAATCTAATCCAATCTGAACTTTCCTTAGCATACTTTATAGATTTATCGGCAAAAACTATCGATAAAATAAGTATTATAATATTAACGATACTTGTAACTACAACAATTTTCATAAACGATTGAAATATATTACTCAATAATGAATTATTGGTATTAAAGAAAAAACTTAAAATTATCATTAATAGACTAAGATAAAAATACTTTTTTGACCGAGCCATAAACTGCCTCCTAGATAAACATTATTACAATATACTATCATATTTATTAAACTTAAACATAGTAATTTTCATTCCATTTTAGACAGTATATTTAAAATTAAAGCAAATAATTCGCTTACATTTCAAGGTCATGTTATAAATAAGTTATAAAATTTTTAAATTTAAAACGTGATAACAAAACGCTATCCCTAGTTTTAGTATGATATACATACAAATAATCAATTCTATACATATAATTGATAGTATTGACCTTTCACGTTCAGGAGGAGAAATGACATGACAAAGTTAAATGTTAAAGTGTTTGCGGATGGTGCAGATATTGAAGAAATGAAATCAGCATATAAGAATCAACTTGTAGATGGTTTTACAACGAACCCAAGCTTAATGGCTAAAGCGGGTGTAACTGATTATAAAGCTTTTGCAGAGGAAGCGGTTAGTGAAATACCTGACGCATCAATTTCTTTTGAGGTGTTTGCCGACGATTTACCTACTATGGAAAAAGAAGCTGAGATTTTAAAACAATATGGTGATAATGTATTTGTAAAAATTCCTATTGTTACAACAACCGGTGAGTCTACACTACCATTAATTAAAAGTTTATCATCGAAACAGGTAAGGTTGAATGTTACAGCTGTCTATACTATAGAGCAAGTAAAAGCAATTACTGACGTTGTAACTGAAGGTGTGCCAACATATGTGTCAGTATTTGCAGGACGTATTGCAGATACTGGTATTGATCCACTTCCTTTGATGAAAGAAGCCGTTAAGGTAACTCATAGTAAAGAAGGCGTTCAATTATTATGGGCTAGTTGTCGTGAAGTATATAATGTAATTCAAGCTGATGAAATTGGCGCTGATATTATTACTTGCCCAGCTGATGTTGTAAAAAAAGTTAATAATAATTTAGGCCGTGATATAGGAGAACTTTCAGTAGATACAGTCAAAGGTTTTGCCAAAGATATTCAAAGTTCTGGTTTGTCAATTCTATAAATGTAAAAAAACAGCAATTAAGTGGATTTATTTCACTAGATTGCTGTTTTATTTTAGTTATATAAGAAGATTTGAAAGAATAGTTTAATTCATTTACTATTGATAAATATGACTAATTCTGAAGAGAGGTACCTATCAAATGAGTAAAAATGAATTCATCAAAAGAGTAAATAAGCAATTATGGTTTTTAAATGCTAAAGAAAAAAATGCGCTTAACAAATATATTGACTCAGTTGATCAGGATAAAAGTGTTGACACAAATAAGCCAATAAGATTTTCAAATGAATATTTAAAGAAATTTATATTTAATCATAAGAAAAAATCGACTTCTCATGTGTTCGTACTTTTAATTTGTATGGTTTTAGCTTATGCATTTTTGCTCGGACTCTTTATTTTAGGGTTAGTGACCAGCTTAGCTATAGTACATGCCTATATCAACCCACGTATTGATTTATCAGGTTTTGTTATGTTAACTGTTTTGATTATTGCGATAGTTATGATGATTGCTAGTTTATATGCTATTAAACATACGACTGCCTTATTCACTAAAAAGCTTTTAGAATATAAATTTAATAAAAAGTAGTTTTCTCTATGATATGACCTACGGTAAGACTTTCTTGCCACTTTTTTGTTACTAGGGTATAGGGGATGTTCACTTCGATAGTCGAACCATTTTCAAAAACTATCTTTGTTGTATGAATTGAAGAATGAATTCCTATAATATTGCGTGCATTGATAAAATATTTAATCGATGCACGTTTTTGCGTAACTGGAAATAATATGGTTTCCTCATTGATATAGATAGGTATGAGTTTTTTTATGTTTAAAATATTTTTAGATAACATACATTGATGATGATAAGATTTTTGATGTAATTCCAATAAATAATGTAATGTTTTTTCAGGTGAACATGGTAAATGAATATTGTAATGTTCATACTGAATATAGGTTTCAACATTTGTTGAAAACGCAGTTTGAAGATATAAAAGTGAATGCGTTGATATACATTTCATAGATGTCAATCCTTTGTAGATAAAATTAAATAACGACGTAGTTTTCGTATTGTGTTAGATTTTATTTTTTTAATCGTTGTAGGTGAAAAATCTAAGATTTGGGAAATTTCATATTGTTTGTATCCTTGTAAATATAAGGCTAACCAATCTCGTTCGCGTGGAAGTAACTGTTGTGAAATATCTTTAATAAATAAATCGATTTCGTTGATTGAAATTGACGGAGAAAGTTCTGAAAGGGTATCAATACTACATATATTAAGCGTAGTATCTTTTTGTCTAAATAAATCTATAAGATAGAATTTTAAGCGTATAAATAGATAAGATTTAAAAGAAGAAGATTGTTGTTCATCAAAATCGAGTGTAAGTTGCCACATTTTAATGAGCATTTGTTGATAAAATTCATCATAATTATAAGTGATTTGATAACTTTTTAACAAATAATGTATGATATTATTGTATTTTTTATATGATTCCTCAAATGACATGTAATTAACTCCTATTTATGTACATAAAGTGATTTCCGGATAAATAGAAGTTAACTTATTGTTTGAAAATAATCATTTGCGTAATTGAAGCAATAGGTGTTAAATAGTAGTCATAGACTTTATTAATATATAAAATAAGTGTTTTATTTGCATGCTAACTTGGCTTTTCAACATAAATACTTTTTGAATAAAGAGGAGGGACTTTTATGGATTACGCACATTTAAATCTAGAGCACTTTTTTGCACGAAATGATGATTTGGATATCATTAGAGATCGATCTGATTTTGTGATGATTAATAATTTCACCAATGAGATGAAATACCGTGAAGGTGAAATTGAAGGAACTATCGATTTAAATCAATACTATTATAAAAATAGATCACAAGCTGTAAGTTTCATAATGATGAATTATAAGAAATGATATTTAGAGTGTCACCATAGTGACTAAATTTGGATTTATAAAACCTATTCAACACTATAATGTTTAAATAAATTAAAATTTAAATCTAATTGCCATAAAAACAAAAGGTGATATTGCTGTTTAATAATAATCAATGAATTTTTCAGTTTTGTCAGTATATAAAAACATTCATTTGGCATTAAAAAAATTTCGATTCTTGTCTTATTTTTTTAATATGTGCATCGTGTAACCTATTTATTTAAATTTCAATTTGATTACCATTTATTTATGAATTTGTAACAAAAGAAGTTTCAAATTGTGAATGTGTTTGAATAATGTTAAACTTGATTATCGTAATAGAATGACTAGTTTAACAACAATGACCTAAGAGGTGTGAATATGACTAAGCACAAGAAAGGCTCAATATTAGCTATCATAGGTTTGCTAATTGTATTTGTTGTTACAGGTTTTATCTTCTTTTCAATGATTTCAGATCAAATATTTTTTAAACATGTCAAACCAGTTGAAAAGGTTGAAAAATTAGATAAAACTTTAGATAAAGCATCTAAAAAGCAAATACACAATTATACGAGCCAACAAGTATCTAACAAAGCTAATACAGCTTGGCGTGATGCGTCTGGTACAGAAATTAAAGAAGCTATGGATAGTAGTAAATTCATAGATGATGATAAACAAAAATATCAATTTTTAGATTTGTCTAAGTATCAAGGCATTGATAAAAATAGAATTAAACGTATGTTGTTTGATAGACCAGTACTACTAAAACATACAGATGATTTTATTAATGCCGCAAAGTCTAAACATGTCAATGAAGTATATCTTATTTCTCATGCTCTATTAGAAACAGGTGCAGCTAAAAGTGAACTCGCTAATGGTGTAGAAATAGATGGTAAAAAATATTACAATTTCTATGGTGTTGGTGCATTAGATAGTGACCCTATTAAAACAGGTGCCGAATATGCTAAAAAACATGGATGGGACACACCACAAAAAGCTATATATGGTGGCGCTGATTTTATTCATAAGCATTTCTTATCTCATGATGATCAAAATACACTTTATAGTATGAGATGGAATCCTAAAAATCCGGGTGAACACCAATATGCTACTGATATAAAATGGGCTGAAAGTAACGCGAATATCATTGCAGATTTCTACAAGAACATGAAAACAGAAGGTAAATACTTCAAATTATATGTTTATAAAGATGACGATAAACACCAAAAATAAATTAAATAGTTAAACTAAACACCACTAATAAAAGTTGTGAAGTTAATCGTGCTAATTAAAATTAATTTAGATTTAAGCAATAGTTAACTTTCAATAGTTTTATAGTGGTGTTTTTAATTTATTGGATTAAATGTTGAATTATTCAGCTTTGTTTTTTCGCGATAGTATTGTAAACAGAACTGCAAAAGCAATTAAAACTTTAACTATAAATTTCATAAGCTTCACCTCAAATAAAATTTTAGCATACTATTTTAAGATTAAAAGTCAATCAAATAGGTAATATAGATATAGTGAAAAAGTGTACAATAAAATGTAACTACTAATAATAAATACATAAGGATGATTGATATGCGTGTAGCAATAATAGGTATGGGAACAGCTGGTGTAAGTGTGTTACGCCAACTCGTTAAACATGAAAACTTTTCTCAATTAAAAGTAGATGTATATGATGATGATAGAAATATGGGTCAAGGTGTTCCATTTCAAAATGATAGTAGCGAACTACTTATTAACATGCCATCAAAATCTATGAGCTTAAATCTTGATGATGACCAAGAGTTTTGGAAGTGGTATCAAAATCAGACAGAATTCAATTTTAGTAATCCTCAATATTTGCCTAGATTTGTATTTGGTCATTATATGAAGTCTTATTTATCTTATTATAATGACCAATTTGATAATTTAACTATTATCAATGATAAAGTACAAGAAATTTTTACACAATCCGATGTTGATGACACAGATTTAAAATATCATGTATGTACATGTGATGATGAAAAAGAATGGCGTGAATATGATTATTTATTTTTAACTTTTGGAACTTTTAGTTACCATGACCCTTATGATTTGAAGGGAACTAAAGGCTATATCCAAACGCCGTATCCTACATATCATACTCTTGATAATGTTAAAGATTCAGATCGAATCGTGATTATTGGAACAGGGTTGGCTAGTTTAGATGCTGTGAGATATGTAGCTGCACATCATCCATCTTTACCCATTACTATGACAAGTCGTTCTGCAGCATTGCCAAGTGTTAGAGGAAAAATGACTAAAATTCAGTTTACGCATTTAACTAAATCACGATTTAATGGAATTATGAAAAAACACTTTGGTAATGTACCATTAGAAAAGGTAGTTTCATTATTTTTAAAAGAATGTGAAGATTATGGAATAGACTTTAAAAAACTTATTTATCGTAGAACTGGAAACCATGTGAAAGACTTGGAGTATGATTTGAAACATGAAGAAGAAATGGGGATATTCCAAAGTATTATTGAACATTTAAAAGAAAATTTAAACTGGATTTGGAATAGTTTGAGCGTTAAAGATCAAGAAACTTTTAATCGTAAGTACACTAAAATCATTCAATTAAATTCTAATCCAATGCCTCCTAGAACGGCTCGTTTACTAATTAAGTTAATACAGAATAATGAACTTGTCATTAAAAAGGGACTAGAAGACATAGTCCATAAAAATGAGCAATTTATGTTAAAGTACAACGACACCACGCAAAATTATGAGTCGTTTGACATTGTTATTAATGCTACAGGTTCTAAAACACATCTTTCTCAATTAGATGAGGATGATCAATTAATTTTAAACTTAGAAAATAGACAAATTGTTCAACGTCATCCTATGGGTGGCATTCAAATTATCCCAGAAACAAATCAAGTCATAAGTCCTAGATATGGAACCTTAAAAAATGTGATTGCAATTGGACAAATGACCAACGGTGTCAATAAACTTAGAAATGGTGTAAAGATGATTGTTAATCAAGTTGTTGATACAGTATCTCAATTATATATAACACAGGAAAATCGAAATAAGTAATATGCATTTAGCGTGTTTGTGAGTTTAATATATCTTCATAAAATCTTTTAATAAAGTAAGCTATAAAATTGTATTTTAAATTTAAATATAGTAAGATTTAAAATGTAGTGAAGAACTACTGGACTCAATTAATCATAACAATTTCATATATTTCTTTCGGGGCAGGGTGAAATTCCCAACCGGCAGTAAATTAAGCCTGCGACCCACTAGTATTGTTTTTTTGATGTTAGTGGCTGATCTAGTGTGAATCTAGAGCCGACAGTTAGAGTCTGGATGGGAGAAAGAAGATGAATTATCGACTTACACAAATTCGTGTAGTTATGATAAGCGTATTGTATACTTTTGTGCAATTTTAAGTATGCCAATAGGCTTATTTAAAGATATAGATATCTCCTTATGCCTACAGTATAGGTATAAGGTTTTTTTGAGGTGATCAATTGAGTAGATTTATGGATGATGCTATTCAACTAGCAAAAATGGTAAATGGACAAACAGGTGTTAATCCTCCAGTTGGATCCGTTGTTGTTAAAAATGGTAGGATTGTAGGTTTAGGTGCACATTTAAAAAAGGGAGATAAACATGCTGAAGTACAAGCTATTGAAATGGCAGGTTTAAATGCCCAAGGTGCTACCATATACGTTTCATTAGAACCATGCACACACCATGG
The DNA here is from genome assembly GCF_001813195.1 of Staphylococcus sp. HMSC065D05. Lineage (NCBI taxonomy): Bacteria > Bacillati > Bacillota > Bacilli > Caryophanales > Staphylococcaceae > Staphylococcus > Staphylococcus sp. HMSC065D05. The sequence continues at coordinate 176,856 of NZ_KV811746.1, forward strand.
TTCAACGCCACCTTGTGTGGATAAAATTATTGAAGCGGGCATATCAAAGGTCATCTATGCTGTTAAAGATACTACTTTAGTAAGCAAGGGTGACGAGATTCTTAGAGAAGCTGGTATAGAGGTTGAATTTCAATATAATGAAAATGCAGCTGCATTATACCGTGACTTTTTTACTGCTAAAAGAAACGAAGTTCCGGAAGTAACTGTAAAGGTTTCATCTAGTTTAGATGGTAAACAAGCAACAGACTTTAATGAAAGTAAGTGGATAACAAACAAAGAAGTTAAAGAAGATGTTTATCAATTAAGACATGAGCATGATGCAGTTATTACTGGGCGTAGAACCATTGAAGCAGACAATCCATTGTATACAACCAGGGTTCCTGATGGAAAACATCCGATTCGTGTTATTCTCTCTAAGACAGGACAACTCGATTTTAATCAACAAATATTTAAATATACTGCATCGGAGATATGGATTTACACTGAAAATGAAAAATTAAAAACAGATAAAAGTTTTATTAAAATAATAAATATAAGTAAATGTGATACAACGACAATATTACAAGACTTATATCAAAGAGGTATTGGGAAACTGCTAGTCGAGGCAGGCCCAAATATTACTTCGCAATTTCTCCAATCCAAACATCTAAATGAACTCATTTTATATATAGCCCCGAAATTAATTGGTGGTTCTGGCAAACATCAATTTTATAAGACTGACGAAGTGATTGATTTGCCTGAAGCAACTCAATTTGAAATTGTTGATTCCAAGTTAATTAATCAAAATTTAAAATTGAAATTACGAAAGAAGTGAATGTCTATGTTTACAGGTATCATTGAAGAAATAGGTACTGTACAACAAGTTCGCTCTGAGCAATCAGTAAGAACGCTTGAAATTAAAGCACAAAACATTTTAGTTGATATGCATATTGGTGATTCAATAAGTGTTAACGGTGCATGTTTAACTGTGATAGATTTCACTGATTCAAGTTTTTCAGTTCAAGTCATCAAAGGGACTGAAAACAAAACATATCTTGGAAATGTTCAACGTAATACAGAAGTTAATCTCGAAAGAGCCATGAGTGGAAGTGGGAGATTTGGTGGACACTTCGTGTTAGGTCATGTTGATGAGCTTGGAACAATTTCTAAAATCAATGAAACTGCTAACTCAAAAATTATTTCTATTAAAACAACTAAAAATATTTTGAATCAAATGGTCAAGCAAGGTTCTATAACTGTAGACGGAGTTAGTCTTACTGTATTTGATTTACATGATCATACTTTTGATATACATCTTATACCAGAGACACGTCGATCTACTATTCTTTCATCTAAAAAAGTGGGCGACAAAGTGCATTTGGAGTCTGACGTACTATTCAAATATGTTGAAAACATCATGAATCAAAATCAATCGCAGATAACAGAAGAAAAGCTTAGAGCATTTGGTTTTTAGGAGGAATATCACATGCAATTCGATACAATTGAGTTGGCTATAGAGGCTTTAAGAAATGGAGAGAGCATTATTGTAGTTGACGATGAAGATAGAGAAAATGAAGGAGATCTTGTAGCTGTTACGGAATGGATGGATGATAATACCATTAATTTTATGGCTAAAGAGGGTCGTGGTCTGATTTGTGCACCAATTGATAAATCTATAGCTGAAAGATTAAAACTACAATCTATGGAACAAAATAACACAGATATTTATGGCACACATTTTACTGTAAGTGTTGATCATTATAAAACTACTACAGGAATCAGTGCACATGAACGTACAAAAACGGCTAGAGCACTCATAGATGAAAAGACTAATCCTGAAGATTTTCATCGTCCGGGGCACTTATTTCCACTTATAGCAAAAGAAAATGGTGTGTTAACACGTAATGGTCATACTGAAGCTGCCGTAGATTTGGCACGTTTAACAGGAGCACAACCAGCTGGCGTAATCTGCGAAATTATGAATGATGATGGAACAATGGCTAAGGGTGAAGATCTCCAGTCCTTTAAAGAACGTCACCATTTAAAAATGATTACTATAAAAAGTTTGGTTGCCTTTCGTAAGGCTATTGAACTTAATGTTAATCTCAAGGCAAAGGTCAAGATGCCAACAGATTTTGGTCATTTTGATATGTATGGATTTACAACGGATTATAGCGAAGAAGAAATCGTTGCTATAGTTAAAGGAGATTTAAAAAGCAATCCTAATGTACGTCTGCATTCTGCTTGTCTGACTGGGGATATTTTTCATAGTCAAAGATGTGATTGCGGGGCACAACTTGAAGCGTCAATGAAATATATTGAAGAACATGGTGGAATGATTATTTATTTACCTCAAGAAGGTAGAGGAATAGGTTTAATGAATAAGTTGCGCGCATATGAGTTAATAGAAAAAGGCTATGATACAGTTACTGCAAATCTTGCTCTTGGTTTTGATGAGGATTTGAGGGATTATCATGTTGCAGCTGAAATATTAAAGTATTTTGGTTTAAGTAAAATTAACTTGCTCAGCAATAATCCTAAAAAATTTGAAGGTTTAAAAGATTACGGCATTGAAATCGTAGATAGAATTGAACTTATCGTACCAGAAACGCAACATAACCATAGTTATATGGAAACTAAAAAAAATAAAATGGGACATTTAATATAGGAGGACTCGAAAATGAATTTTGAAGGTAAATTAGTTGGTAAGGATTTAAAAATTGCGATTGTTGTTAGTAGATTTAATGATTTTATTACTACACGTTTACTTGAAGGGGCTAAAGATACACTCATTCGTCATGAAGTAGTAGATACTAATATTGATGTAGCTTATGTGCCTGGTGCATTTGAAATTCCACTCGTTGCAAAAAAATTAGCTCAAAAAGGTGAATATGATGCTGTGATTACATTAGGATGTGTGATTAGAGGCGCAACTTCACATTATGACTATGTATGTAATGAAGTAGCTAAAGGTGTTTCTAAAGCAAATGATATTTCAGATACTCCAGTGATTTTTGGAGTTCTAACAACTGAAAGTATTGAGCAAGCAGTAGAAAGAGCTGGTACTAAAGCTGGAAATAAAGGTTCAGAAGCAGCAGTTAGTGCAATCGAAATGGCTAATCTAATTAAGCAAATCAATTAAAAAATAAAGGCATGAAGTAGATATCAAAATACTTCATGCCTTTATTTTATTTTTTATATCTTTGAATGCCAAGGATAAAAGACGTCAATAAAGTTGCAAATATACCGATACCCAAAGTTAACTTTTTTAAGATTTTGGGTTTAGTAAATTCTTTTATAGCTAATGACAAGTTTTGAGGGCGTTCTGCTAGTCTTCTCATAAAGTACGCAAACCAATCATTACCGTATGGTACATAAACTGTAAATAAATAACCTTCATTAGCTATTTTTTGTGCTAATTCCGTGCGGAAACCGTACAACATTTGAAATTCCATTTTATCTTTGCTAATATGATTTTCTTTCATAAATTGTTTGACTTGGTTGATAATTTCATTGTCATGTGTAGCTACAGATGTAAAGTTCTTTGAATTTAGTAGTCGTTTTTTAATAATTCTAATATAATTTGCGTCAATTTCTTCTTTCGATTGATAAGCGATTGATGCATCTTCCTTATAAGCACCTTTCACTAGTCTCAAACGTAATTCAGGATATTTATCAATTAAATCATCGGCTTCATACAGATAGGCTTGAACGACTGTACCCACATTTTTAAATTCACCTTTCAATCTATCAATAATATGTTGAATTTTAGAAAGACTATCGTACTTCTCTGTATCAATATTAATGTGCATCTTTCCATTCTTATCAGCTTTAAGTAAAATTTCTCTCATATTTTCATAAGCAAGATTTAAATCAAACTCACTTCCAAGTTGGCTTATTTTGACTGACATATGTGCCTTAACATTATTGTTATAGATTGCATCAATAATTTCTAAAATCTCTTCTTTAGCTTTAATACTTTCTTCTCTAGTACTAACAAATTCACCCAATGAGTCGACAGTAACTGAAATATTATAATCATTTAAATATTGTATGGTCTCAATTAATTGATGAATCGTATTTCCTGCGACTACACGATTTGCTCCCATTTGAGGTCCCATCTTTTTAGCTATTTTATTAAGATATGTATGATTAGATAACGCAATGAAAAAATCTTTAAATAAGGACATATGCAATACCTCCGTTATACTAAACTATGATATTTTTAAATAGTGTATCATGAAAATTAAGTTTAAGAAAGCGTTTACATAAAGAGCTTGCACACTTAAAGAGTAATTATACTTTAGGCTATATTGGAAGAGTTAAAGAAAACACTTAAATATCTATCAAATTTCACTTAAAATAGCATTCAATATGTTTGATTTGCTATAATTATATTAATAAAGAACATATAAAAAGGGGCAATTAGAAAATGTGGAAGTGGGAAACAGAAAATGACGCAAAAGGCGTTGTTGTCATTGCTCATAATATATTAGAACATACAGGTAGATATGCATATGTTATCACGATGTTAAGAAGAAATGGTTATCACGTTATCATGGGCGATTTACCAGGACAAGGGCAAACTTCACGAGCTCAAAAGGGACAAATAGATGATTTTAATACGTACCATGAGAATATATTAGAGTGGATAAAAATAGCTAATGAATATAAAATTCCAACATTTGTTTTAGGTGTGGGATTAGGTGGTCTCATCATTTTAAATCTGCTTGAGAAAACAGAATTACCTATTGAGGGTATATTATTATTTTCACCTATGTTAGAACTAAAGAAAGACTATAAAGGGCGCAAAAACAAATTGATTTCTAATGTTGGTAAAATTTCTAAAGATACTAGATTTAAAGTTGGTATAACCCCTCATGATTTAACACGTAATGATGAAATTATTGAAGAAACAGCAAATGATGGGCTAATGCTTAAAAAGGTAACATATAGTTGGTATAACCTTATAAATGAAAAGATGAAAGAAACAATGGATCATATCAGAGATATTAAACCTATTTCAGCATTGATAATGTATGGTACCAAAGACAAAATTTTAGAAACTCAATCTATTAATGAAATGAAAGATAAATTAAAGTCGAAAGAGATGTACTTTAAAGTTTGGGATGGATTATATCATGAAATACATAATGAACCTGAACGCGATTTGGTGATGAGATATGTTCTATCATTTTTAAATAATAGTGTAAATACTATGGGTTTTATAGTAAATGAAGAGGAAATTGAAGACATTTAAGTGAGCGAAAGAAAAATGTTATCAATTTGTATACGATTCTATAATGTGAATAAGTAACTTGGTTTTATACCGGGACTATAGTAATGAGTCCGTAGATCCTAAACATCTACGGGCTCTTATAATTCTTAATGATATATTTAGTTTGGTTTAATAAAAAATATATTTAACAATTTGTATAGAAAGTTTTGCCAAAATTATTGCGTTTTAAATGTAGAATTGATATATTTTGATTATATAATTAATTTAATTTTATTATGTATTAACACTAAGTTTTTGGGTTAGAATTTGAGTTGCACTAGATGTAAGATTTGTTTTAAATCTCATTTTTAAATCTTTTTACGGATAAAGTTGATTTTAAGTAGCTCAATCATTGAAATAAAAGGGTATAATTCTAAAGTTTAATAACTTTACCATTTGTAAAATTAAATTTGGGGGAAATGGTTAAGTTAGTTTATAGAATTCACAATTTTTTATTTGGGAGATGTTAGTTTTGGCTAATAGTGAAAAGAACAGGGTTTATGGTATTTTACAATTAGAGACATTATTCAAAGAGATTGATTCAATCTTTAATACAATCAAAGAAGAATATGGAATGTCTAAAGAGGAAATTTTGATTTTACTTACACTTTTGGAAAAAGGCTCAATGACTTTAAAGGAAATGGATAAATATGTTCATATTAAGCCGTATAAACGTACACGTACTTATAATAATTTAGTTAATCTTGAGTGGATTTACAAAGAAAGACCTCAAGATGATGAACGTACAGTTATTATTCATTTTAATGACAAGCAAAATTCAAAAATAGAAGATTTGTTAGAGTTTATTGATGACTCAATTAAAATCAAGTCTGAACCAATGCAATCTAGTTTACAATCTATTTTAGCGGTTTAGTTTAACGCGCTTTAAATCTTTAACTGAATAAATTATTTTATTTAAAGCATGAGTATACTTATGAGAATTATTTGTTGAACTATGTATTAAAGAATGTGTTCAAAATTATGATAATCAGTAAACTTAATAGCAATTAAAAGTAAGGTAGACTTCATGATGAAATTTATAATTAAAAAAAGAACCTGGGACAAAATGTTTGCTTGTCTCAGGTTCTTTTTATGTTCACGTATTTTATGACTGAATTGAAAATATACATGTACAAACTTTTTAATTACGCTTTTCAATAGCACAGATAAAAGGAGCGTTATTCTTTTGATTTATGAATTGATATTGCAATATATGAGCTTTATTTTGATCAAAGTTTTGTAAAAATTCAAGTAGTGCTTCTTTTTCTATTTTACCTTCTTCATGACCGTGATATATAACTAATATAATAATTCCTTCAATACTTAAGATATCAAAGATTTCATTAATAGCCATAATTGTTGTTTCAGGTTTAGTGACAATTTCTTTGTTACCTTTCGGTAAATAACCTAAATTAAAAATAGCAACATCTATGTGGCCATGATGTTCAGCAGGAATGTGCAATTTAGCATTTTCATGACCAGATTGGATTAATTTTACATTTGAATAATTTTTTATTTTTTTGTGTGTATTCAAAATTGCTTGTTCTTGTATATCGAATCCATAGACAAATCCATTTGGTACATGTTGAGCAAAATAAGCAGTATCATTCCCATTACCACATGTTGCATCAATTACAATACTATTATGATTAATATGAGAATCAATTAACGATTTAGAGAAGGGTAAAATACGTTCTAGTTTCATGATTGTATACTCTGCTTGTTCATTTTACCTTGATAGGAGTTTCGTCTAGCAAGCTCATTATCAATTTCATTTAATACTTCCCATTTATTAACACTCCACATTGGTCCAACCATTAGATCTATAGGTCCATCTCCAGTGATTCTGTGCACAATCATTTCTGGGGGTAATACTTCAAGTTGATCGCAAACAAGATTGGTATAATCTTGTTGACTCATAAACTCGAGCATACCTTTTTCATATTGTTTAACCATAGGCGTTCCTTTTAGCAAGTGTAATAAATGAATTTTAATACCTTGAACGTCCATCTGAGCGACTTCTTTAGCAGTCTCCATCATCATGTCATAATTTTCACCTGGTAAGCCGTTGATTATGTGTGTACAAACATTTATATTATGCTTGCGTAATTTTTTTACGCCGTCATAGTATGTTTGCATATCATGAGCACGATTTATTAAATCGGAAGTGGACTGATGCACAGTTTGTAAGCCCAATTCTACCCATAAGTAAGTGCGCTGATTAAGTTCAGCTAAATATTCTACAACATCATCAGGCAAACAATCAGGTCTTGTCGCGATTGATAAACCAACGACGCCATCTTCTTTTAATACAGGTTCATATTTTTCTTTTAATACTTCTACAGGTGCATGCGTATTTGTAAACGCCTGAAAGTATGCAATATATTGACCTTCACTCCATTTTTCATGCATTCGTTCTTTTATTTTTTTGAATTGAACTTCAATTGGTTCAGCTCTATTACCTGCAAAGTCACCGCTTCCTGCTGCAGAACAAAATGTGCAACCTCCATGAGCTACTGTACCATCTCTATTTGGGCAATCAAATCCTCCATCTAAAGCGACTTTAAATATTTTTTGACCAAACTTGTTTTTTAAATGATAGTTCCATGTGTGATAGCGTTTATCTTCAAAGGCATACGGGAAATAGTTACCCATAATACATTTTCCTTTCTATTTAAGCTCTAAGTACAGATTTTAACATATTTTAGTGTTATAGTGTCTATTGTAGATTGAGAAAAATATAAAGAGAGGGACTCATGATATGAATATACCTAAATCAGTTTGGTGGCTAGTTATAGGTATGGCACTTAATATAACTGGCGCCAGTTTTTTGTGGCCTTTAAATACAATTTTCATGAAGGAAGAACTTCATAAGAGTTTAACAATTGCAGGTATCGTTTTGATGATTAATTCATTTGGAATGGTTGTAGGTAATTTGTTAGGTGGTTCTTTGTTTGATAAACTTGGCGGTTACAAAACGATTTTAATAGGTACATTTACTTGTTTATGTAGTACAACATTACTCAATTTGTTTCATGGCTGGCCTTGGTACGCAATTTGGTTAGTACTACTTGGATTTGGTGGCGGAATGATAGTTCCTGCTATTTATGCGATGGCAGGTGCCGTTTGGCCTAATGGAGGGAGACAAACTTTTAATGCTATATACTTAGCACAAAATATAGGAGTTGCTTTAGGTGCGGCATTAGGAGGTTTTGTGGCTGAATTTAGTTTCAATTATATTTTTATGGCAAATCTCATTATGTATGTACTTTTTGCCATCGTGGCGATTACACAGTTCAATTTAGAGATTAATGCTAAATTTAAACCACAAGATTCGATAGATTTAAAAAGCAAAGAAAATAAAAAACGATTTACTGCTATGATGTTAGTATGTGCAATGTTTGCAATTTGTTGGATTGCATATATTCAATGGGAAACAACGATAGCTTCATTCACTCAATCAATTAATATTTCAATGTCTCAATATAGTGTATTGTGGACAATCAATGGAATAATGATTTTAGTAGCTCAACCGTTAATAAGACCAATTATCATCTTATTAAAAGGTAATTTAAAGCATCAGATGTTTGTAGGTATTTTTATTTTTATGAGTTCTTTCCTAATAACGAGTTTTGCAAATCACTTTGCTATATTTGTAGTTGGCATGGTCATTTTAACATTTGGAGAAATGTTTGTTTGGCCTGCAGTACCAACTATAGCAAATCAACTTGCACCAGTTGGAAAGCAAGGGCAATACCAAGGATTTGTTAATTCAGCATCTACAGTGGGAAAAGCATTTGGACCTTTTATTGGCGGTATACTTGTAGATACATTTAATATGAGTATGATGTTTATTGGGATGATTATATTATTAAGTTTTGCACTGTTATTTTTAAGCTTCTATGATAAAGTGTTGCCTAAGAATCTTAAAAATCAACATCAATCAAGAGGACGACGAAATCAGAATGGTGTTTAATAATGTAATGATGTTTAATTAACTACTTGCATTCATTGACCATATACAATAATATTAAACACGTATAGTATTAAGCATTTAGAGGCTTTTCTACAGAGAGCTAGTGTTGGTGAGAACTAGTGTTAAGGACTAAATGACTTATTAACATAAACGACATTTAATTAGACATCTCTTACTATTAAAATGAAGTGCGCTAAATGTTAGCGAATAAGGGTGGTAACGCGGCACAGGTCGTCCCTTTCAAATCATTAATAGTAGGGATGTCTTTTTTATGAATTAGGAGGAAATGTGTTGAATTATAATCATAAGGAAATTGAAAAGAAGTGGCAGAATTACTGGGAAGAAAATAAGACCTTTAAAACGAATGACAATTTAGGACAAAAGAAATTTTATGCATTAGACATGTTTCCTTATCCATCTGGTGCTGGTTTACACGTAGGTCACCCAGAAGGATATACGGCAACAGATATCATCTCACGATATAAAAGAATGCAAGGTTACAATGTATTACATCCTATGGGATGGGACGCTTTTGGCTTACCGGCAGAACAATATGCTTTAGATACCGGTAATGATCCTCGTGAATTTACACAGAAGAATATTCAAACTTTCAAAAGACAAATTCAAGAATTAGGATTTAGTTATGATTGGGATAGAGAAGTGAATACAACAGATCCTGAATATTATAAATGGACGCAGTGGATATTTATTCAGTTGTATAATAAAGGTTTAGCTTATGTTGATGAAGTTGCTGTCAATTGGTGTCCTGCATTAGGTACTGTTTTGTCGAATGAAGAGGTTGTTGATGGGGTATCAGAACGTGGCGGTCATCCTGTTTACCGCAAGCCTATGAAACAATGGGTACTCAAAATTACAGAATATGCTGATAGATTATTAGAAGATTTAGATGAGTTAGATTGGCCTGAATCAATTAAAGACATGCAACGAAACTGGATTGGACGTTCAGAAGGTGCCAAAGTAACATTTAAAATTGAAAAATCTGACCAAAACATTGAAGTATTTACGACACGACCAGACACAATCTATGGTACTTCTTTCTTAGTTTTAAGCCCAGAGCACCCACTTGTGAATGAAATTACGACAAGAGATAAAGAACAAGAAGTCAAAATGTATCAAAATGAAGCATCAAAAAAATCTGATTTAGAACGTACAGACTTAGCTAAAGAAAAAACAGGTGTGTTTACTGGAGCATTTGCAATTAATCCGCTCTCTGGTGATAAATTACCTATTTGGATAGCAGATTATGTTTTATCAACATACGGTACTGGTGCAGTAATGGCTGTGCCTGGACATGATGAGCGAGATCATGAATTTGCTACGAAGTTTAATTTACCAATTATCGAAGTTATAGAGGGTGGCGAAGTTCAAAAAAATGCATACACAGGTGAAGGAAAACACATTAATTCTGGAGAATTAGACGGTCTAGAAAATGAAGCGGCAATAAGTAAAGCGATAGAATTACTTGAATCTAAAGGTGCTGGTGAGAAAAAAGTCAATTATAAATTACGTGATTGGTTATTTAGTAGGCAACGTTATTGGGGAGAACCAATTCCTATCATACATTGGGAAGATGGATCAATGACTACAGTTCCTGAAGATGAATTGCCTTTACTACTTCCAGAAACAGATGAAATTAAGCCATCAGGTACCGGTGAATCTCCACTTGCAAATATAGATGCGTTCGTAAACGTTATCGATGAAAAGACAGGTATGAAGGGGCGCCGAGAAACCAATACAATGCCTCAATGGGCTGGCAGTTGCTGGTACTATTTACGTTACATTGATCCACATAACGAAAAAATGATAGCGGATCCTGAAAAATTAAAACATTGGCTACCTGTTGATTTATATATTGGAGGCGTGGAACATGCAGTACTCCACTTATTATATGCAAGATTCTGGCATAAAGTGTTATATGACTTAGGTGTTGTACCGACAAAAGAACCATTCCAAAAACTATACAACCAGGGAATGATTTTAGGCGAAGGCAATGAAAAAATGAGTAAGTCTAAAGGTAATGTGATTAATCCAGATGATATTGTTGCATCACATGGTGCTGATACATTACGACTATATGAAATGTTTATGGGACCTTTAGATGCTGCGATCGCATGGAGTGAAAAAGGTTTGGATGGTTCTAGAAGATTCTTAGATCGCGTTTGGAGACTTATCATTACTGATGAAAATTCAATCAATAAAAAAATTGTAGATTCTAACGATCATTCACTTGATAAAGTATACAATCAAACTGTGAAAAAAGTAACAGAAGATTTTGATACACTAAGTTTTAATACCGCAATCAGTCAATTAATGGTGTTTATTAATGAGTGTTATAAAACAAATGAAGTTTACAAACCTTATATCGAAGGGTTTGTAAAAATGTTAGCGCCAATTGCACCACATATTGGTGAAGAATTATGGGATCGATTAGAGCATGAAAATACCATTACTTATCAACCATGGCCAACATTTGATGAAAGCTTATTAGTAGATGATGAAGTTGAAATCGTAGTTCAAGTCAATGGTAAAGTTAGAGCAAAAATTAATATACCAAAAGATTTATCTAAAGAAGAAATGCAAAACCTAGCCTTGTCTAACGATAATGTTAAAATGAGTATTGAAGGTAAAGAAGTTAAAAAAGTTATTGCTGTACCTCAAAAGCTAGTTAATATAGTTGCTAAATAATATTTTTCTAAAGGAGTGCTATTAAATGGAATCAATAACAGTAGATGAATTAAAGAAAAAAATATTAGATTCAAATCCAGTTAACATTGTAGATGTTCGCACGAACGAAGAAACTGAAATGGGTGTTATTCCTGGAGCAAAAACAATTCCTATGGATGAAATTCCTGATAATTTGAAAGAATTCAATAAAAATGATACGTATTATATTGTGTGTGCAGCGGGATCACGCAGTGTTAAAGTAGTTTCATATTTAGAAGAACAAGGTGTTCATGCTGTAAATGTCGAAGGTGGAATGAATGCTTGGGGCGATGAAGGTACTGTAATTGATAATATTTAAATAACTTTGAAGTTGTAGATAACGATATTCTAAGTTAAAAATTAATACAAATAAGTTTATAATTTATTCTAGGAATTTCTGGAATTAGAATGTAAATCACAAATATGGTCACTGAGTACGATTAAGATTTTGATTTGAAATCTTAATCGTACTTTTTTTGATATAAAAATCATTAAATAATTCAATGTGGATCTCAAAAAACAAATTCTGATATCAATTAAAAATATATTAAGATAAATTTTTATACTACTAGATTTAGAATAATATAGATGATAAAATTAAAAAGACTTTAAATAGTTGTGTTTAATTAAATGAGCGATATTGGGAAGAGTCATTACTTTAAATATTTTTCAAAGTTCATTAGACATACATCATAAAGAATTTACAACTAGGAGGCCAATTTAATGAATCTATTTAGAAAACAGAAATTTAGTATTAGAAAATTTAATATAGGTATTTTTTCAGCATTAATAGCTACAGTCTCATTTTTAGCTCATCCGGGGCAAGCAACAGCTTCAGAACTGGAACCTTCTCAAAATAATGACACTACAGCTCAATCTGATGGAGGGTTAGAAAACACATCTCAGTCTAATCCTATAAGTGAGGAAACAACAAATACATTATCTGAGCAAACAGTACCTTCATCTACTGAAAATAAGCAAACACAAAATGATCCTCATCATAATGCTCAACCAATTGCAATAAATGCTGAAGAAGCTGAATCTGCTCAAACAGCACCTTATACCAATATCTATGAAAATAATGATACGAGTGACAACGGGTTACATGTTAATCAGCCGGTTAAACATCATATTGAAGCCCAATCTGAAGATGTAACAAATCATACGAACTCAAATCATTCAAATTCATCGATTCCGGAAAATAAAGCTACAACAGAATCATCAAGTAAACCTAAAAAGAGAGGGAAAAGATCATTAGATACAAATAGCGGAAATGACGCTACAAGTACAACTCAAAATACGGATCCAAATTTAAGTAATACAGGTCCAAATAGCATTAACACTGTAATTACATTTGATGATTTAGGAATAAAGACAAGTACAAATCGCTCTCGACCTGAAGTAAAGGTAGTTGATAGTCTAAATGGCTTTACAATGGTTAATGGTGGTAAGGTTGGTTTATTAAATAGTGTGTTAGAACGTACAAGTGTGTTTGATAGTGCCGATCCGAAAAATTATCAAGCAGTAGATAATGTCGTAGCCTTAGGACGTATTAAAGGAAATGATCCGAATGATCATGATGGTTTCAACGGTATAGAAAAAGAATTTTCAGTAAATCCTAATTCTGAGATAATATTTTCATTTAATACAATGACTGCTAAAAACAGAAAAGGTGGAACTCAATTAGTTTTAAGAAATGCAGAAAATAATCAAGAAATTGCTTCAACTGATATTCAAGGAGGCGGCGTATATCGTTTATTCAAGTTACCTGATAACGTACATAGGCTAAAAGTTCAATTTCTACCTATGAACGAAATACACTCAGATTTTAAAAGAATTCAACAGCTACATGATGGGTATAGATACTATTCTTTTATAGATACAATTGGTGTTAATTCTGGTTCACATCTATATGTGAAATCAAGACAAGTTAACAAAAATGTAAAGAATGGAAAAGAATTTGAAGTTAATACTCGTATAGAGAATAATGGTAACTTCGCTGCTGCTATAGGTCAAAATGAACTTACTTATAAAGTCACACTACCAGACAATTTCGAATACGTTGATAATTCAACTGAAGTTTCATTTGTTAACGGGAATGTGCCAAATTCTACGGTAAATCCGTTTTCAGTTAATTTCGATAGACAAAATCATACTTTAACATTTTCTAGTAATGGTTTAAATTTAGGAAGAAGTGCTCAGGATGTTGCTAGATTCTTGCCCAATAAAATACTAAATATAAGATACAAGCTTAGACCTGTCAACATCTCAACGCCACGTGAAGTGACTTTCAATGAAGCAATTAAATATAAAACATTTTCTGAATATTACATTAACACTACTGACAATACTGTTACAGGCCAACAAACACCTTTTAGTATTAATGTCATCATGAATAAAGATGATTTATCAGAACAGGTCAATAAGGATATCATCCCATCGAACTATACACTTGCTTCTTATAATAAATATAATAAGTTGAAAGAACGTGCTCAGACTGTTCTGGATGAAGAAACAAACAATACACCTTTTAACCAAAGATACTCTCAAACTCAAATTGATGATTTATTACACGAATTACAAACAACACTAATAAGTCGTGTGAGTGCTTCGAGAGAAATTAATGATAAAGCTCAAGAAATGACTGATGGTGTATATGATAGTACAGAATTAACTACTGAAGAAAAAGATACATTAGTTGATCAAATTGAAAATCATAAAAATGAAATTTCTAATAACATTGATGATGAACTTACAGATGATGGTGTTGAAAGAGTTAAAGAGGCTGGATTACGCACTCTAGAAAGTGATACTCCACATCCAGTAACTAAACCAAATGCTCGACAAGTTGTGAATAACAAAGCGGAACAACAAAAGACGCTTATACGTAACAATCATGAGGCAACGACTGAGGAACAAAATGAAGCGATTAGTCAAGTTGAGGCACATTCATCTGATGCTATCGCCAAAATAGGTGAGGCAGAAACAGATACCACTGTGAATGAAGCAAGAGATAATGGTACGAGATTAATAGCTACAGATATTCCAAATCCAACTAAAAAAGCAGAAGCTAGAGAGGCAGTTACCAACAGTGCAAATTCAAAAATTAAGGATATCAACAATAATACACAAGCTACATTAGATGAAAGAAATGATGCTATCACACTTGTTAATAGATCAAAAGATGAAGCGATTCAAAATATTAACACTGCACAAGGTAATGATGATGTCACTGAAGCACAAAACAATGGAACGAATACGATACAACAAGTACCATTAACTCCAGTGAAAAGACAAAATGCAATAGCAACTATCAATGCTAAAGCGGATGAACAAAAACGTTTAATTCAAGCGAACAATAATGCAACTACTGAAGAAAAGGCAGATGCAGAGCGTAAAGTTAATGAAGCATTATTAACTGCAACTCAAAATATTAGCAATGCACCTACTAATAGAGATGTTGATCAAGCACAAACAACGGGAAGTGGTATCATATCCACAATAAGTCCTGCAACGAAGATTAAAGAGGATGCACGTGCAGCAGTTGAAGCTAAAGCTATTGCACAAAATCAACAAATTAATTCAAATAATATGGCAACAACTGAAGAAAAGCAGGATGCATTAAATCAAGTAGAAGCACATAAGCAAGCCGCAATAGCAAATATCAATCAAGCTCAGTCAACTCAACAAGTTTCTGAAGCTAAGAATAATGGCATAAATACTATGAATCAAGATCAACCTAATGCAGTTAAGAAAAATAATACCAAAACATTATTAGAACAAAAAGGAAACGAGAAAAAGTCAGCAATAGCTCAAACACCTGATGCTACGACTGAAGAGAAACAAGAAGCTGTCAGTGTTGTTTCGCAAGCTGTTACCAATGGCAATAATCATATCAACCAAGCAAATTCTAATGATGATGTAGATCAAGCACTTAGTAATGCAGAACAAATTATTACTCATACTGATGTTAATGTTCAAAAAAAACCTCAAGCTAGACAAGCACTGATTGCTAAAGTAAATGAAAAGCAGAGTGCGATTAATACTGATAATGAAGGCACTATAGAAGAAAAACAAAAAGCAATTCAAAGTTTGAATGATGCTAAAAATTCAGCTGATGAACAAATTACACAGGCTGCTTCTAATCAAAATGTTGATAACGCCTTAAATATAGGTATAAGTAATATCAGTAAAATTCAGAGTAATTTCACTAAAAAGCAACAAGCTAGAGATCAAGTAAATCAAAAGTTTCAAGAAAAAGAAGCTGAATTAAATTCAACTCCTCATGCAACTCAAGATGAAAAACAAGATGCGTTAACTAGATTAACACAAGTAAAAGAAAGTACACTCAATGACATAAATCAAGCACAAACAAATCAAAATGTTGATACAGCACTTACTAATGGAATTCAAAATATTCAAAATATACAAGTGGATGTTAGGAAAAAACAAGAAGCCAGAACTACGATTAATGATATTGTTCAACAACATAAACAAACTATACAAAATAATGATGATGCTACAATTGAAGAGAAGGAAGTCGCAAATAATTTAGTTAATGTATCACAGCAAAATGTAATTAGTAAGATTGATAATGCTACAACCAATAACCAAATTGATGGTATTGTGAGTGATGGTAGACAAACCATAAATGCAATCACACCTGATACATCGATTAAAAGAAATGCAAAAAATGATATTGATGGTAAAGCAGCTGATAGGAAAATAAAAATTCAAAGAATAAATGATGCTACAGCTGAGGAAATTCAAGAAGCGAATCGTAAAATTGAAGAAGCTAAAATTGAAGCAAAAGATAATATTCAACACAGTAGCACTAGAGACCAAGTAAATGAAGCGAAAACTAATGGAATAAATAAAATAGAAAATATAACTCCAGCAACTACTGTGAAATCTGAAGCTAGACAAGCAGTACAGAATAAAGCAAATGAACAGATTAATCATATTCAAAACACGCCTGATGCTACTAATGAAGAAAAACAAGAGGCAATAAACAGAGTAAGTGCTGAATTAGCAAGAGTTCAAGCACAAATAAATGCGGAACATACAACCCAAGGTGTCAAAAATATCAAAGACGATGCGATAACTTCTTTATCTCGAATTAATGCGCAAGTTGTTGAGAAAGAGTCGGCAAGAAATGCAATCGAACAAAAGTCAACACAACAAACGCAATTCATTAATGATAATGATAATGCTACAGATGAAGAAAAAGAGGTCGCCAACAATTTAGTTATAGCTAGAAAACAAAATGCGTTAGATAATATTAACTCTTTATCTTCAAATAGTGATATTGAAAATGCTAAAGTAACAGGAATAAATGAAATAGCTAAAGTTTTACCAGCAACCACTGTTAAGTCTAAAGCAAAAAAAGACATTGATCAAAAACTCGCGCAACAGATTAATCAAATTCAAACACATCAAACTGCTACAATTGAGGAAAAAGAAGCGGCTATTCAATTGGCAAATCAAAAAGCAAATGAAGCAAGAACAGCAATTCAAAATGAACATAATAACAATGGTGTCGCACAAGCTAAATCTAACGGCATTCATGAAATTGAAATAGTTACGCCAGATGCGCACAAAAAATCTGATGCTAAACAAAGTATCAATGATAAATATAATGAGCAAAGCAATACTATCAACACTACACCAGATGCAACAGATGAAGAAAAGCAAAAAGCATTAGATAAATTAAAAATAGCAAAAGATACAGGAGACAGGAAAGTTGATCAAGCGCAAACAAACCAACAAGTATCTGATGCAAAAACTGAGGCTATAGATACGATAACTAATATTCAAGCAAATGTTGCAAAAAAACCATCCGCGCGAGTGGAATTAGATTCAAAGTTTGAAGATTTAAAGCGTCAAATCAATGCAACGCCCGATGCTACAGAAGAAGAAAAACAAGATGCAATTCAAAGATTGAATGTTAAAAGAGAAGAAGTTAAGAATCTAATAAATCAAGACAGACGTGACAATGACGTTGAACAGCACAAAAATACTGGACTTCAAGAATTAGAAACGATTCATGCTAATCCAACTAGAAAATCTGACGCGCTTCAAGAGTTACAAACTAAATTTATTTCACAAACAGAGTTAATTAATAATAATAAAGATGCAACTAATGAAGAAAAAGATGAAGCTAAACGACTTCTGGAGATTAGTAAAAATAAAACTATAACAAATATCAATCAAGCGCAAACTAATAATCAAGTTGATAATGCTAAAGATAACGGCATGAATGAGATTGCTACCATAATACCAGCAACAACAATTAAAACAGATGCTAAAACGGCGATTGATAAAAAAGCTGAGCAACAAGTTACAATCATCAATGGTAATAATGATGCAACAGATGAAGAAAAAGCAGAGGCTAGAAAGCTGGTTGAAAAAGCGAAAACTGAAGTCAAATCTAATATTACAAATAGTGATACTGAAAGGGAAGTCAATAGTGCTAAAACTAATGGGTTAGAAAAAATAAACAATATTCATCCATCAACTCAAACTAAAACAAATGCTAAACAAGAAATAAATGACAAAGCTCAAGAACAATTGATCCAAATTAACAACACGCCTGATGCAACCGAAGAAGAAAAGCAAGATGCAACAAATAGAGTCAATGCCGGATTAGCACAAGCAATACAAAATATTAATAATGCACATAGTACTCAAGAAGTAAATGAATCTAAAACAAATAGTATTGCTACAATCAAGAGTGTACTACCCAATGTGATCAAAAAACCGACTGCTATAAATGATTTGACTCAAGAAGCTAATAACCAAAAGACTTTAATAGGTAATGATGGTAATGCTACTGATGATGAAAAAGAGGTTGCAAAACAATTAGTGACCCAAAAATTAAATGAAGAAATTCAAAAAATTCATGAAAGTACACAAGATAATCAAGTTGATAATGTAAAAGCACAAGCTATTACTGCAATTAAATTGATTAATGCAAATGCACATAAAAGACAAGATGCCATCAATATTTTGACTAATCTAGCTGAAAGTAAAAAATCAGATATAAGAGCCAATCAAGATGCAACTACTGAAGAAAAAAATACGGCAATACAATCTATAGATGATACGTTAGCACAAGCACGTAACAATATTAATGGTGCAAATACAAATGCGTTAGTGGATGAGAATTTAGAAGATGGTAAGCAAAAGTTACAACGTATTGAGTTGTCTACCCAAACTAAAACACAAGCTAAAGCAGATATTGCCCAAGCAATAGGTCAACAAAGATCGACAATAGATCAGAATCAAAATGCTACAACTGAAGAAAAACAAGAAGCACTTGAGAGACTTAATCAAGATACAAATGGAGTCAATGATAGAATACAAGCAGCTTTAGCAAATCAAAATGTTACAGACGAAAAAAATAATATATTAGAAACAATAAGAAATGTTGAACCTATTGTAGTTGTAAAACCTAAGGCTAATGAAAATATTAGAAAAAAAGCTGCGGAACAAACGACTTTAATAAATCAAAATCAAGATGCGACACTAGAAGAAAAACAAATAGCACTTGGCAAATTAGAAGAAGTAAAGAATGAAGCGTTAAATCAAGTATCACAGGCACACTCAAATAATGATGTGAAAATTGCGGAAAATAATGGAATTGCTAAAATTTCTGAGGTTCATCCTGAGACTAATATTAAACGTAATGCTAAACAAGAGATTGAACAAGTTGCGCAAAGTCAAATTGATACTATCAATACAAATAATAAATCAACTAATGAAGAAAAATCAGCCGCTATAGATAGAGTTAATGTAGCTAAAATTGATGCTATTAACAGTATTACTAATGCTACAACTACACAATTAGTTAATGATGCTAAAAATAGTGGTAACACGAGTATTACCCAAATATTACCAAGTACAGCAGTCAAAACTAATGCATTAGCAGCTCTAGCTACCGAAGCTAAAAATAAAAACGCTATAATAGATCAAACGCCAAATGCAACAGCAGAAGAAAAAGAAGAAGCAAATAATAAAGTTGATGGTCTTCAAGAAGAAGCAGATGCTAATATCCTGAAAGCGCAAACTACTGAGGAAGTAAATAATATTAAAAATCAAGCTGTTCAAAATATTAACGCTGTTCAAGTTGAAGTTATCAAGAAACAAAACGTTAAAAACCAATTGAATCAATTCATTGATAATCAAAAGAAAATTATTGAAAATACGCCTGATGCAACACTTGAAGAAAAAGCTGAAGCTAATAGATTGCTTCAAAATGTACTAACGTCCGCATCAGATGAAATTGCTAATGTAGATCATAACAACGAGGTTGATCAAGCTTTAGATAAAGCAAGACCTAAAATTGAGGCAATTGTACCACAAGTTAGTAAGAAACGAGATGCTTTAAATGCAATCCAAGAAGCATTTAATTCACAAACTCAAGAAATACAAGAGAACCAAGAAGCTACGAATGAAGAAAAAACTGAAGCATTAAATAAAATAAACCAATTACTTAATCAGGCTAAAGTAAATATTGATCAAGCACAGTCAAATAAAGATGTAGATAATGCGAAAACACGTAGTATTCAAGATATAGAGCAAATTCAACCACATCCACAAACAAAAGCAACCGGGCGTCACAGATTAAATGAAAAAGCTAACCAACAACAAAGTACTATTGCAACTCATCCTAATTCAACAATTGAAGAAAGACAGGAAGCAATTACAAAACTACAAGAAGTCCTTAAAAAAGCTATAGCTAAAATAGATAAAGGTCAAACTAATGATGATGTAGAAAAGACTGTAGTAAACGGAATAGCTGAAATTGAAAATATATTACCTGCTACTACAGTTAAAGATAAAGCTAAAGCTGATGTAAATGCTGAAAAAGAGCAGAAAAACATACAAATTAATAGTAATGATGAAGCAACGACTGAAGAAAAATTAGTTGCTAGTGACAATTTAAATCACGTTGTCGAGACAACAAATCAAGCTATTGAAGATGCGCCAGATACCAACCAAGTGAATGTAGAAAAGAACAAAGGTATAGGTACAATTAGAGATATTCAACCACTTGTAGTTAAAAAACCTACTGCCAAATCTAAAATTGAAAGCGCAGTAGAAAAAAAGAAAACTGAAATTAATCAAACCCAAAATGCAACTGATGATGAAGTAAGAGAGGGTTTAAATCAGTTAAATCAAATTCATGAAAAAGCCAAAAATGATGTAAATCAATCTCAAACTAATCAGCAAGTTGAAAATGCTGAGCAAAATAGTTTAGATCAAATCAATAACTTCAGACCAGATTTCAGTAAAAAACGTAATGCAGTAGCTGAAATTGTTAAAGCGCAACAAAATAAAATTGATGAAATAGAGCAAGAATTTAGTGCTACACAAGAAGAAAAAGATAATGCGTTACAACATTTAGATGAACAGGTTAAAGAAATCATTAATTCTATAAATCGAGCTAATACAGATAATGAAGTAGATAATGCTAAAACTTCTGGCTTGAATAATATAAATGAATACAGACCAGAATATAATAAAAAGAAAAATGCTATATTGAAATTATATGATGTTTCAGATACTCAAGAAGCTATAATTAATGGTTATCCTGATGCAACTGAAGATGAACTTCAAGAAGCTAATAGTAAGTTAAATAAAATACTTTTAGAGGCAAAAAAACAAATTGGACTTGCACACACAAATAATGAAGTTGATGATATTTATAATGAAGTTTCCCAAAAAATGAAAACTATTTTACCTCGTGTAGATACAAAAGCGGTAGCACGTTCTGTACTTAATGCACTTGCTAAACAATTGATTAAAACTTTTGAAAATACTCCAGATGTTACTCATGAGGAACGTAATGATGCGATTAATCATGTAAAAGAACAATTATCATTAGTATTCAATGCTATTGAAAAAGACCAAAAAGATATACAAGTTGCGCAAGATGAATTATTTGGATTAAATGAATTAAATAGTATATTTATCAACATAACTCAAAAGCCTACTGCCAGAAAAGCAATTAGTGATAAGGCGAGTCAATTAAACAACTCTATCAATAATACGCCATATGCTACAGAAGAAGAACGACAAATTGCACTGAATAAAGTTAAGGCGATTGTTGATGATGCAAATGAAAAAATACGAGAAGCTAACACTGATAGCGAAGTACTTGGAACAAAATCAAACGCAATAACATTATTACAAGCGATCAGTGCGGATGTACAAGTTAAACCGCAAGCATTTGAAGAAATCAACGCACAAGCTGAAATTCAAAGAGAACGTATCAATGGAAATAGTGATGCGACAAGAGAAGAAAAAGAAGAAGCTTTAAAACAAGTTGATACATTAGTAAATCAATCATTTATTACAATTAATAATGTTAATAAAAATCAAGAAGTTTACGATACTAAAAACAAAACGATTGAAGCTATTCATAAAATCAAACCAATAACAATCATCAAACCACAAGCATTAAATGAAATCACTAATCAATTAGACGCTCAACGTGATTTAATAAAGAATAATAATGAGTCTACACTTGAAGAAAAAGCATCGGCTATCGATAAATTAATTAAAACTGCGGCAAGAATTGCTGAAGCAATAGATAAAGCTCAAACAAATGAAGAAGTTAAAGATATTAAAAAACAAAGTATTGATGAAATTTCTAAAATACTACCTGTTATTGAAATTAAATCAGCTGCAAGAAATGAAATTAATCAAAAAGCAGAAGTTATTCGCGGATTAATTAATGATAATGAAGAAGCGACTAAAGAAGAAAAAGATGTAGCATTAAATCAATTAGACACAACTCTAACACAAGCAAATCTTTCAATTGACCAAGCATTAACTAATGAAGCTGTTAATAGAGCTAAAGAAATAGCAACTTCTGAAATTAATAAAATTTCTGTCATTACCATTAAAAAGCCTGAAGCTATAGCAGAAATTCAAGAACTAGCAGATAAAAAATTAAATAAATTTAAACAAAATCAAGAAGCTACTATTGAAGAAAAGCAATCAGCTATCAATGAATTAGAACAAGCTTTAAAATCAGCTATTAATCATATTCATCAATCTCAAAATAATGAATCAGTGGGCGCTGCATTAAAAGAAAGTATATCTTTAATAGACTCGATTGAAATTCAAGCACATAAAAAATTAGAAGCTAAAGCATATATTGATGGGTATAGTGACGATAAAATTAATGACATATCTTCTAGAGCTACTAACGAAGAAAAACAAATATTTGTAAGTAAACTTAAAGCATTAATCAATCGTGCACATAAACAGATTGACGAAGCTGAAACATTTGTTTCAGTTGATACAATTGTCCGAAACTTTAAAGTTGAAGTGGATAAATTAAACTCAATTGTACGTAAAAAAGCTAAAGCGTTGAAGGAAATTGAATTAGAAGCAGACCATGTAAAGCAAATGATAAATGCAAATTTAAGTGCTAGTACTAGAGTGAAACAAAATGCTCGTACATTGATAAATGAAATTGTTAGTAACGCTTTAAGTCAACTTAATAAAGTAACCACAAATAAAGAAGTTGATGAATTAGTTAACGAGACGATTGAAAAACTTAAGTCAATACAATTAAGAGAAGATAAAATATTGAGTAGTCAACGCTCAACAACATCTATGACAGAAAAATCTAATCAATGTTATAGTTCCGAGAATAATACAATTAAATCTCTACCAGAGACAGGAAATGTTGATAAATCAGTGCCATTAGCTGGAGTTACTTTAATATCTGGTTTAGCAATCATGTCCTCACGCAAAAAGAAAAAAGATAAAAAAGTGAATGACTAATATTATAAATTTATAAACCACAGAACCGGAGATATCAATTAATAAACTCCCTTCAAAGTAGACATTAATATAATGAAAACTTTGAAGGGAGTATTTTTAGCTATTCAACATAAAATCGTTGCTAATCTATTATTAAACGTTTTTTAAGGATAGCAAAATGTAAATTCTTTTCAATACTATTAAGGTAGTTATTAATATTAACCACCTATATGTGAAATATAATATGGAGTTTAACACCTTTATCATATTTTAATAACAATCGCTATTCAAAGAACAACAAATTAAAAATATAGCATATCATTTTGCTTATATTTGTGGTAGTTATCTTGTGAAAATATTAAGAAATACATTTTATGAATTAGTGTATTTACAATCTAGACGTGTCTAATATAAAAAAATTGCTATAAAGTATTTGATTATTATCAAGTACTTTATAGCTTATGCTAATTTGTATTATATTAATAAAATTATTTGTTTTTATCTATTTTAAATTCACCGGCAAACAATCCAGCAACATGACCCGTAACTAATGCACTTGTTATATTATAACCTCCAGTGTATCCATGAATATCTAAGACTTCGCCACATAAAAATAATCCTGGCACTAATTTGGACATCATAGTTTTAGGTTCTATTTCTTTCAAAGAAATACCGCCACCTGTCACAAAAGCTTTGTCTAATGGAAGTGTACCATCTACTGTAAAGGTAAAAGTCTTTAGAAGATTAACAAAAGTTTGAAACTGTTGGTTTGATAAATGATGTGCAGTCATTTCATCATGAATACCAGATTGTTCGAGAATAAATAATAAATATCGCTCTTCTATTATTCCACGCAAACTATTTTTAATATATTTATCTGGTTCTGCTTTAAGTATTTTTCTCACTTTTTGAAATAGTTGATCTACGTTTAGTTCAGGGAAAACATCTAATTGCATTTGGATATTTTTCTTTTTTTGATTTTTCTGCTCTTTATAAACAAACTGACTGCATCTAAGAGCAGCAGGACCACTAATTCCAAAATGTGTGAATATCATATCCATTTGATGACTTACTCTTTTTTTACCATTTTTCTTTAAAACCGATAAATTAACATCTTTTAAACTTAACCCTTTTAAGCGATTTGATTTGATAAAAGTTTCTGAAGAAGTGATAGGTACTTCAGTAGGGAATAATTCTGTTATAGAATGACCTAGAGATTTTGCAAATTTGTAACCATCTCCAGTAGAACCGGTTTGAGGCACTGATGTACCTCCTGTAGCAATAATTAAACTGTGACTTTCAAATTCACCTATTTGTGTTTTAACTTTAAAATTATGGTCATACGAAACACTGACAACTGGTGTTTCTTCCTTAATCTCAACATGATTCTCTTTGAGCTGGTTAATAAGCACATCAACAACATCTTGAGATTTATTTGAAACTGGGAACATTCTACCATGATCTTCTTCTTTAAGTTTGACTCCACGGGTTTCAAAAAAATTTATAATAGAAAGATTATCAAAAACTGAGAAAGGGCTATATAGGAATTTACCATTACCCGGAATATTTTTTATGATTTCATCATACGGAAGTCTATTAGTTACGTTGCAACGACCACCACCTGAGATTTTTAGTTTTCGTCCAAGACCTTTTTTCTTTTCGATTAATAAAACTGATTCATTTTTTTCACTTGCAGCAACTGCAGCCATAGCCCCACTAGGGCCGCCTCCGATAACAATTGTTTGATACATAATGATAACCTCCACACTTTTTTATCTTAATTATTGTAAATGGAATAGGATGACAGAGCTTAAGATAATAATTATAATATAAAACTTGGCAAATAATATTAAAATTGAAGTTGAGAGTCTTTTAAAGTCATATCGATTTTAATTAAAGTTATCTTTATAGGACAAACAACTATTATTTTGTGATATATTTTAAAGTAATGCAAGATAATGTGTTTAACAGTAAAAATAGAACTGACAAGCATTAATAATTATTAAGATAGGAAGATAGGTTATGAGTGAAAGTAAAGAAATGGTTCGTGGAACCTTTTTAATTACAATAAGTATTTTAATTACAAAAGTATTAGGTGTCTTATTTATTATTCCGTTTACTGCTTTAATAGGTGGACAAGCCAACATGGCACCTTTTACTTATGCTTATGCACCATACAATATAGCTATAGCTATAGCAACAGCAGGTGTTCCGCTTGCCGCGTCAAAATATGTTGCTAAATATAATGCACTGGGTGCATATAAGGTCAGTCAGAAGTTTTATAAATCAAGTTTTGTAGTCATGAGTATTACTGGTATTGTAGGTTTCCTAGTTTTATATTTATTAGCACCATACATAGCCGAACTAACTTTATCACGTAATACTCATGGTAAGAATGGGTGGACAGTTGCTGATATCACTTGGATTATTAGAATAATAAGTATGGTAGTTATATTTATTCCAGTTCTCGCAACTTGGAGAGGTATATTTCAAGGATACAAATCGATGGGACCTACTGCAGTATCAGAAGTTACAGAACAAATTGCAAGAATTGTATTTATTTTAGTAGGTAGTTATTTAACGCTCAATGTATTTGGAGGTACAGTTCTTCAGGCGAACGGTATTGCAACGTTTGCAGCGGCAATAGGTGCAATCGCAGGAATACTTACATTATGGTATTACTGGATTAAAAGAAGAAATAATATTAAAAATATGGTCGACTCAGATACAGCAAATTTAAATGTTTCATACGGGAAAATGTACAAAGAAATTATTGCTTATAGCATTCCATTTGTCATAGTAAGTTTGAATTTTCCACTATTTAATTTGGTTGATCAGTTTACTCATAATGGTGCGCTTAACCTTGTAGGTGTCAAACCTGGTTTGCAAGATATATTCTTTAACATGTTAAACATGTCTACAAACAAAATTGTAATGATTCCAACATCATTAAGTGCTGGATTTGCTGTCAGTTTAATACCATTTATAACTAAAACCTATGAAGAAGGTAGATATGCAGAGATGCATCGACAAATTAGAACTTCGATTGGAGTTTTAATGTTTATTACTGTTCCAGCTAGTATTGGGATCATGGCATTAGCGCAACCTTTATTCACAGTATTTTATGGTTTTGATCCAGTTGTTCACGGTCACGATCCAAATTTCGATGGAAGTAGATTATTATTTTACTATGCTCCTGTTGCAATTTTAATTTCATTATTAAGTGTTACAGCATCAATGTTACAGGGTATCGATAAACAAAAATTAACGGTTTTTGTTATTTTAGGATCTGTTTTAATTAAATTAATTCTGAATTATCCTTTAATTATGTTATTACACACACCTGGCGCTGTATTAAGTACAGCAATAGCTTTATTATTTGCAATTTGTTGCAATTTCTATATTCTTAAAAAATACGCAAACTTTAAATTTAGTTACAGTTGGATACATCTAGCTAAGATTATTCTAATTTCAATCATCATGATGATTGGGGTTGAGGTGATTTTCTTCATTTTAAGATTATTCTTGGAACCAACTAGATTTAATTACTTGATTATTGTTGCAATTGGTGTCATTGTAGGAGCAATCATTTATGGTGGTATTACAATCAAGACTAGATTAGCTGATGAATTTTTAGGTGATATTCCCACTAAAATAAGACGTAAAGTGAAGATATTGCGATGAGATTAGATAAATTTCTAGCTAATATGGGCGTTGGAACGCGATCAGAAGTTAAACAGTTACTCAAAAAAGGAGCTGTTAAGGTCAACCAAAATAAAGTTAAGTCACCTAAACTTCATGTTAATCCTAATTCTGATGAGATAATGGTAAATGATGAAGTAGTAAGTTATATTGACAAAGTGTATATCATGTTAAACAAACCAAAAGGTTATATTTCAGCTACAGAGGATGAGTTGCATCCTACTATTATTGATTTGATACCTGAATACGCACATTTAAATATTTTTCCGGTCGGACGTTTGGACAAAGATACAGAAGGATTACTCCTAGTTACAAATGATGGGCAGTTTAATCATGAAGTAATGAATCCCAATAAGCATGTTTCAAAGACTTATGAAGTCTATTCAAAACACCCAATAACTCAATTTGATATTGATGAATTTAAATCCGGAATAGAATTATCAGATGGAAAATTAAAGCCTGCAATTTTAAAGAAAGTTGATGATTATGTATCACATGTCACCATTTACGAAGGAAGATATCATCAAGTTAAAAGAATGTTTCATAGTATCGAAAATGAGGTATTAGAATTGAAACGCATAAAGATTGCTGAACTAGAACTAGACCATAATTTAGATTTAGGTAGTTATCGTTTGTTAACACAATTGGATTTTGATAACCTTAAAAACTAACAAAGGAGAGATGTAAAATGGGAAAAAGTACTAATTTATTTAAAGTTGCATTAGGCATTGGTGGTGCTATTACTGCTGTAGCATTATCACGTAAAGAAAGTCGAGATAAACTTAAACAAGAATATAATAAATATAAAGAAGATCCTGAATCATATAAATCTAGCGCTAAAGATTTAGCAACTCAAATAGGTAATAAAGCTAATGAAACAATTCAAGAAGTTAAGAAGAACCCTAAAGACTATGTTGAACGTATCAAAAGTAATCCTAAAGAATTTTTAGAAGAAGAAAAGTCTAAAATTATTGGCAAAAATGATCAGACTCAAGATGATATCGAAGAAGGAAAATTCGATGCTGAAGGTGGCGCAACTGCCAATAATAATTTAAGAGTTGTTACTGAAGATGACTTAAAAAATAATAAAAATGCATTACAAGATAAAAAAGAATAGTTATACATTTTAACTTTAGTGGAACAGAATTTGAATTCGTTGTTCCATAGCGATAACAAAGATTAGTTTTAAACATAAGCGTTATAAGTTTATTTTCAATCCGTTTAACGATTGTTAAGAATAAGAGAAGTCTAGGACATTAACTTGTACCTAGGCTTTTTTATATTTTTTAAACTATAAGTTAATCTTTTAGTCGCAACTTATTAATAAAAATTAAGTTATTTTTCTGACATCTTACTGTAGTTTCTTTTAAACATCATGTAAAATGGAACATAACTTAGAAAAAAGGAAGTTGATCTCGAATGTGGAAAGAAAAGGTTCTAGAGTACGAAAATCAAATGATTGAAGATCTTAAAGGCTTACTATCTATAGAAAGCATCAGAGATGATTCTAAAGCCACAGCTGATGCACCTGTGGGACCAGGACCGAGAGAAGCTCTTGATTACATGTACAAGCTAGGTAAAAGAGATGGTTTTTCAGCCCATGATGTTGATCATATAGCTGGTAGAATTGAAGCTGGTAAAGGAGAAGAGGTATTAGGTATTTTATGTCATGTCGATGTAGTACCGGCAGGCGATGGATGGGATTCAAATCCATTCCAACCAGTAGTGACAGACAATGCAATTATAGCCAGAGGGACACTGGATGATAAAGGACCAACCATTGCTGCCTATTATGCAGTTAAAATTTTAAATGAGATGAAGGTAGATTGGAAAAAACGTATACACATTATTATCGGAACTGATGAGGAATCAGATTGGAAATGTACAGACAGATATTTCAAAACAGAAGAAATGCCTGCCTTAGGTTTTGCACCAGATGCAGAATTCCCAGCTATACATGGTGAAAAGGGTATAACAACCTTTGATTTAGTACAAAATGAAGTGACGGAAGATACAGATGAACCTGACTATGAGTTATTAAAATTTGAATCTGGTCAAAGATACAATATGGTTCCTGATTACGCTAAAGCAGAAGTGCTCGTCAAAGAAAATATGACAGATGTCATTCAAAACTTTGAAAACTTTTTACAACAAAATCAACTGCAGGGTGAAAGTACAGTTGACAGTGGTATTTTAATATTAACAGTTGAAGGTAAAGCAGTTCATGGCATGGATCCATCTTTAGGTGTTAATGCAGGATTGTTTTTACTTAAATTTTTAGCAAGTCTTAATCTAAATAAAAGCGCAAAAGATTTCGTAGAATTCAATGAGCGATACTTATTTGAATCTCACTTTGGTGAAAAAATGGGTATGAAGTTCCATACAGATATTATGGGAGATGTCACTACTAATATCGGGGTTATCAGTTATGATAAAGAAAAAGCAGGCCGTTATGGTGTTAATCTAAGATATCCCGAAGGATTTAAATTTGAAGACGCAATTGAAAGATTTAGAAGCGAAATTAATGAACTAGGTTTTAGCTTAGAACTTGGTAAAGTTCAAAAACCGCATTATGTTGATAAAAATGACCCATTTGTAAAAACACTTGTAAACGCATATAGAAATCAAACAGGTGATATGACTGAACCATATACGATTGGTGGAGGAACATATGCGAGAAATTTAGATAAGGGTGTCGCATTTGGTGCGATGTTTGCAGATTCAGAAGATTTAATGCATCAAAAAAATGAGTATATAACTAAAAAGCAATTGATCAATGCAACAAGTATTTATTTAGAAGCTATTTACGCTTTATGTGTGGAGGATTAATTTATGACAAAAGTTTTTATAAATGGTGAATTTGTTAATGAAGAGGATGCTAAGGTTTCATACGAAGATCGAGGATACGTGTTTGGTGACGGAATCTATGAATATATCCGTGCATATGATGGGAAATTGTTTACCGTTAAAGAACATTTTGAAAGATTTTTAAGAAGTGCTGAAGAAATAGGTCTAGATTTAAATTTTACTATCGAGGAATTAATTGAATTAGTACGTCGATTATTAAAAGAAAATAACGTTGTGAATGGCGGTATTTATATACAAGCTACCCGTGGTGCTGCTCCTCGAAATCATTCATTTCCAACACCACCTGTAAAACCTGTTATTATGGCGTTTACGAAAAGTTATGATAGACCTTATGAAGAATTAGAACAAGGTGTTTATGCCATTACAACTGAAGATATTAGATGGTTACGTTGTGATATTAAAAGTTTAAATTTATTAGGTAATGTATTAGCTAAAGAATATGCTGTTAAATATAATGCTGCAGAGGCTATACAACACCGAAGTGATATTGTCACTGAGGGTGCATCTAGTAATGTTTACGCAATTAAAGATGGAGTAATATACACGCATCCTGTCAATAATTTTATATTGAACGGAATTACTCGCCGTGTCATAAAGTGGATAGCAGAGGATGAACAAATACCATTCAAAGAAGAAACATTTACAGTAGAATTTCTTAAAAATGCTGATGAAGTTATCATTTCTAGTACTTCTGCAGAAGTTATGCCAATTACAAAAATTGATGGTGAAAATGTTAAAGATGGACAAGTTGGTACTATAACACGCCAATTACAACAAGGATTTGAAAAGTATATTCAATCACATAGTATTTAGAATTTTTAAATTTATAGTTTGAGGATGAAAATTTAAAATAATTGTCTTATTTCACCGAAAATCTGATCTGATAATGTGTTATAATTTATAATAAAGCGATTTAGAAATCAAAGAGACATTAGACTAGTAAAATGTATCTTTTTGTTTCTGATTTTTAGTTGAAATGTAACCCTAAAAATTATAAAATCTTTTATGAGTGATAAATTATGAACGGACTTAAATAAGTCGAATTAAGATGGGACTAAATATTGACTTAAATAGCTCACATAAACTGTTAACAAATTAAATGTAAAGCGTAAAAAACAAACGCTTTGTAAAAATTAGAATATATGGCTCAGAAAAACTATTTCTTGAGCCATTTTCTAGTTGAAAGTGAGGTGAACGTGTTGGAGCAGTTTTATCAGTTAGGGTGGACACTTGATTCAGCAGGAGGTGCTTCTGGTGAAGCATATATGGCTGAACAAGATGGACAAAAATTATTTTTAAAACGCAATTCAAATCCTTTTATTGCTGCGCTATCTGCAGAAGGTATTGTACCTAAACTTGTTTGGACGAAACGTATTGAAACAGGTGAAGTAGTAACAGCTCAGCATTGGAAAAATGGTAGAGAATTAAATGAAGATGAAATGAATCAAACCAGAGTTGCTGAACTACTACATAAAATTCATGGTTCAAGACCTTTATTAACAATGTTAAAGCGTATGGAGATGGAACCTATTACGCCTGAAATTATGTTGAATAAAATTAACGCATCACTTTCAAGAGAAGTTTTAACGCATCATGTTGTGAGAAGAGCTTTAACCTATCTTGAAGATCATATACCGAATTTAGACGCACGTTTCTTTACTGTTGTACATGGAGATGTTAATCATAACAACTGGTTATTATCAGATCGTGATGAACTTTACCTTGTGGATTGGGAAGGTGCAATGATTGCAGACCCAGCGATTGACATTGGTATGCTGCTTTACAATTACGTTCCTCAAAACAAATGGTCTCAGTGGTTTAAAACTTATGGCGTTGAAGAAAGTGTCAATTTGAATAAACGTATGAAATGGTACACAGTTATTCAAGCAATTGGTCTCATTCAGTGGTATGAAGAACAAAAACGCTATAAAGATATGAATACATGGCTGAAATTTTTAAATGAAGTAATGAATAGTAACTTATTTATATAAGGAGTAATTAATGATGAGAGTTCGTTACAAACCGTGGGCCGAAGATTATTTAAAGAACCATCCTGATTTAGTAGACATGGACGGTGCTCACGCTGGTAAAATGTCTGAGTGGTTCGAAAAAGAACAACCGATTTATATTGAAATTGGTTCAGGAATGGGACAATTTATAACAACATTAGCAGCACAATATCCAGAGATTAATTTTGTATCAATGGAACGTGAAAAAAGTGTGATGTACAAAGTTCTTGATAAAACTAAAGAGATGGGCCTAAAAAATTTAAAAATGATTTGTAATGATGCTATTGAGCTTAATGAGTATTTTCAAGATAATGAAATATCTAGAATTTACTTAAATTTTTCAGATCCTTGGCCTAAAAAGCGTCATGCAAAAAGACGTCTAACGTATCATACATACCTTGCATTATATAAACAAATACTTAAAGATGACGGTGAAATTCATTTTAAAACTGATAATCGTGGTTTGTTCGCATTTAGTATAGAAAGTATGTCGCAATTTGGAATGTATTTTACTAAAATGAATTTAAATTTACACGATGAAGATGATGAAGATAATATTGTGACAGAATATGAGAAGAAATTCTCTGAAAAGGGATCTCGTATTTATCGAATGGAAGCTAAATTTCATAAATGTTTTGAATAGAATAAGTAACTTATGATTAATATCAAACCAACTTTTATGTTTAAAATTATCATGAAAGTTGGTTTTTTTACAAAAAGCCCCAAATGATTTTAAATATAAATTCATTTGGGGCGAAGTTATTGTGATAGGGTTTTGTTATTATATAATATCAATTTTGACTCAGAGTTCAATAATGTCAATAATTTGTCCTGACACAGCATCTGCATAAAACTCATAATTAATAAGATGGTCATTTTTTAATACTGTGATGCCACCTTGGTATATTGGTTGGTTCTGATTTATATTTTCTAAAACAATTGGTTCTTGCACAATATAGGAACCTTTTACTTCTCTAAAATAAGTTTTGACTTCATTAAGTAATAATTCGGCGTTATACAGTTTTTTCTTCGTCAAAAAAATGAGAGAAAAGATTAATATTAAAAAAGCTGTAGAAAAAAACAATATGGTTATTTTTTTAAAATTAACTGACTTCATCACAAATTCTCCTCTTACATAATTCATATCATTAGTTTACCATATTGAAGATGATATAATTAAGCATAAGGAGTGAGAATTTATATGACTATTGATAACTCAAAAACATTGGAACGAATTAAAATATTAACAGAACTTCATGGAGCACCCGGTTTTGAAGATGAAGTGAGAAGTTATATGAAGAGTGAAATGGAACCGTTCGTGGATAAGTTTATTCAAAATAAGATGGGTGGTTTCTATGGAATAAAAAAATCAAATAAAGAAAACGCACCTCGAGTTATGATAGCAGCACATATGGATGAAATAGGTTTTATGATTACTCATATTAATGATAATGGAATGATTCAATTTACAAATTTAGGTGGCGTAGCTAATGATATTTGGCAAGGGCAAAGGTTAAAGATAAAAAATAGGTGCGGTAAAGAAATTATCGGAGTAGTTGCTAATATTCCTAAACATTTTAGAACAGGAAATGAAAGCATACCTCAAATCAAAGATTTAATGTTAGATATTGGTGCCTCTTCATCAGAAGAAGTACGCAATCGGGGTGTGGAGGTTGGTGATACAATAGTTCCTCACACAATAATGACTCAGTTGTCAAATAACAGATATAGCGCGAAAGCCTGGGACAATAGATATGGTTGTGTCTTAGCTATTGAGATATTAGAATTATTAAAAGACGTTCAACTAGATGTTGATTTATATGTTGGTGCCAATGTACAAGAAGAAGTTGGTCTTAGAGGAGCTAAAGCTGCCGCAAAGCAAATTAATCCTGATATTGCATTCGTTGTCGATTGTTCCCCTGCAAATGATATCAAAGGTAAACAACAACTTTCTGGTATGTTAGGGGAAGGGACTTTAATTCGTATCAAAGATGGTACTATGATACTTAAACCAATATTTAGAGATTATCTCCTTAAGCTAGCACAAGAAAATCAGATTGCATATCAATATTATATATCACCTGGTGGTACAGATGGTGGGGAGATTCATAAAGCGAATGAAGGTATACCAACAGCTGTTATTGGAGTGTGTGCACGTTATATTCATAGTACAGATGCGGTGTTTGATATTAGAGATTATTTTGCTGCACGTCACTTGTTAAAAGAAAGTATTATTCATTTAACAAGTGAACAAATTCAACAATTACAATATGGAAAGGAAATTTGACATTTATGATTAAACTTGAATCAGAACAACAATTTGAAGAATTAAAAAAAGGGTATACAGTATTTGAATTCACTGCTGAATGGTGTCCAGATTGTAAGGTGATTGAACCGGATTTACCTAAATTAGAGAAAAAATACAGTCAATTACAATTTGTGTCTGTAGATAGAGATCAATTTATAGATATTTGTGTTCAAAATGATATTTTAGGTATTCCTAGTTTTCTTATCTTTAAAGAAGGTCAACTTTTAGGAAGTTATATAGGTAAAGAGAGAAAATCAATTGATCAAATTGATCAATTTTTATCTCAACACATTTAATAATTAGTCAGAAAATGACTCAGCAAATCTACATTAATTTATAATAACAAATTAATGTGATTATCTGAGTTTTTTCTGTTAACTCAACATTATTTATTGTAAACTGTAAAAAGGTGCGAAAATAGGGAGTGTTAATAATGAATGTCTTCCAAATGAGAGATAAATTGAAAGCGCGTTTAAAACAATTAGACGTAGAATTCAAGTTTGATAGAGAAGAAGAAACGTTACGTATTGTAAGAATTGACAATCACAAAGGTGTAACGATTAAACTTAACGCTATCGTCGCAAAATACGAAGAACAAAAAGAAAAGATTATAGATGAAATTTGTTATTATGTCGAGGAAGCAATCGCTCAGATGGGTGATGAAGAGATAAATAATGTTGAGGACATACAAATTATGCCGGTTATAAGAGCTACAAGTTTCGATAAAGAAACTAAAGAAGGTCATGCATTTGTGTTAACAGAACATACTGCTGAAACTAATATATATTACGCTCTTGATTTAGGAAAATCTTATCGGCTAATAGATGAAAATATGTTACAAACATTAAATTTAACTGCTCAACAAGTGAAAGAAATGTCACTATTTAATGTTCGTAAGTTAGAGTGTCGCTATAGTACGGATGAAGTTAAAGGTAATATTTTTTACTTTATCAACACAAATGATGGATATGATGCAAGTCGTATTTTAAATACTTCCTTTTTAAATCATATTCAACACCAATGTGAAGGTGAAATGCTTGTTGGTGTGCCACATCAAGATGTATTAATTCTTGCGGATATTAGAAATAAAACAGGTTATGATGTTATGGCTCATTTGACTATGGAATTCTTTACTAAAGGACTTGTTCCGATTACTTCTTTATCATTTGGTTATGATAACGGACATCTAGAGCCAATATTTATTTTGGGAAAAAATAATAAACAAAAAAGAGACCCTAACGTTATTCAACGTTTAGAAGCTAACAGAAAAAAATTCAAAAAAGATTAATGAAAGAAATGGAGTTTTATAAATGAACTTATTTTACAATCCTAAAGGTGTTGGAGATGTTGCATTTATTCAAATTGAACCTTCAGTTGGCCCTTTTGAATATGAGCAAAAACAGAATGTGGTAGAAATAAAAAAAGAAAATAAGGTCGTAGGTTATAATATATTTCGTGTGTCTAACAATGTGACAATAAATGATAATGGACATATTAAACTAACTACTGAATTAATCAAAGATTTCCAACAACTAATTACTGAAGCAGGTTTTGATTATCAACTTGATACTGATGTATCGCCTAAATTTGTAGTGGGTTACGTAGAAACTAAAGAAAAACACCCTAATGCAGACAAACTAAGTGTGTTAAATGTAAATGTTGGTACTGAAAAACTTCAAATTGTTTGTGGGGCTCCAAATGTAGAATCTGGTCAGAAGGTCGTTGTTGCAAAAGTTGGAGCCGTTATGCCAAGTGGCATGGTAATCAAAGATGCCCAATTACGTGGGGTGGATTCTAGTGGTATGATTTGCTCAATGAAAGAATTAAATTTGCCTAATGCTCCTAAAGAAAAAGGAATTATGGTACTTAATGATGACTATGATATTGGTCAGGCATTTTTTGAATAATTAAGAAAGGTAGTGTAATTATGAGCTGGTTTGATAAATTATTTGGCGATGACAACGGTTCGAATGACGATTTGTTACGCAAAAATAAAAATAGACGTCAGTCTCAGCAATCAAAACAAAATAATCAAGACTCATTACTGCCTCAAAATAATGATATTTATAGTCGACCAAGAGGTAAATTTAGATTTCCTATACAAGTTTCTGAAAATGAATATACGCAAAAAAATGAAAGTTATAATGAACATAGCCAAGAAGAAACAAATGATACGATGAGTTCATATAACCAGCATGATAACCTTGATTTTGTTTCTTCTGGTAAAAGACATCGACGCCGTCGCCAAGCGTATTCAAAACACAATCAATCTAAGATTACACAGCAAAAGCAATTTGCAGATAATAATTATACAAATAATAACAGTATTTTTAATCAAAACGACAATCAGAAATCTTCACAACAACGCAAATCAATACAATCTGAAAATATTAAAAACAAAGCAAACACTAAGAATACGTCGACATCTCCTGGATTTACATATATAAATCATAGTTTTAAATCAAGTGAGGTACCCTCAGCGATTTTTGGTACAAAAAAACGAAGACCGATTGAGAATGGTGTCATACCACCAGAACATAAGGAATTAAATGATAAAGAGATTGTTCAAAAGGATGAAGGCTCACATTCAACGAAATCAGTAGGTGCGTCAATAAATGTTTCTAATAGTAACGATGATAATGTTGAAAAAAATCAACAGAAAAAACAACAAACAACTGCTCAAACTGAGTCATCATCAGAAAATATTCATAATGTTGAAAAGTCAAATTATCAAACTACTAAGCGTAAAACACCAAATTATTCTAAAGTAGATAATACGATTAATATTGAAAACATCTATGCTTCACAAATTGTAGAAGAAATCAGAAGAGAAAGAGAACGTAAAGTTCTTCAGAAACGACGTTTTAAGAAAGCCTTACAACAAAAACGTCAACAAAATCAACAGTCAGAAGAAGATTCAATTCAAAAAGCTATTGATGAAATGTATGCGAAGCAAGCCCAACATTATACAGGCGAAAGTTCATTGGATTTAGAAAATGAAAGCAATCAAGATTCGTCACCTAATAGCCTTGAGAAACAAACAAACAGCAGCAACATAGACAATAAAGAAGTGAAAAATAATGCAACTTCATTTAACTACGAAGAAATTGACTTAGATGCGACAACAGATGTATATAAAGTTAATGAAGAAGAAACTGAATCTAAAATTGATGAAGATTTAGTATCATCTAATCATTATCATTCTAATGATGATTCGGAAGTAGAAGATGCCGAATATCACGAATTAGATGATAACCGACAACAAAACCAAAGTAAGTCCCAAGAGGATATAATTAGTTCAGAATCAATTAATTCAAATATGGATGATAATGCAATCAGTGCAAGTGTAGATAATGACACTGAAAGAGCTAAACCAAATGAGGATAAAAATGATACAGAAATTACACACTTAGATGAAACAACAAGTGCAAAAGTTAGTGACGAGAAGACTAAATCTAATACAAACAATTATTTAGAACAAGAAAAGAATGTAAAATTAAAAAATGTAAATTCATCAAAATCTTCAAATTCTGATACAGTTCAAACAAGAAAACAACGTTTTGGTGGTAGTAGACCGTTTAATGTTTTAATGACACCGTCAGATAAAAAGAGAATGATGGATCAAAAACACAAAAAAATAAGTGTTCCAGAGCTTACACCTGAAAGAAAAGCGAATGCAAATCATAGAAAAGACAGGGAACCTAATAAATCTGAAGAATTTAAACAAATCAATACTAATAGAAAAACGGATTCTAATAGTAATGAAGCTAATGGCATTGAGCATGATATTAATTCAGCAAGTGATAATCGCGTACATGAAACATCATCCAAACAACACGATGAGCAAATACAAAAGCTACAAGATGATTTTCATTTTGAGAACCCAAACCATGCTAAAACTAACAATTCAAATGAAACTGGCAATCAAAGTAATATAAGTCATTCAAAACGGGCGCAATATTCAACAAATGAAAGTGAAAATATTGATACACAAACTTCAAATTCAAGTACATCAAATCAAAATTTTCAACGTATTCGTAAAGGCCCGAATATTAAATTGCCGAGCTATCAATTATTGGAAGAACCAGAACCACATGAAAAAGATCAAGATTGGATAGATAATAAAAAGCAAGAATTAAATGACGCATTATATTATTTCAACGTGCCTGCGGAAGTGAAAAATGTAACAGAAGGACCGAGTGTTACTCGATTCGAATTATCTGTTGAAAAAGGTGTTAAAGTATCAAGAATCACTGCATTACAAGATGATATAAAAATGGCTTTAGCTGCTAAAGATATTAGAATTGAAGCACCAATTCCAGGTACAAGTTTAGTAGGTATTGAAGTGCCAAATCAAAATCCTACGAAAGTGAATTTAAGGTCAATTATTGAATCTCCTAAATTTAAAAATACAGAGTCCAAACTTACGGTTGCAATGGGATATCGAATTAATAATGAACCCTTATTGATGGATATCGCTAAAACGCCTCATGCACTTATCGCTGGTGCTACAGGGTCAGGCAAATCAGTATGTATCAATAGTATCTTAATGTCTTTACTTTATAAAAATCATCCAGAAGAATTGCGTTTATTACTCATTGATCCGAAAATGGTAGAACTTGCACCGTATAACGATTTACCACATCTTGTATCACCCGTAATAACAGATGTAAAAGCAGCTACACAAAGTTTAAAATGGGCTGTTGAAGAAATGGAAAAACGTTATAAATTGTTTGCTCAATATCATGTCAGAAATATTACTGCTTTCAATAAAAAAGCACCTTATGAGCAAAGAATGCCTAAAATTGTTATAGTTATTGATGAGTTAGCTGATCTCATGATGATGGCACCACAAGATGTAGAACAATCAATTGCACGTATAGCTCAAAAAGCTCGAGCTTGTGGTATCCATATGTTAGTTGCTACACAACGACCATCAGTGAATGTAATCACTGGTCTTATTAAAGCTAATATACCTACTAGAATTGCATTTATGGTTTCATCGAGTGTTGATTCTAGAACGATTTTAGACAGTGGTGGCGCTGAAAGATTATTAGGTTATGGTGATATGCTTTATCTAGGTAGCGGTATGAATAAACCTATACGTGTTCAAGGTACATTTGTTTCAGATGACGAAATAGATGAAGTTGTTGACTTTATTAAGCAACAGCGTGATCCTGAATATTTATTTGAAGAAAAAGAACTATTAAAGAAAACACAAACTCAAGCACAAGACGATTTATTTGATGATGTATGTGAGTTTATGGTTGAAGAGGGACATATTTCTACTTCTCTTATCCAAAGACATTTCCAAATTGGTTATAACAGAGCGGCAAGAATTATCGATCAGCTAGAACAATTAGGATATATTTCAGGTGCTAATGGTTCTAAACCAAGGGATGTTTATATTACAGAAGCGGATTTAAATAAAGAATAAAATGAGTAAGGAGTATTGAAATGACACACTATCATTTTGTCGGAATTAAAGGTTCAGGCATGAGTTCATTAGCACAAATCATGCATGACCTCGGTCATGAAGTACAAGGTTCAGACATAGAATCTTACGTTTTTACAGAAGTTGCCTTAAGAAATAAAGGGATAAAAATCTTACCCTTTGACGCAAATAATATTACAAAAGAAATGGTTGTCATCCAAGGTAATGCATTTCCTGATAATCATGAAGAAATTGTTAAAGCACATGAATTAAAGCTTGATGTCATTAAGTATCATGACTTTCTTGGTCATGTTATAAATCAATATACATCTGTTGCTGTTACAGGCGCACACGGTAAAACGTCTACAACTGGTTTGTTATCACATGTGATGAATGGAGATAAAAAGACCTCATTCCTAATCGGTGATGGTACAGGTATGGGACTACCAGGAAGTGACTATTTTGCTTTTGAGGCTTGTGAATACCGTAGGCACTTCTTAAGTTATCATCCTGATTATGCAATTATGACTAATATTGATTTTGACCATCCAGATTATTTTAAAAATATCGATGATGTTTATGATGCATTCCAACATATGGCGTTAAATGTTAAAAAAGGAATTATTGCTTGGGGTGATGATGAATATTTACGTAAATTAGATGTGGATATTCCGGTTTATTATTATGGCTTTAAAGAAACAGATGACATCTATGCTAAAAATATTCAAATTACTGAAAAGGGTACGCAATTTGATGTATATATTCAAGGTGAATTTTATGATCAATTCTTATCCCCACAATTTGGAAATCACAACATTCTAAACGCACTTGCTGTAATAGCAATTAGTTATTTAGAAGACATGAATGTAGAGAATATTAAAGAAGCCCTGATAACATTTGGTGGTGTAAAACGTCGTTTTAATGAAACAAAAGTATCAAATCAAGTATTAGTAGACGATTATGCACACCATCCAAGAGAAATTAGTGCTACAATTGAGACAGCGCGAAAAAAATATCCACAAAAAGATGTTGTTGCCGTTTTTCAACCACATACGTTCTCAAGAACTCAAGCATTTTTAAACGAATTTGCTGAGAGTTTAAGTAAGGCAGACCAAGTATTTTTATGTGAAATATTCGGTTCAATAAGAGAAAATACGGGAGATTTAACTATAAAAGATTTAATCAATCGTATTGACGGCTCGACGCTTATAGATGAAAATAGTATTGACGTATTAGAAAAATTTGATAACGCTGTAATTTTATTTATGGGCGCAGGTGACATTCAAAAGTTACTAAAAGCTTATTTTGAAAAATTAGGCGTAAAAAATGATTTTTAATATGTTTATATAAAAGCATCATGGGTATTAAATATTAATGACTTTTATTTTATGGTAATTAGGAGGCGTTTTTAATGGATTGGATTTTACCAATTGCAGGAATCATCGCTGCGATAGCGTTTTTAATTCTATGTATCGGTATCGTCGTGGTACTTATTTCTGTTAAAAAGAATTTAGACTATGTGGCTAAAACACTGGATGGTGTTGAAGGCCAAGTTCAAGGTATTACTCGTGAAACGACTGATTTACTTCATAAAGTGAATCGCTTAACTGAAGATATTCAAGGTAAAGTTGATCGTTTAAATTCTGTAGTTGATGCTGTTAAGGGCATTGGAGACTCAGTACAAAACTTAAATGGATCTGTAGATAGAGTTACAAACTCAATTACGCACAATATTTCTCAAAATGAAGATAAAATTTCTCAAGTTGTACAGTGGTCAAATGTTGCAATGGAGATTGCTGACAAATGGCAAAACAGATACAATCGTAGAGGAAGTGCAAACTACAAAACAAACACTGTAGCAGATGATGCAAATCATAGCTACAATTCTCGTGTTAATAAATAATTAATACTATTTAATGACAAATGCACTTAAATGAGGCTTTTACTTATTTAAGTGCTTTTGTTTTAGGAGGAAAGTTTATGAAACATTATAATCGTGATAATTTCGAGAAAAGCCATACAAGCGAAGAATTGTATCATCGCTCATCTCGTTCACAATCTAACTCATTGAAACGCAAGGATTTCGTAGTTAGTTTCATAGCAAGTGCGATAGTAGGTTCTGCTGTTGGATTGTACTATAAAAATAAAATATATAAAAAAACGGATGAATTGAAAGAAAAAGAACAAGATTTACGCAGTAAAGTTGAAGACTATAAACAACGAGCGGAAGATACAATGTTTTCTGTTAAATCTAAAGTTGAGCAATTAAAAAATGATTCCAAAGATAATATACATGCAGATGAATTACAAGCTCAAAAAGCTGCGATACAACGCGAAACGCATTTAGCGGATGAATCACCGGAAGCTCAAGCAATTCAAGAAGCAAAAAAAGAAACAAAAAAAGCGGATGGTGTGAGACCATCAGCAACAGAATTAGCAGCTCAACAAAATGCGATACAACGCGAAACGCATTTAGCGGATGAATCACCAGAAGCTCAGGCAATTCAAGAAGCTAAAAGTGAAGTTGATTCAAACAATAAAACATCTATGACACACATAGATAGTGAGAAAGAACCTTCTGCTGAAGAAATTGCAATTGCTCAAACGGCAGTTAAAGAAGAAGTACGTAGCCATAATTTAGCAAACCCATCTGCAAGTGTAGAAGATACTAAAAGTAAGTCAGAAACTGAAACAGAAAAATTAGCTGCAGCGGCAAAAGCAAAAAGAGATAAAATAAATAACAATAATAAAGTTGCTAGTAACACGAAAAACCTAATGCAAGAAGAATCTATAAAACATTCAAATAACTCTGATGTTCCAAATCTTGTAACTAATTTAAATCAATCTCAAGCATCAGGTACTAATTCAGATGCTTATC
This sequence comes from Staphylococcus sp. HMSC065D05, assembly GCF_001813195.1. Classification (NCBI taxonomy): domain Bacteria; kingdom Bacillati; phylum Bacillota; class Bacilli; order Caryophanales; family Staphylococcaceae; genus Staphylococcus; species Staphylococcus sp. HMSC065D05. The sequence goes on from NZ_KV811746.1 coordinate 219,793, forward strand.
GCTTAGCACAGGCAGCAAAAGAGAAAAAATCTAAGCTCACAAATGGTTCTAAAGAAACACAACTTACAGAATCATTGTTAAAAGAACCATCAATTGCTAAAGCTCAAACAAAATTGAAGCGTATCCCTACACTTATTACTGAATCTAAACAACATTTAAATAATCCACACATCCAAAAAAATGCGAATCAGACTAAAAACATCACAGCAACTAAAGAGGATTCCGAAGGCAAACAGCAACATACACCTAATCAAAACAAACGCAATAAACAGCAAAAAGTAGAAAAAACTAGTAGCAAAATTGAAAAACGAACATTTAATGATTAATCTCGAGTTTTAAATATTCACAATGATAAAGTGTACAATGAAGTGTATTGAACATTGTAAAAGTTATATTCTTTATCTACTTAACACGATTTATAAACTATTGTAATTATTATGTTAAATTTTAAATGTAAGTCATTAATTTAAGATATTATTTCACTTTAATTTTAGATATTTAAATAATATCAGACATCTAGAGGTAGGACGACGAATTTATATTCAGTTCGTTCCTATCTCTTTTAACATTTAAATAATATTGGAATGTCATTATTTAATAAATTATTATTTACATAAATTTACAGAAGATTTAGTATTTTCTGTAAATTAACGCTTGAACTATAAATGTGAAATTGTTAAAATTAGATTTGAATATTTTTAATTTTATCGCTTTAAAGTAACATACTTTATGCGGAACTATATCTTAGAGGTGAGTAGAAATGACGAATAAACTAGAACAGTATAGAGAAGAAATTGTTTCCTTAAATGATCAAATATTAGAATTACTATCGAAGCGAGGAGAATTAGCACAGAAAATTGGTGAAGAAAAAATTAAGCAAGGTACACGAGTATATGATCCTCAGCGTGAAAAGGAAATGATTAATCAGCTATTAGATAAAAATAAAGGTCCATTTAACGACAATGTGATTAAGCAATTATTTAAAGAAATTTTTAAAGCCTCTACAGATTTACAAAAATCAGAAAATGAAAAACATCTTTATGTATCACGTAAATTGAAACCTGAAGATACGATTGTTAAATTTGATAATGGCGGAATCATTGGTGATGGTAATAAATCATTTGTATTTGGTCCTTGTTCTGTAGAATCACAAGAACAAGTTGATGCTGTAGCACAAGATTTGCAGGCTAAAGGTGAGAAATTTATTCGTGGTGGAGCGTTTAAGCCTAGAACTTCTCCTTATGATTTCCAAGGTCTTGGAGTAGAAGGTCTTAAAATTTTGAAAAATGTTAAAGATAAATATAACTTAAATGTAGTAAGTGAAATAGTTAATCCAAATGATTTCGAAATCGCTTCAGATTATTTGGATGTTTTCCAAATTGGTGCTAGAAACATGCAAAATTTTGAGTTGCTTAAAGAAGCTGGTCGTACAGACAAACCTATTTTATTGAAACGTGGTTTATCAGCAACGATAGAAGAATTTATCTATGCAGCTGAATATATTGCTTCACAAGGTAACCGAAATATTATTTTATGTGAGAGAGGTATTCGTACATACGAAAAAGCAACTAGAAATACATTAGATATCTCAGCTGTACCTATTTTAAAGCAAGGAACACATTTACCTGTTATGGTTGATGTAACGCATAGTACAGGTAGAAAAGATATTATGTTACCGACAGCGAAAGCGGCTTTAGCCGTTGGTGCTGATGGAGTTATGGCCGAAGTTCATCCAGATCCTTCTGTTGCTTTAAGTGATGCTGGTCAACAAATGGATCTTAATGAATTCAATCAATTTTATCATGAATTAAAACCACTTGCTGATATGTACAATTCGAAGAAACTGAAATAGTAGATCAATGTATCGTTATACAATTAAATAAGTAATAATTTCCCATAGTTCTATATATTTTGAGCTATGGGAAATTTTATTTATACCAACTCATTAATAAAAAATCACATAAAAAATATTAAATGTAACGAAGTTTTTAACAGAATTGTGACAAAAACATAAAATGATTTCACAAACTATACAAATATGATAAACTTTGAAAATGATATGAAAACACGTTATAATAACAAATAAAACGTTTACAAGGAGGAAATTATGACAGTTACAATTTATGATGTAGCCCGAGAGGCCAGGGTATCAATGGCAACTGTTTCACGTGTAGTAAATGGAAACCAGAATGTTAAACCAGAAACACGTAATAAAGTAAATGAAGTCATTAAAAGGTTAAACTATCGACCTAACGCAGTTGCAAGAGGTCTTGCAAGTAAGCGTACAACGACGGTTGGAGTTATTATTCCTGATATTTCAAATGTTTATTACTCTCAACTTGCAAGAGGTTTAGAAGATATTGCAACAATGTACAAATATCACTCAATTATCTCAAACTCAGATAATGATCCAGAAAAAGAAAAAGAAATTTTTAATAATTTATTAAGTAAACAAGTCGACGGTATTATTTTCTTAGGTGGAACTATTTCTGAAGAAATTAAAAGTCTTATTAATCAATCATCTGTACCAGTCGTAGTTTCTGGAACGGATGGTAAGGATGATCATATTGCATCTGTAAATATTGATTTTAAACAAGCAGCCGAAGAAGCAACACAATATCTTATAGAGAAGGGTGCTAAAACTTTTTCTTTAATAGGTGGAGAATATTCTATAAAGGCACAAGATGATGTCTTAGAGGGTCTTAAAAATGTTTTAAGTCAGCATCAACTGAAATTAGACGATACATTACATTTATCTGGCAATGAAAGTTACAAATCAGGTATAAAAACATTTGAACAATTACAATCGAATTTACCAGATGCTGTTCTTTGTATCAGTGATGAGCAAGCAATTGGTATATTACATAGTGCACAAGACGCTGGTGTGAAAGTACCTGAAGATTTACAGATTATTAGCTTTAACAATACACGTTTAGTTGAAATGGTGAGACCACAGTTATCTAGTGTTATTCAACCATTGTATGATATTGGTGCTGTTGGAATGAGATTACTGACTAAATACATGAATGATGAAGAAATTGAAAATCCTAATGTTATATTGCCTCATAGAATAGAATATCGTGGGACAACTCAGTAAAAATAATGAGTGACATATTAGATATCTAGATTAATGCTCTATAGTGAAAAAAATATTTTCATTATAGAGTGTTTTTCATATTCTTTTATTGTATCTAAATCATTCAATTTTTCTATATAAATTCACTTTAACAGATATTACTAAGGAATAACTTTGTAATTGTTCTTGTTATTACAATTAAATATTTATTAATTTTATGGATGAATATGATTATCATATTATCAACGAATTACAAGTTTTGTGATTCGTGTAACTTTTGCAAAATTTCTTATGTATCCAGAATACGAATAGCATGAGTATTTCTTAAATGACGAACTTTTAGTACTAAATACATTAAAATATTCGACATTTAAATGTAAGTCGGTTATCATGATTCATATAACTCGTTAATTATATATAATCAAGGGGCTGAATATTTTGGCACATTTATCAGATTTAGAAATAGCAAACTTATCAAAACTTAAACCAATAAGTGAAATTGCAAGAAAAGTAGGAATTACTGAGGATGCTTTAGAACCATACGGCCACTATAAAGCTAAAATAGATATTAATCAGATACAAGAACAGGAGAAAAAAGGGAAAGTCGTATTAGTAACTGCTATGAGCCCAACACCTGCTGGTGAAGGAAAATCCACAGTAACTGTAGGTTTAGCTGATGCATTTAACAAGTTGAATCATAATGTTACCGTTGCATTACGAGAACCTGCCTTAGGACCAACTTTTGGTATTAAAGGAGGCGCAACTGGTGGTGGTTATGCTCAAGTACTTCCTATGGAAGATATTAATTTACATTTTAATGGTGATTTTCATGCAATTACTACTGCAAACAATGCACTTTCTGCATTTATCGACAACCACCTACATCAAGGAAATGAATTAGGAATTGATCAAAGAAGAATTGAATGGAAACGTGTTTTAGATATGAATGATCGTGCGTTACGTCATGTTAACGTAGGATTAGGTGGTCCAACTCACGGAGTACCTAGAGAAGATGGTTTTAATATAACAGTTGCGTCAGAGATAATGGCTATTTTATGTCTAAGCCGAAATATCGAAGACTTAAAAGAAAAAATAAGTCGAATTACCATTGGTTATACACGTCATCATAAACCGATAACAGTTTCTGATTTGAAAGTAGAAGGTGCATTAACTTTAATACTTAAAGATGCGATTAAACCAAATTTGGTTCAAACAATTGAGGGAACTCCAGCTCTTGTTCACGGAGGCCCTTTTGCCAATATTGCTCATGGTTGTAACTCTATATTAGCAACTGAAACTGCTAGAAACTTATCAGATATTGTTGTTACAGAAGCAGGGTTTGGTTCTGATTTAGGTGCCGAAAAGTTTATGAACATTAAAGCTCGCGAAGCAGGTTTCGATCCTTCAGCAGTTGTTGTTGTAGCAACAATTCGTGCTTTAAAAATGCATGGTGGTGTTGCAAAAGACCAACTTCAACATGAGAACATAGAGGCAGTTGAAGCGGGACTCGTTAATCTTGAAAGACATGTGAATAATATTAAAAAATTCGGTGTCGAACCCATAGTAGCTTTAAATGCATTTATTCATGATACAGCTTCTGAAACAGCGTGTGTGAAACAATGGGCTAAAGATAATCAAGTACGTATTGCTTTAACAGAAGTATGGGAAAAAGGTGGAGAAGGTGGAATTGAACTTGCTAACCAAGTGTTCGATGTAATGCAGGAACCTCAAAACTTTAAGCCTTTATATGAGTTAAAACAACCACTCGAAGCTAAAATTGAAACGATTGTTAAAGAAATTTATGGAGGTTCAAAAGTAAATTTCAGTAGTAAAGCACAAAAGCAATTAAAGCAATTTAAAGAGAATGGCTGGGATGAATATCCGATTTGTATGGCTAAAACTCAATATTCATTTAGTGATGATCAGACATTGTTAGGTGCCCCAAATGATTTTGAAATAACAATTAGAGAACTTGAAGCTAAAACGGGCGCTGGATTCATCGTTGCATTAACTGGTGCTATAATGACTATGCCTGGTTTACCGAAGAAACCAGCTGCACTAAATATGGATGTTACTGATGATGGGAAAGCAATAGGTCTTTTCTAAGAAAATAAAAAAGAGAGTGAGTCAGTGTTGTTAATAAATATTGCTCGCTCTCTTTTTATTACAAAAATTTTGATAAATATATTTGATTTTTATTCGTCTTTCGATTGTTTCAGCAAGTGCTGTTTAATATTGTATTTTTCAGCATTTTTGTATTGTTGTTTAGAAATTTTTCCTTCAACACGCATTCGTTTAAGTACGTATTGTTGACGTTTCATGCTCAATTTTAAAAGATGGTGAGGCTTTATTTTGCCATGTTCGTCATAAGGCGTATAGCCATATGGACTTTGCAGTAAGCCAATGAGATACGCTGATTGTGCAACATTCAAATCTTTTGCAGGTATACCAAACAGACTATATGAAGCGGAAGATATACCAGTTATATTGGCACCGTTGTAGTCATGACCAAAAGGAACGATATTTAAATACGTATATATGATTTCATCTTTTGATAATAAAGTTTCGACCCGTGTAGCCAAGATAATTTCATTTGCTTTACGACTATAAGTTTTTTTGTTTGAGAGCACTTGATTTTTTACTAATTGTTGCGTGATCGTACTACCACCAGAAGATTGGTTTGAATTTGTGATATCTTGAAGCATCGCTCTTAAAAGTGCTTTAGGCATGATACCGTTATGTTTATAAAATAATGTATCTTCAGAGGCTGTAAGTGCATGTATAATATTTGAATTTACATGGTTCGGTCCAACTATAAGTGTATTTTGTGAATGATCATATTCTTCCAAAATTTGATTATTATGATTTATTAGCTCATCGCCAGGTATATGAAGGATTTTTGCTTTCAAATCTTTATCACTTATTGACGAAGCATCTTTTGTTAATTGTTGGAAGTAAAATACTAATGACAACAGTATGATAAAACCAATCAAAAAAAACACCAAAAAAATCATGACACATATATGTTTGACTTTTTTATATAAATGTTCAAATTTAGTATATTTATCTGTAGTTAGTATTTGATACTTGTTGAAATGCATTAGATACCTCCTAAAGTTAGATATAGTATACCACATCTTGAAATTTGACTTTTAAAATAATGTTAACTATAATAATATTCAATTCAATATGTTTTGAATATAAAGGACAAGTAACTTTTGAGAAAGCTTAAAGAGAACTAGTGGTGGCTGTGAACTAGTAGTTTCTTATTGGTGAATACACCTTGCTATTTTTATTATTCAACGTTTTATTAATGAACGTATCATTAATAGAGATATTTATGAGTAACGAACTCTATCTAAGTATGGTGGTACCGTGCATAAGCGCCCTTACATTTTTGTAGGGGCGCTTTTTAATAGGTTTGGATAAATCACTATATTTATTAAATATCTTTAACTTTTTTAATTTAAAAAATTAGGAGGATTTTATCAATGACTAATGCTTTAATAGAAGATTTAAAATGGAGAGGGTTAATTTATCAACAGACAGATGAAGAAGGTATCGAAGAATTATTAAATAAGGAACAGGTCACATTATATTGCGGTGCAGACCCTACAGCTGATAGTTTACATATTGGTCACTTGTTACCTTTTTTAACATTAAGACGATTCCAAGAACATGGGCATCGTCCTATCGTCTTAATTGGTGGAGGTACTGGTATGATAGGTGATCCTTCTGGAAAGTCTGAAGAGCGTGTGTTACAAACAGAATCACAAGTTGAAGCTAACGTCAAAGGCCTGTCTAATCAAATGCATCGATTATTTGAATTTGACAGTGATAAAGGGGCACAATTAGTCAATAATAAAGATTGGCTTGGTCAAATTTCGTTGATTAGTTTTCTTAGAGATTATGGTAAACATGTAGGCGTTAACTATATGCTAGGAAAAGATTCTATTCAAACTCGTTTAGAACATGGTATCTCTTATACAGAATTTACTTATACGATTTTACAAGCTATTGATTTTGGTTATTTAAATCGTGAGTTAAATTGTAAAATTCAAGTAGGCGGTTCTGATCAATGGGGTAATATTACAAGTGGTATTGAATTAATGCGACGAATGTATGGACAAACTGAGGCATATGGACTAACAATCCCATTAGTAACTAAATCGGATGGGAAGAAATTTGGTAAATCAGAGTCTGGAGCTGTGTGGTTAGATCCTGAAAAGACAAGCCCATATGAATTTTATCAATTTTGGATTAATCAATCTGACGAAGACGTAATTAAATTCTTAAAATATTTTACTTTTTTAGAAAAAGAAGAAATTAATCGATTAGAACAATCAAAAAATGAAGCGCCTCACTTACGTGAAGCACAGAAAGCACTAGCTGAAAATGTGACGAAATTTATTCATGGAGAAGCAGCTTTAAAAGACGCTATACGCATTTCGAAAGCACTGTTTAGTGGAGATTTAAAATCGTTATCTGCTAAAGAACTTAAAGAAGGGTTTAAAGATGTACCTCAAGTAACGCTATCTACAAAAACGACAAATATAATTGAAGCACTTATTGAAACAGGTATTGCTTCATCTAAACGTCAAGCTCGTGAAGATGTAAACAACGGTGCAATATATATTAATGGTGAACGTCAACAATCAGTAGATTATGAGTTAAGTAGTAAAGACCTCATTGAAGATGAAATTACAATAATTCGACGAGGAAAGAAAAAATATTTCATGGTTAATTACCAATCATAAATGACAAAAAATTATTTGATTATTTAACAATATTTTATGTATATTGTTAAAATTAAAAGATTTATTTAAAAAGGAATAACTATAAAAGTAAAACTCTGAGTATCTCTTACAATGAAGTATACTCAGAGTTTTTATTTAAAATCGGTCAACTAAAATAGCTTAAAATCAATAAGTATAAAGTGAAAATATTTTATTGAGCAAATTGACTTTGTGATTGAGATGATTCAGGTGCAGGTGCTTGTTTTTTTAATTTCACATTAATATCTTGTGTCTTACCATCTCTGATAACTTTTAGAGTAACCGTTTCACCTGGTTTTTTGCTTTCGTATAAATAAGTTCTTAAATCTGTATCATCTTTTATTTGTTTACCATCTATTCCAGTAATAATATCACCTTTTTTAATGGCATTATCACTGTCCACTTTAGCTACATAAACACCTTTGTCTTTATGAGTATGTAGTTCTTTACGATAGTTTTCAGGAATATCACTTAAGTTTATAAGACCTATACCGATTGAAGGTCGTTCGATTTTACCATGCTTAACGAGTTGTTCAATGGTCACTCTAACTTCATTACTAGGTATAGCAAAACCTATACCTTCTACTTGTGCTGCAGCGATTTTCATAGAATTGATACCAACGAGATTTCCGTTAATATCTACTAATGCACCACCTGAATTACCAGGATTTATTGCAGCGTCTGTTTGTAAAACATTAACTTTAGTATTACCAGCAGAAGTATTGGCATCAATTGTACGTTCGTTAGCTGAGATAATTCCTGATGTAACAGAATTTGCAAATTCTAATCCTAGTGGATTACCCATTGCAAAAACACTATCGCCAGTTTGAACTTTTGATGAATTAGCAAATTGAATTGATTTTATTCCTTTTGTATCCTTTATTTTTAGAACAGCAATATCTGTTAGGGCATCTTTACCTATTAATTTAGCATCTACTTGTTTTGTATTATGTAGTTGAACTTTAATTTCCGAAGCACCATCAACAACGTGATTATTTGTAACGATATATGCGGAACCATCACTTATTTGATAAATCACGCCGGAACCAATCCCCGCTTCTTTTGATTTAGATGCCTTACCATTGAATAGATCATCAAGGTTTGTAGATTTTTGCATGTTTATTACGCCGACAATTGCGGGAGAAACGTCTTTAATCATGTCATGTACTGATTTGTATTGGTTACTTTTACCATCTAACTGATTGCCACCATGACTATTTGAAACTTGATGAACAGTAGCACCTTCATTGTTAAAACCAGTTTTATTAAGGAGTTTACCAATACCTAAGACGAGAAGTGCTCCAATAATTCCAGCGATTATTGCAACAATAATTGTTTTAATCCATGGAAAAGTGTGTCGCTTCTGTGAAGAATTTCGATAGTGGTGTTGATTCTTTTCTTGTTCTGACATTTGTTACCTCCATAATTTGTAGTCTGTATTACTATTATGTATCGTTTGTATAAAATTTGCTAGCAATCAACTATACGACTTTAGGAGTATTATCATAAATGCTATTGTTGTCTTTAAGATTTGGAAGAATCAATGCTTGATAAAAATAACTTTGTAGTCATATTGTTATTTATTTCAGTGCTATAGTTATCAAATGACTAAAGAAAACATGTGTTGTATTGTTCTATGAATTTGATAGTGATAAAATCATTATGATAAAGAAAATAAGCAGGTGACATTATGTACAATTTTATAAGTAAGATTTTAGATGTTATTTTAGTGAAAATGTCTAAATCATTATATGTTATTGGTAAGGAAAATATACCTAAAGATAGTAAATATGTTGTAACTTGTACGCATGAAAGTTATAACGAAGTAATCATGTTAGGAATGGCATTACTCCCTAATCAAATCCATTATATGGCTAAAAAAGAATTATTTAGGAATCAGTGGGCTGGCAAATTTTTGAAATCACTAAATGCATTTCCAGTTGATAGAGAAAATCCTGGTCCAAGTACATTAAAAAAACCAGTGAATTTACTTAAAGAACATAAAACTATAGGTATTTTCCCGACTGGTCATCGTACTTCAGTAGAGGGAGCCCCATTAAAACGTGGTGCAGCTACTATAGCAATGCTAGGGAAGGCGCCTATCTTACCAGCGGCTTATGTGGGTCCCAAAAAAATTCATGGTTTGATTACAGGTCAAGCATTAATCAAAATCGGTAAACCAATTGAGATGGATGATATTCCAAAGGATTTGAAACGTAATGAGAAAGTTGATTTCCTAACCAAAGAAATTGAAAGACGCACAACTCAATTACAAAAAGAACTTAATGAAATTTCACGTAGTTTAAAGAAATAGAGTAATATAGATATCATTACTATTGAGGAACGTCGTACAATTAAATGATTTGTATAGACGTTCTTTCTTTTAGATTATAATTAAGCGTTTACATTAAAGTGGATAATTATTTTTCTAGAGTAAATAATTTGACTTTAATGTATGGTATAGAAAACGATTTTGCATTGCAGTGTTTTAACGTTTGATAATAAAAATAAGGGATGATATAAATGTATAAATTTTTGCAACATTTGGGTAGATCTCTCATGTTACCTGTAGCTGTTCTGCCAGCAGCTGCAATAATTGTAGGTATAGGTCATACTTTAGATGCTTTAAACATACTGCCTCAAGCTGCTCTCTTTTTTACAAGTGTTGGGATCACTATATTAGAGCAATTAGGTATATTATTTGCTATTGGTGTAGCTATCGGTATGGCTAAGAAGAACGATGGCGCAGTAGCATTAGCAGCAGCGTTAGGTTTTTTTATAGTTACGGTAGTACTATCTCCAGAAAAATTAGCAACTTTGTTACAAATTAAAGAATCTAAGATTGATTTAGCATTTAGTCAAATGAATAATGGAAATGTGTTTGTAGGAATTATTATAGGTTTGATTGCTGCATATAGTTATAACAAATTTAGTGAAACGAATTTACCTATGGCCTTATCATTCTTCAGTGGGAAACGACTTGTTCCAATCATGACAGCATTCTTTTGTACAATTTTAGCGGTTATTTTATTATTGATTTGGCCTCCAGTTTTTAATGGCATAGTTACTTTTGGTAAGTGGATTGTTGGTATGGGGCCATTCGGTGCATTATTATATGGTTTTTTTAATAGATTATTAATACCTACTGGGTTGCATCATGCGCTCAACAATGTATTTTGGTTTGATACTGCTGGAATAAATGACATAGGTAAATTTCAAAGTGGTAAAAATGCTATTAAGGGAATTACTGGCAGATACCAAGCAGGATTTTTCCCAGTTATGATGTTTGGTATACCGGCAGCAGCTTTGGCGATGTATCATACTGCGAAGACGAATCAAAAAAAACAAGTTTATGCTTGGTTTTTAGCAAGTTCAGTTTCGGCATTCTTTGTGGGTGTAACAGAACCTATAGAGTTTGCATTCATGTTTGTAGCTCCAGTTTTATTTGTTATTCACGCAGTTTTAACTGGATTATCATTATTTATAGCAGCAATGTTTCAATGGACAGCAGGTTTTTCATTTAGTGCAGGTCTTATAGATTATGTGCTTTCATTAGTTAATCCGATATCTAATCACCCTTGGATGTTATTGTTGCAGGGTGTAGTCTTTTTTATTATCTATTACGTTATCTTTAGAGTTGTCATACAAGTCTTTAATTTAAATACTATAGGAAGGGGAGATAATGAACTTATCGATCCAACATCAAATGATACTTCTGAAATGGAAGTATTACAGAACAAAACCACTACAAGTAAATATTATCAAAATGCTAAACGTATTTTAGATGGATTAGGTGGTAAAGAAAATATTATTAGTTTAAATCATTGTGCAACAAGACTTAGATTGGAGCTTAAAGACAATTCAATTATAGATGAGCAGAAAATTAAAAATGCTGGAGCTATTGGTATAACTCAAAATGGACAGCATTATACCCAAGTGATTATTGGAACACACGTACAACAAGTTGCCAATGAAATGGATCGCCAAATGAATTAGTATGTGAAAGGGCTGGCTCGTAATGAGTTTGCCCTTTTTAATTGAACCATGTAATATAGTTATATCAGAATTTTCTGAAATGAAAGGGGTAAGGCATGAAGGCTATATTATTTGATGTAGATGGCGTATTTTTAAGTGAGGAACGATGTTTTGATGTTTCAGCAATTACTGTAGCTGAACTTTTATCGAGTCCAGATTTCTTAAATTGTGGTATAGATATTCATTTTGATGGTAATTTAACTGAAAACGATATAAACAAAATACGTAAAAACGTATTCAATCATGACCGAATACTAAATCAACTAAAGTCACTAGGTTTAAATTCAAATTGGGATATGCTATTTATTGTATTTAGTATTCATTTAATTGATAAAGCTAAACAATTAAAACCATCATTACGAGAGCAATTACTTGATGAATCATTGTTTACAAAAGAGACTTTAAAGGAAATAGCAAAGTATTTAACTGATAAAACGATAAATTATAGCTTACCTCATGATGTGATAGCTTCGTTTAGAAATGGTAAAGATGCTATTTACGAAGATTTGGAAGTTTACGCTAAAAATCAATTAGAACTTAACAACACTAGTTTATTTAAATTGAAAAGTCCCTTATGGACATTAGCAAAAGATATATATCAAGAATGGTATTTAGGAAAAGCTTTATTTAATCAAGTTGAATATAAAAAAGATATTCAAGATTTTAAGAAAGGTTTCATTTATGATGAGGTCATTCTTAAACCTATAGATGAAATTCAATTATTACTTCAAAATCTAATAGAAGCGGGATATCAAATTGCGATAGCAACTGGAAGACCACGAACTGAAACAATAATTCCATTTCAATCATTGGGATTAAAATCTTATTTTAAAGATGAACATATCGTAACGGCAAGTGAGGTGTTGCTAGCAGAGAAGCAATTTCCTCAATATCAACCTTTAGGAAAACCTAACCCATTTAGTTACATCGCTACTTTAAATGGAAATTATAACGACCAATATGAACGATATGCGACAAATCAAGAAGATATCGTGAATAAAGATGAGGTCTACATAGTAGGTGACTCTTTAGCTGATTTATTAAGTGCGAAGAAGATAGGGGCAACGTTCATTGGTACTTTAACTGGTTTAAAAGGTAAAGCTGCTCACGCTGAATTAGTTGAAAATGGAGCAGATTATGTAGTAGAAGATATAACTAAGATTCGAAAAATTTTATTATAGACAAAAAATGACCTCAGATCGTATATTAATTTCAATCTGAGGCATTTTTGTTAGTTTATAAAAAGACGAAAGTAATTAATTAAATTGTTAACTTAGTACTAATAATTTTGTTAAATCCGCTTGTTTCATTTAAAATTTTTATAACTTCCTCACTTGCTTGTTGATCAATAGAAAGAATCATTAAAGCATCTCCACCAGCATCGTTACGGCCTAAAGTCATTGACGCAATATTAATTCCGTGACTTCCCAATAGGTTTCCTGTTTGTCCTACTATACCAGGTTTGTCTTTATGGCATGTTACTAATTGGTATTGGTTAGGTTTAAAATCAAGTGAGTAATCATTAATACGTACTATTCTTGGCCCAAAACCTGCGAATACCGTTGCGCCAATTTTAATTTTATCTTGATCATTAACTAGTTCTAGCTCAATGTAACTACTAAAGCCAGAATGTTTCTTTTGTTTTTCTATATTATACGTGACACCCTGTTGGTTAAGTATTGCTAATGCATTAATAATATTGACTTCATTACCTAAATCTTCTTTCAAGATGTTCGTTATAATTGTTCTTGTAATTAAACTGGTGTCATTTTGAGCTAAGTCACCAGCATATTTAACTTTAATTTCACTCGGAGCACCATCGAGTAGCTGAATAGCTAACTCACCAATCGTTGTACTTAAACCTATAAAGCTTTGCGTTGTTTCATCAACTTTGCTTAAATCCATTTTTGGAGCATTCACGGCATGCTCCACATTCCCCTTAGTTAGAATTTCAATTATTTCTTCAGATACAGAGACTGCAACCTTCTCTTGGGCTTCTACAGTTGAGGCGCCAAGATGCGGTGTGACGATAATTTTATCATGTTGAATGAGGGGAGAATCAGTAGGAGGTTCATGTTCAAATACGTCAATAGCTGCACGATCTATTAAGTTATTATCCAATGCTTCAATAAGTGCAGTTTCATCTATAATCCCCCCTCTGGCAACATTTATGATTTGTAAATTTTGTTTAGCTTTATTAAAGAAAGATGATCCAACAATTCCTCGAGTTTTAGGTGTTAATGGCGTGTGAACTGTTACAAAGTCAGATTTTTCGGCAATTTCATCAACAGTTGCAATTTGAATATCTAATGACTTCGCTTTATCTTCTGTCAAATAAGGATCGAAAGCTAAAATTTTCATACCGAAACTCTGAGCACGTTTAGCGACACCCAAACCAATCCTACCAGCACCGATAATACCTAACGTTTTGCCATAAAGTTCAACACCTCTAAATGCTTTACGGTTCCATTCTTTGTTACGTAAAGATTGGTGTGCTTGAGGAATATTTCGTGCCATTGCTAGCAACATGGCTACTGAATGTTCTGTAGCAGAAATTGTATTACCATCGGGAGCATTAATTACTAGAATACCTTTTAAAGTCGCTGCTTCTATATTAATATTATCCACGCCTACACCAGCTCTTGCAATGACTTTCAAATTTGTTGCAGCGTTAATAATTCGCTCTGTTACTTGGGTTTGACTTCGTACGATAAGAGCTTCATAAGTTGAAATCATATTTACTAAATCATTCTCAGATAAATCTGTTTGTACATCTACTTCAAATTCTTGATGTTTTAAAATACTTTGTAAACCATCCTCAGAAATTGGGTCTGATACTAATATTTTATGACTCATGTCCAATAACCTCCATAAATTGAGTTATCCCTTTTCCAATATAATTGACATTTCTATTAGAAGTTAAAATAATTTCCAATGCAGACACGACTGCTAAAATATCAAAAGGAGATATTTTTCCCATGTGACCAATTCTCAAAATTTGTCCTTTTAAGTGACCTTGTCCTCCAGCAATAGTTATATTGAATTGAGATTTAAGTTGATTTTTAATGATATTAAGTTCTTCTTGATTTTTTGGAACAAATGAGGTTACAGTAGGTGAGGCATGGGCATCATCTTTTACTAATAATTCTAATTCAAGTGCTTTTAGTGCCGTTCTTAAGGCATCCCGTATTTTAAAATGTCGTGAAATAACGTGATTTAATCCTTCTTTTTTTACAAGTTCTACATAAGCATTTATTCCTCTAAATAGACCAACATTAGGCGTGAAGGGCGTTGAATTTTGCTCTTGTGATTTGATGTATTTATTTAAATCTAAATAGAATCTTGGTGTTTCTACATCAGCAAATCGTTTTTTTGCTCTATCACTATAAGCAACAAATGCTAGACCTGGTGGTAGCATGATAGCTTTTTGACTTCCCGAAACTAATACATCGATTTTATCTTTTGTTAAATCAACATCCACTGCACCGATACAACTTACACCATCAACAATAAAATATAAGGAATTATCAAAAGCTTTAAGTGCATGACCTAATTGGTGAACTGGATGTATGACACCAGTAGACGTTTCACAAAATTGAGTGAATACTGCAGTGACTGGTACATTTAATTGCTTTAAATAATTAATAAAGTCATCAACTACTACAGCTTCACCCCAGTTAACATCATATACATGTACATGATTATAATAAGTTTGTGCGATTTGTTTAAAGCGATTTCCAAATGCACCAGAAACAATTATCACAATATGATCCTCAGGATTTGCGATGTTAAGCATACTTGCTTCTAATACGCTAGTGCCACTAGATGTAAGAATAAGTACTTCGTTTTTGCTACCAAATACTGGCTTTAAACCTTTAAATGCTTCACTAGCAATTTCCTCAAAGTCAGTAGAACGATGACCTACCATTGGTAATTGTACGGCACTCAAGATTTGTTCCGGTACAAGAGTTGGTCCAGGTGTTAATAATAAAGGTTGGTAATACTGCATTGTACATTCCTCCCACAATAAGATTTATTTATTTTAGCAAAAATTCTGAATATTTAAAACCCTTATTAAATAGCTATCACATAATTAAAACGTTTACATGTTTAAAATTTGTGATAGCTATATGATTTATATTAAATTAGGCTCAATTGAAATAATGACATTATTCCGTATAGCATTAGATATCATGCAATTTTTATCTGCAATCACTAATAATTTATCTAAAATACTTTTAAGCTTTTCTTTTTGAGAAGAGGGCACTTCAATTGAGGGATAATGTGTAATACGTTCCATTTTAAATTTTTTATTTTCAAATGAAGCTGTACCTATTGACTGTTGATTAATTTTTACATTAGTAAAACCACTCTTTTCTAGTGTTGCAGCGAGTGAAATGATGTAACAAGATGATGCTGCACTTACTAGTAATTCATCTGGATTTGTGCCTTTTCCTTGGCCACCTAGTGAAGAGGGGATGGATATATTTTCATTGATAATATCTCCTCGAAGTTGACCTACTTCTTCGCGTCCACCTAGCCACTCAGTTTTAACTTTAAAATCATGTTTAACCATATGAATTGACCTCCAATTTAATTATGGTAATTTAAGTTTAGGGCAAATTAAATAAGTTTAAAAGAAAGGTGACTTTGATGAAAATTCGACGTCCAAATCAACATTTCCAAATCGTAGCGCATAGAGGATTACCTGAAGATTATCCTGAAAATACTTTAATCGCTTATCGACATGCGCTCATGTTACATATAGATATGTTGGAAATTGATGTACATTACACAAAAGATAAAGAGCTTGTCGTTATACATGATGATACTATCGATCGTACGTCAAATGGTAAAGGCAAGGTTTCTGACTTTACTTTAAAAGAATTAAAAGCATTAGATTTTGGTTTCTATAAAGGAGAGAAATTTAAAGGGGAGAGGATACCGACTTTTGATGAAGTGTTAGATTTAGCAGATAACTTTTCGCAAAAATTATTAATAGAAATAAAAAAGCCTAGTCAGTATCCAAATATTGAAAATATGATCGTTGATAAATTGAAGGAAAGACAAATATCTAAATCTAAAGTGATTTTACAATCATTCGATTTTGATTGTGTAAAAAAATTGTCGGCAATGAATTTAGATTATGAATTAGGTTTATTAATTAGTAAGAAAAAATATTGGCACAAGTTACCGAATTTCAAAAAAATTGCCAAAGTTGCTGATTATGCTAATCCTAATTATCAAATTGTTTCGAAGAAATTTATGCAACTTGCTCATGAGGAAGAATTAAAAATATTACCTTATACTGTAAATAAATTAAAAGAATCACAAAAATTAATAGATATTGGTGTTGACGGTATTATTTCCGATGTACCTGAAGATTTATTCGAGCTATAAGTATGATGGGAAATGTAAGTAACAACGCGAAGTTCAATACGTATGTACAACCAGAACTTGCTTCAAAAAATAATAAATAAGAGCGTATTTTCAATTAAGTTGAGTATTGATCATTGTTAATAAAAACTGGAATATTAATTAATATCCCAGTTTTTATTAAACAAAATGCATTATACATTTAAATATTTGAAAACTAAAACAAGATAGAAATTTTTATATAAAATAAAACACCCAAATCCAAAATTGGAATTGGGTGTAAAAAGTAGAAATCGATTATCTTGAGTAGTACTCAACGATTAATTGTTCATTGATTTCAGCTGGTAACTCGCTACGTTCAGGGAATCGAACGAAAGTACCTTTTAAGTTGTCAGCATCAAAGTCTAAATATTCTGGTACGAAATTGTTAATTTCAACAGATTCTTTAATAATATCTAAGTCTTGTGATTTTTCACGAACTGTAATCACTTGACCAGGTTTTAATGAGTATGATGGGATATCTACGCGTCCACCATCTACTTCAATGTGACCATGGTTTACTAATTGACGTGCTTGACGACGTGTACGAGCTAAACCTAATGAATAAACAACTGCATCTAAACGACTAGCAAGTAATATCATGAAGTTTTCACCGTGTACACCATATTGCTTACCAGCAATATCAAATGTGTTGCGGAATTGTCTTTCAGTCATTCCATATAAGTAACGTAATTTTTGTTTTTCACGTAATTGTAAACCATATTCTGATAATTTTTTACGTTGGTTAGGACCATGTTGTCCTGGTGCGTATGGTCGTTTTTCTAATTCTTTACCAGTACCGCTTAATGAGATACCTAAACGACGAGATTTTTTCCAGTTTGAACCTCTGAATCGAGCCATGTGAGACTCCTCCTTTTTCTTTTTTGTTGTTATGAAAAAACAAAAAAGAGTGTTACATGCTTATCGAGATATATTGTTTTATGTGTCTTCACCTTATAGCGACAGTTACGCGACACGTCCACATTGGGAACAACATAGAGCTAGATAATATATAACTGCTATTTTCGTTAATTCACACAAAGCTTATTTTATCATTTTAAAAGAAAGTGTCAAGATTATTTTAAATTTGATTGAGTTGTTTTTCTAAAGTTTTTACAATAGATTCAAGTCCTTCTTGATCATCTTGTGAAAATCTATTTTTTATAGGAGCGTCAATATCTAATACTCCGATAATCTGGCCGTTTTGATGTAATGGAATAACAATTTCTGATTGACTATTTGCGTCACAAGCTATGTGACCAGGGAATTGATGGACGTCTTTAACACGTTGTATTTCACCAGATGAAACGGCAGTGCCGCAAACCCCTTTGCCGATAGCAATATGTACACAAGCAGGATGGCCTTGAAATGGTCCAAGAATAAGCTCCTTATTTTCAATAAGGTAAAAACCTACCCAATTAATATGATTAATTGTATCGTTAAGAAGAGCAGAAGTATTGCTTAATATTGCAATTAAATTCTTTTCATCTTCGATTAAACTAGCAAGTTGTTTTGATATCAGTTTATAATTTGTTGGAATATTCATTGTCATCGTCATACCTCGTTACTACAATTTTTAATTTAGTATAAGCTTTTAAAAATAATCTATCAATTAATTGATTTTGTGATTTAACGACGCACAAAATTACGTTATAATGTAAGATGATAAAATAGGAGGAGAAGTATATGGTGTTATTTATCATATTAGCAATATTAGTAGTTATTTTAATTGCTATTGGCGTATTGTTTTATATGCGCTCAAACAAAAGAAATTTAATTGAAAAAACAGAAGAGCGTAAGAACGAAATTGAACAATTACCTTTAGATGATAACCTAAGAAAACTTACTGGTTTAAATTTAAAAGGTGAAACAAAGACTAAGTATGATGCAATGAAAAAAGACAACACAGAAACTACAAATAAATACTTAGCTCCAGTAGAAGAAAAAATTCAAAATGCTGAAGAGTTTTTAGAGAAATTTAAATTCACAGCAGCACAAACTGAAATTGATGATGCTCACGAATTAATGGATCAATACGAAGAGAATTATCAGCATCAAGTAACTCAAGTGGACGACATTATAAACTTACATAAAGAAAATGAAGCATTGTATGAAAAGTGTAAAGTTGACTATCGTGAAATGAAACGTGATGTATTAGCAAATCGTCATCAATTTGGTGAAGCAGCTGAACCACTTGAAAATGAAATCGAAAATTATGAGCCTAAGTTAAATGAATATGAGAGTTTAAAAAGTGAAGGTAACTATGTTCAAGCCCATAATCACATTGCTGCTTTACAGGATCAAATTAAAAATTTAAAATTTTATATGGATGAAATTCCAGAATTAATTCGAGAAACTCAAAAAGAATTACCAGGACAGTTTCAAGATTTAAAATATGGATGCAGAGACTTAAAGGTTGAAGGCTATGATTTAGATCATGTCAAAGTCGATGGTACAATACAAAGTCTTAAGACAGAATTAAGTTTTGTTGAACCAATGATTAGTCGATTAGAATTAGATGAAGCTAACAATAAACTTGAAAATATTAATGATAAATTAGATGAAATGTATGATCTTATTGAATATGAAGTAAAAGCTAAAAATGAAGTTGAAGAAACGAAAGATATCATTACTGATGACTTATTTAAAGCCAAAGATATGAACTATACATTACAAACCGAAATTGAATATGTTCGTGAAAATTACCATATTAATGAATCAGATGCTCAAAGTGTAAGACAATTTGAAAATGAAATTCAAAGTCTCATCTCAGTTTATGATGATATTTTAAAAGAAACTTCTAAATCTGCGGTACGTTATAGTGAAGTACAAGATAATTTACAGTACCTTGAAGATCATGTATCTGTGATTAACAAAGAACAAGATAAACTTCAAAATCATCTCATTCAATTACGCGAAGATGAAGCTGAAGCAGAAGATAATTTATTAAGAGTACAATCTAAGAAAGAAGAAGTATACCGACGTTTATTAGCTTCTAATTTAACTAGCGTTCCAGAACGTTTCATTATCATGAAAAATGAAATTGATAATGAAGTAAGAGAAGTAAATGATCAATTTAGCGAACGTCCAATTCATGTTAAACAACTAAAGGATAAAGTAGCAAAAATTGTTATTCAAATGAATATATTTGAAGATGAAGCTAACGATGTACTTGTAAATGCTGTATACGCAGAAAAGCTTATCCAATATGGTAATAGATATCGTAAGGATCATCATCATGTTGATAAAAGCTTAAATGAAGCAGAACGATTATTTAAAAATAACCGATATAAACGTGCGATAGAGATAGCCGAAGAAGCATTAGAAAGTGTTGAACCTGGTATTACCAAACATATTGAAGAGCAAGTGATTAAAGAATAGTAATTTGTGTATAAATATTATACAAGTGTGAGTTAAATCTACATGAGATTTACTATCTTATTTTAATCATAATTGATAGAGTCAAAGATTAGTATAAGTGTAAATTTCTGCAGTCATCGACTCTCCATGCATCGGAATTACCTGAGACAATAATGAATGTCTCAGGTTTTTTAGTGTTCTATTAGTAGTGAATTAAAATTCATGGTCACACTCTTTTAATTTTGTGAGAAAATAGTATAATGCTTGAGTATCTTAATTTGTAAATTTATAGTGAAGCAATTCATTTTTAAAACAAGATTTAATTAAAATTTGAAAGAGAAGTGATATCAGTGATTTATTTAGACAATGCAGCCACTACCAAAGCTGATCAAGATGTTGTTGATTCATTCGTAAAAGTGAATCAAACATTATACTTCAATCCAAATAGTCCTCATCATGCAGGGGTTCAAGCCGAACAATTATTATTGAAAGCAAAAAGTGAAATCAATAGTATATTAAGCTTAAATAATCAGTTTGATATCATTTTCACAAGTGGCGCAACTGAATCGAATAATATACTGCTAAAAGGTATTGCGTATATGAAAAAAGAAACTGCTAATGAGATTATCACATCAGTCTTAGAACATCCCTCAGTTTTGGAAGTAATGAGGTATTTGGAAAGGGAAAAAGGTTTTAAATTAAAATATGTTGATGTGACAAAAGAAGGTAAGTTGGACACAGAACACTTAAAATTATTAATGACAGATAAAGTAGGACTTGTGACATGTATGTATGTCAATAATATTATGGGACAAATTCAACCTATTGAAGAAATAGCAAATATTGTAAAAAATTACCCACGTGCACACTTTCATGTTGATGCAGTCCAGGCTTTAGGTAAGGTACCTATGCAGATCAATCATGTTGATAGTTTAAGCTTAAGCGGTCACAAGTTTAATGGACTCAAAGGTCAAGGTCTATTACTTTTAAAAAATATTCAAAACATAGAACCTATTGTCCATGGTGGTGGACAAGAATATGGTTTACGAAGTGGTACAGTTAATTTACCAATGGCTATTTCTATGGTTAGAGCTATAAAGAATGCTGTTGATCAAACAAAAGAGCTTAATTTACGTTTAAGCAATTATAAAAATAAATTACTTTCATTTTTAGCAGAATACAAAAATGTATTTATCAACTCTCCTCAAAATGCATCACCCCACATTATAAATATAGGATTTCCAGGTGTTAAGGGTGAGGTACTTGTTAATGCTTTTTCCAAACAAAACGTAATGGTTTCAACTACAAGTGCTTGTTCTTCTAAGATGAATAAATTAAATGAGGTTTTACTTGCTATGGAAATTGCAGAGTCAAAAATAGAAGGTAGTATAAGAATTTCTTTAGGGGCACATACGACTGAAAACGATATATTAAGTTTTATGAATGCATTTGAAACTGTATATAAGGAAATTAAGGAGCTGTTAAAGTAATGCAATTTGATCATTTATTAGTTAGATATGGAGAACTTACGCTTAAAGGTACGAATAGAAAAATGTTTGTTAATCAACTTAAAGACAATGTGAAACGCGCACTTATTCCATTGCGTGGTTATCATCTCAAAGGAAAGAGGGATAGAATGTACATAGAATTATCCCCTGAAGCAGACATAAATGAGATCATTCACCGCTTATCTAAAGTTTATGGTATAAAATCAATCAGTCCAGTCATAAAAATTGATAAAAACGAAGAGAAAATTAATCAATCAGCGATACAGTTATCTCAAGACTTTGTAAAAGGTTCAACTTTTAAGGTAGATGTAAAACGCGTTGATAAGTCATTTCGATTGGATACGTATGAATTGCAACGTCAAGTCGGTGGAGCAATACTAAAAGAAAATAATAATATAACAGTGAATGTTAAAAATCCTGACTATGAAATTAAAATAGAAGTAAGAATGGATACTATTTATATTTATGAAAAAGTAATCGCTGGTGCAGGTGGACTGCCAGTCGGTACAGGAGGTAAGACATTACTTATGTTAAGTGGTGGTATTGATTCTCCTGTAGCAGGAATAGAAGTAATGAAACGTGGCGTAACTGTTGAAGCAATACATTTTCATAGTCCACCATTTACGAGTGAAAAAGCTAAAGATAAAGTTATCGAATTAACAAGAATTTTAGCGGAACGTGTTGGTCCTATTAAGCTGCATCTCGTACCATTTACAGAAATACAAAAGCAAATTAATAAAGTTGTACATCCTCGTTATACAATGACTTCTACAAGAAGAATGATGATGCGTATATCTGATAAAGTTGTACATCAAATAAATGCTAATGCCATCGTAAATGGAGAGAATCTTGGTCAAGTAGCAAGTCAGACACTAAAGAGTATGTACGCTATTAATCATGTCACAGCTACACCTGTTTTAAGACCTCTATTAACGTTAGATAAAGAAGACATTATTAAGAAAGCAAAAGAACTCGGTACATTTGAAACATCTATTCAACCTTATGAAGATTGTTGTACAATATTTACTCCGAAAAATCCTGTAACTGAACCGGATTTTGACAAAGTAGTAAAATATGAAAGTGTATTTAATTTTGATGAAATGATAGAAAATGCAGTTGAAAATATTGAAACATTAACAATAGATCAAAATTATAAGAGTGCGAAAGAACAATCTACAGATTCATTGATTAAAGATTTATTCTAAAATTCGTAATGTAATAAAAACAAAGGGGTTAGGCTTAGTATGGATTGGAATTTATCGATTATGTTGATGATTGTTGCCTTTGGTTTTATCGCTTCATTCGTCGACTCTGTAGTTGGTGGGGGTGGACTAATTTCAACCCCTGCATTACTTGCAGTTGGCTTGCCACCATCTGTTGCTTTAGGTACAAATAAATTTGCGAGTTCTTTTAGTACATTAACAAGTGCATTAAAATTTTTACGTTCAGGTAAAGTTGACTTGAAAATAGTAGGAAAGATGTTTCCATTAATATTTGTTGCTTCCGGTGGTGGTGCTATCATTGCGACATACATACCAGCAAATATTTTAAAACCGCTAATCATTATAGCACTGTCATTAGTTCTTATTTATACCATCATACAAAAAGATTGGGGAAATGTAAGAACATTTACCGATTTTACTTTTACAAAAGCAGTATTATTTACATTAATATTTATTGTTATTGGATTTTATGATGGTTTTTTAGGTGGTGGTACGGGCTCCTTTATGCTATTTACACTTTTATTATTTGGCTTTGACTTTTTAAGCGCAGCTGGTAATGCAAAGGTTTTAAATTTTGCATCTAATTGTGGTGCGTTATTATTTTTCATGATTTTAGGTCAGGTCAATTATTTTTATGGTATTATTATGGCTTTTAGCATGATGATAGGTGCTTTGTTAGGTGCTCAATTTGCCTTGAAAAAAGGGGTAAGGTATGTAAAAGCTTTATTTATAGTAGTTACTGCAATATTAATTATAAAAAATCTCTACGATTTTATTGTGCAGTAAATAATTGTTAGATTAAGAGGTTCAAATGAAATTGTAGACAAACTTTAAATGAGTGTGTATTGCTTATCTTGTCGAGTTAATGTTTGCAAATTTGTTTGGCCTCTTTTATTACTATATTACAAACAACGATTTTTTTGGAAAGGTTTTCATTTTTTAATAGATAATGGCTAAAAAAATTGAAAACCATACGTTCTTTGTCGTATCATTATAATTAACTAAGTTGATAGGAGGTCGTTACGATGACTCAAATTACATTTAAAAATAATCCCATTAAATTATCAGGTTCTGAGGTTAATGAAGGTGATATCGCACCAAATTTCACAGTTCTTGATAATAGTTTGAATCAAATTACTTTAGATGATTATAAAAACAAGAAGAAATTAATTAGTGTTATACCATCTATTGATACAGGAGTATGTGATAGTCAAACTCGAAAGTTTAATGAAGAAGCTTCAGCTGAAGATGGCGTAGTTTTAACGATATCAGTAGATTTACCTTTCGCCCAAAAAAGATGGTGTGCATCAAGCGGATTAGAAAATGTAATTACTTTAAGTGACCATAAAGATTTATCTTTTGGTCGAAATTATGGACTTGTAATGGATGAATTACGCTTACTTGCACGTTCGGTATTTGTGTTAAACGAAAACAATAAAGTAGTATATAAGGAAATTGTCAGTGAAGGTACGAATTACCCTGATTTTGAAGCCGCATTGAAAGCATATAGAAATATTTAGTCATATTGAACTATTGACAGTAAAAAGTTTTAGTGTCCATACTTGTTCGAGTAGTAAATTAATTATTTAGAGTTAATTCATACTATCAATCACGGATGGACACTTTTTTAAATAGAAAGGGATATTTTATGTCTGAAGAAAACACTATAATGGAACGTCTATTTCATACATTAGACGATAAAGCTAAAGTCTTAAACAAAGAAAATGGACAAAGTTTTATCGAAAATTTAGGGCTAGCTATGGAAGATATATATACAAACCAAAGAGAACTTTTAGAGCAAGCAACGCTTCAAGATAGAAGGAAAGCTTTTCAATTTGCATATTTAAGTTTATTACAAGAAGAAAATATTCAAGCTAATCATCAGATTACGCCTGATTCTATTGGACTCATTCTCGGGTTTCTTGTTCAACGCTTTTTAGAACATAAAGAGGAAATGCACATTGTAGATATTGCAAGTGGGGCAGGTCATCTAAGTGCAGCAGTGAAAGAAGTACTTTCTGATAAAACAATTATGCACCATCTGATAGAGGTCGATCCAGTGCTATCACGTGTAAGTGTGCATTTGGCCAATTTTTTAGAGATACCATTTGACGTTTATCCTCAAGATGCGATTATGCCATTACCATTGGAAGAGGCAGATGTCGTGATTGGAGATTTCCCAATAGGATACTATCCTTTAGATGAACGTAGTAGAGAAATGAAGTTAGGTTTCGAAGAGGGACACAGTTATTCCCATCATCTGTTAATCGAACAATCTATTAATGCGCTAAAAGGGGCAGGTTATGCATTTTTAGTTGTTCCTAGTCATCTCTTTGAAGATGATAAAGTGAAACAGTTGGAAAATTTCATTGCTACAGAGACTGAGATGCAAGCATTTTTAAATTTACCTAAAACTTTATTTAAAAATGAAAAAGCACGTAAATCTATATTGATTTTACAAAAGAAAAAATCAGGAGAAACTCGACCAGTTGAAGTCTTATTAGCAAATATCCCTGATTTTAAAAATCCTCAACAATTTCAAGGTTTCATTTCTGAATTGAATCAGTGGATAGTCACAAATCATACAAAAAAATAGTCTGTAACAATATAGTATTCAAACTGTGTTAATGATAAAATGATTATGTGAAAAATATAACTAAACAAATGATGGAGGACAATGTCTTATGTCAAAATTAATTTTGGCGGTAAATGCTGGTAGCTCATCTTTAAAGTTCCAGCTAATTAAGATGCCTGAAGAAAAACTAGTAACTAAAGGTGTGATAGAACGTATTGGTTTAAGCGATTCTATCTTCACCATTCATGTTAATGGCGAGAAGCTTACTGATATCAGAGATATCCATAATCATGAAGAAGCCGTTAATATAATGTTAGATAGTTTTAAAGAACATGAAATGATTAAAGACATCACTGATATTCAAGGAACAGGTCATCGTGTTGTGCACGGTGGCGAAACTTTCCCTAAATCAGTTGTTGTTACTGATGATGTAGAATCTCAAATTGAAGAATTAAGTGAATTAGCACCTTTACACAATCCAGCTAATTTAATGGGTATTAGAGCTTTTAGAAAGTTATTACCAGAAATCCCACATGTTGCGGTGTTTGATACTTCTTTCCACCAAACTATGCCTGAACAAGCTTATTTATATAGCTTGCCATATCATTACTATGAAGACTATGGTATACGTAAGTATGGTTTCCACGGCACAAGTCATAAATATGTATCTCGTAGAGCTGCTCAAATTGTTGGTAGACCAATTGAAGATTTAAGAATTATTTCTTGTCACATCGGTAACGGTGCATCTATTGCAGCTATAGACGGTGGAGAATCTATTGATACATCTATGGGATTCACACCACTTGCTGGTGTAACAATGGGGACTCGTTCGGGGAATCTTGATCCAGCTTTAATACCATTCATTATGGAAAAGACAGGTAAAACAGCTGATGAAGTATTAGAAATACTTAATAAAGAATCAGGATTATTAGGTCTTACTGGGACATCAAGTGATTTGCGTGATTTAACTGAAGAAGCAAAACATGGACGTCAACGTTCACGTGTTGCACTAGATTTATTTGCTTCAAAAATTCACAAATATATTGGTTCTTATGCAGCTAGAATGCATGGTGTAGATATTATTGTATTTACTGCAGGAATAGGTGAAAACTCACATATTATTCGTGGTAAAGTTTTAGAAGGACTTGAGTTTATGGGTGTTTATTGGGATCCTAAGAAGAATGAAAGTTTACATGGTGAAGAAGGTTATATTAATTATCCACATTCACCTGTAAAAGTACTTGTTGTACCTACTGATGAAGAAGTAATGATATCTCGTGACGTGATTAAATATGGTCAACTTAATGATAATACACCCAAAAAAGAAGAATTTAATACCAACGAAAGTATCGAAGTGAATTAATTTTAAAAATAGAATTAATGAATTCAAATAGTATCTTTTTCTATATGTATTAAAAAATTTTAGTACATATAGAAATACTGCCGGTTAAGTTAGTAAACTACAACCGGCAGTATTTTTGATTTTATCTATAACAGTGACTAATCTTGATATTTTTCACGTAATTGAGATGTTGCTACTTGAGGTTGGAAATCTTCAGGCATTTCTTCTGTACGTACAACTAATACGTCACAAGGTGCATGTCGAACAATCGCTTCTGATACAGAGCCAACAATAAAACGTTCTACCGCATTTAAACCTGATGTACCACTCATAATCAAATCAGCACCAACATCATGCGCTAATTTTTTAGGTATAATTGCTTTAGGTGAGCCGAATTCTAAACGTGTGTCAACATTTTTTACACCTGCATTTGTGGCTACTTCTTTATAACCTTTAAGTAATTCTTCGGAGAAATGCTTTGATTTTTCTGTGAATTGAGCATCATATACTTCATAAGAAGAATACGTACGTGAGTCAATTACATTCACAATAGTTAATTGAGCATCGTTACGTTTAGCAACACCGACAGCTTTGTTAAAAGCCCATTCTGCTTCATGAGATCCATCGACTGCGATTAATATATTTTTATAAGAAATCATCATTTATTGCCCCCTTTATCTTTCTTAATTCTATTTTAACACAATAAACAGAATATTTAATTAATAATAATTACAAAATTATGTCATTATATGTTATCGTTTGCCGTTTTGATAAGGACACGATACGATAAGGTTGGAGGTAGATAATATGAAAATTGGGATTCCTAAAGAAATAAAGAATAATGAGAATCGAGTGGGGTTATCACCAAGTGGTGTACATGCACTTGTAGACCAAGGACATGAAGTTTTAGTAGAAACAAATGCTGGTCTAGGATCTTACTTTGAAGATGGTGATTATCAAGAAGCCGGTGCCAAAATTGTTGATGAGCAGTCAAAAGCTTGGGATGTTGATATGGTCATCAAAGTCAAAGAACCACTTGAATCAGAATACAAATTCTTTAAAGAAGAGTTAATCTTATTTACTTATTTACACCTTGCGAATGAACAGAAATTAACTCAGGCACTTGTGGACAACAAGGTTATATCTATTGCTTATGAAACTGTACAATTACCAGACGGTTCTTTACCGTTATTAACACCAATGAGTGAAGTGGCTGGTAGAATGTCTGCACAAGTGGGAGCTGAATTTTTACAAAGATTTAATGGAGGTATGGGTATCTTACTAGGTGGCATACCTGGAGTGCCTAAAGGTAAAGTCACTATTATTGGTGGCGGTCAAGCAGGAACAAATGCAGCTAAAATAGCTTTAGGGTTAGGTGCTGAAGTGACAATTTTAGATGTTAACCCTAAACGTTTAGAAGAATTAGAGGACTTGTTTGATGGCAGAGTAAGAACAATAATGTCCAATCCATTAAATATAGAAATCTATGTAAAAGAAAGTGATTTAGTCATTGGAGCAGTTCTGATTCCAGGTGCTAAAGCGCCAAACTTAGTGACTGAAGATATGATAAAAGAAATGAAAGATGGATCAGTGATTGTAGATATTGCGATAGATCAAGGTGGAATCTTTGAGACTACTGATAAAATTACAACGCACGATGCCCCAACTTATACTAAACATGGTGTCGTGCATTATGCTGTGGCTAATATGCCAGGCGCCGTTCCACGTACATCTACAATTGGATTGAACAATGCAACATTACCTTATGCGCAATTATTGGCTAATAAAGGTTATCGTGAAGCATTCAAAGTAAATCATCCATTATCTTTAGGTCTAAATACATTTAATGGACACGTGACTAATAAGAATGTAGCCGATACATTTAATTTTGAATATACTTCAATTGAAGATGCATTGAAATAATGCGTGAAATTTACCCCAAGCTTCAATCATGTGAATGAAGCTTGGGGCTTATTGTGGTTTTGTTATTTTTCGTATTGAGTTAATATTTCATAACCATTTTCAGTTACTAAAATATCATCTTCAATTCTAACACCAGCCACATGAGGGACATATACGCCAGGCTCTATAGTAATCACCATTCCTGCTTCAAGTTTATTATTATTTACACTTGATATATCTTGATATTCATGTTCTTCAAGGCCTAATCCATGACCTAGTCTATGCGGAAAGTAATCACCATAACCTGCTTCTTGGATTATATCTCTTGCTATTTTATCAATATCTTTGATGGTAACTCCTGGTTTAATAGATTTAATTGCTTCCGTTTCTGCTTTTAAAACAATGTTATATATATTTTGTGCTTCCTTATTAGGTTTGCCAAAATGAATTGTGCGTGTCATATCACTGCAATAATGATGGTATACAACACCTAAATCAAATAGTACAAACTCATTTTGCTTTAATTTTCTGTCACCGGGTGTACCATGTGGTGAAGCAGCATGGTCACCGAAGAGTACCATCGTGTCGAAACTCATTTCATTAACGCCATATTTTTTTATTTCATTTTCGATATGGTTGACAACTTCTCTTTCTTCTACACCTTCTTTAAGAAAGGATTTACCAATTTCAATACATTTATCAGCTAACGCAGCTGCCTTTTTTATATTGATAATTTCATCTTCTGATTTGATATTACGTAAGTCCTTGATTGATTGATCAACATCTTGATAGTGTTCTATATTAAACGCTTTTGTTAATTCTCTTTGACGTTTAACTGTAAGATGTTCACTTTCAATGAGCATTTTAGAGAAAGTTTTAGAGTATTTGTCGAATGGGTTTTCAGTATCTAAATAACCGACGATTTTACCTTTAAACGGTGATTGTTTTACTTCTTCAACTTCCATTTTTGGACAAAATAAAACAGGCTCTTCATTTGATGGAATGAGCAAAGCGAAGAGTCTTTCATGTGGCTCACTTCGATACCCAGTAAAGTAAAAGATGTTTAAGGGTGTCGTAATCCATGCTGCATCAGCATCTTCTTGTTGTAAAACTTTTTTGATTTCTTCTATTTTAGTCATATAATGAACCTCCATCATGTGATGATATATTAATTCTATGCTAATAAGATATAGTTTTCAAAAAGTAAGAGTTATTGATTGAACTAAACAAGCTAAATAGCTCACTAGTGTTATAAATGTGACTGTTAGGGTATACTGTTAAAAGATATTACTTTTAGGAGGGAAACTCTTATGAAACTTTCATTTCATGGTCAATCAACAATTTATTTTGAAGGTAACGGCAAGAAAGTTATAGTTGATCCATTTATCTCTGGCAACGATAAATGTGACCTAGATGAACAAACGTTAGAGGTAGATTACATTATCTTAACACATGGTCACGCTGACCATTTTGGTGATGTAGTTGAATTGGCCAATCGTAACCATGCAACTGTGATTGGTTCGGCAGAATTACAAGGATATTTATCTACTTATCACGGAGTCGAAAATGTTCATGGCATGAACATTGGTGGGAAAGCTAAATTTGATTTTGGAACAGTCAAATTTGTTCAAGCATTCCATAGTTCTAGTTTTACACATGAAAATGGTGTGCCCGTATATTTAGGTATGCCTATGGGAATAATTGTCGAAGCTGAAGGTAAGACTATCTATCATACTGGGGATACAGGATTATTTAGTGATATGAAATTGATAGCAGATAGACACCCAGTTGATGTATGTTTTGTTCCTATTGGAGATAACTTTACCATGGGAATAGAAGATGCTAGTTACGCTATTAATGAATTTATTAAGCCTACAATCAGTGTTCCTATTCATTACAATACATTCCCGTTAATTGAACAAGATCCAGAGCAATTTAAGGATGCAGTTCAGGTAGGGGAAGTGCAAATTCTCAATCCAGGAGAATCAGTGGAATTTTAATTATTTGTCTAAATGACATATAGCTTTTGGTTTTTAAGTCATTTTCTAAAAGTACAACGTTAATTAAAATTTAACAGTAGTAAGTTGATATTTTGAATTTAAGAAATATAAATAAGAGCCTGAGACACACATAATGTCTCAGGCTTCCTAATGTTGTGGCAAGTCGATTGCTGAATAAAAATTGAAATTATATCAAACCTTTTAATACAAATACTAACTCATTTATTATAGTTTTGGTATTTTAGGTTACGAGTATGTCGTTTATTTAACTATTAAAACAGGAATAGTAGCACGTTTAGCTACTTTATGACTTACGCTACCTAAAACAAATTTCTTATTGTCTTCAGCTTTTCGGTTACTAAGAACAACAATTTCATATTTACCACTATTCGCAAATTTTAATAGCTCATCCTTAGCATTGCCTCTCACAATAACTTCATCATAATCAATGCCGTAGTCTTCTAAAGTTTTAAGTGTACTTTCTAAACCTTTAGAACGTTTTTCGGTTAGCTTATCTAAATGTACGCCAGCTCTGATTGACGCTTGAGCATCTTGCTCATTAATGGCATTTAAAACTGTGACGATAGTACCTTCACCTGCTAAACGAGACACCTCTTTAAGAGCTTTCTCATTTTTAATTTGAGTGTCTACCCCAAGTAGAATATGTTTATACATAAATCATCCCTCCTCAACTTTATTTTAGTAAAGTTTTAGTGTGATTTCCATTAATATTTAAATATTTTGAATATAATCTTTAACGGTAATTTATATTGATTAATATTTAGTATTTTAGAATGATTGAACAATGATTTTTTGTACATTAAAAGTTATAATGATAAAAAGACTGTTATAAAGATATAAGAGGTAACGGGATGACAAAGAATGAACAAATAATTAAACATATTGAATCTTTATCAATAGGCTCTAAAATCTCTGTGCGAAAAATTGCTAAAGATCTTAATGTGTCTGAAGGTACTGCGTACAGAGCAATTAAAGATGCGAGTCAACTTGGAATTGTAGCAACTATTGACAGAGTTGGTACTGTTAGAATCGAGAAACGAAATAGAGAAAATTTAGATAACTTAACGTTTAATGAAATTGCAAATATTGTTGAGGGTCAAATACTTGCCGGTAGAGCTGGACTTAATAAATCAGTTTCAAAATTTGCAATAGGAGCAATGCAATTTGATGATATTCTGAAATATATAGGCAAACACACATTATTAATTGTTGGAAATAGAGAAAATGTACAGATTGAAGCTTTAAAACGAGAAACTTCAATACTCATCACAGGTGGTTTTCGTCCAAGTGCTGAAATTATACGATATGCAGATGAGCATGAATTGCCAATTATTTCTTCAAGTTATGATACATTCTTAGTTGCTAATATCATCAATAAAGCAATGTTTAATCAGAAAATACGCAAAGAAATACTTGTGGTTGAGGATATAGTTAAACCAATCAATGAATTATCAGTGTTATTTGATTCAATGACAATTCATGATTACAAAAAAATAGCAAATGAAACTGGCCATACAAGGTTTCCTATAGTAAACGAAGAATTTAAATTAGTAGGTATAGTAACAAGTAGAGAAATCATCAATATGAACGAAGAAGATCTATTAGGTAAGGTTATGACTAAAAATCCATTGAGTGTTAAATTAACAAATACGGTTGCTAGTTGTGCCCATTTATTAATTTGGGAAGGGATTGAATTATTACCAGTAACTGATAATAATAAAAAAGCTGTCGGTGTAATTAACAGACAGGATGTTTTAAAATCAATGCAATTATTAGGTAGACAACCTCAAATTGGTGAAACAGTGAATGATCAAATTGCTAAACATATTTCAATACATCAACAAGGAATAAATGTCGACGTATCTCCACTCATTACAAATCATTACGGTACTTTAAGTAAAGCAGTATTTGTTGGAATTATTGAGGAAACGATTCGTCACGAAATGAGAAAGTATAAAAAAGGTAATGTCATGATAGAAAGTATGAGTATTATCTATATTAAGACTGTACCAATTGAATCTTCTATTGAAGTACATTATGAAATGTTAGATGTTGGACGATATTTTGCTAAATTAGAAGTTACTATGATTAATAATGGTGAAAAAGTTGCTAATGCCTTAGTAATTTGTCAAATGTTTGATGGGTTTTAAAATAATATTTAGAAATTTAAAGGGAGTAATTAAAATGGAAGTAAAAATGAATGAAATAATGGAAGCATTAGAACAAAGTGAGTTAATTATTATTCACAGACATCTAAGACCTGATCCAGACGCATATGGTTCGCAATTAGGTTTGAAATATTACTTGCAAAAGAAGTTTCCAGATAAACAAATTTATGCTGTAGGAACTAATGAAGATTCTTTGAAATTTATAGGTTTGATGGATGAAATTGACAATGATATGTATAAGAAAGCGACTGTAGTTGTATGTGATACGGCAAATGCACCAAGAATAGATGACCAACGTTATGATACAGGTACCAAACTTTTAAAAATTGATCATCATCCTGCTACTGATCAGTATGGAGATATAAACTATGTTAATACCAAAGCTTCTTCCACTAGTGAAATAATTTACGAATTCATTTCACATTTCAACGATGAACATATCATTGATGAACAAGTTGCTAGATTGTTATATCTTGGCATCGTCGGAGATACTGGACGTTTTTTATTTAATAATACTACACCACGGACAATGCAAATTGCTGGAAAATTACTTACATATCCTTTTGATCACAACCAAGAATTAAACAAAATGTCTGAAAAAGATCCGAAACTATTACCATTTCAAGGCTATATATTGCAAAATTTTGATTTAAATGATAAGGGATTCTGCAAAGTTAAAATAACTAAAGACATACTTGAAAAATTTCAAATACAACCTAATGAAGCGTCTTTATTTGTAAATACAATCGCCGATATTCGAGGATTAAAAATATGGATGTTTGGCGTTGATGAAGGAGATCAAATCAGATGTAGGTTGCGTTCTAAAGGTCATATTATTATTAATGATGTCGCTAATACATTTGGTGGTGGTGGACATCCAAATGCATCTGGAGTTTCAGTAAATAGTTGGGAGCAATTCGAGCAACTCGCCGAAGCTTTAAACGACAAGTTATAATTTTTAAAAGGAGGTAAGAGACCATGGAAGCACATTTAAATATTCATACTTCTTTTGACCTGTTAGATTCTAGTTTGAGAATTGATGCATTAATAGATAAAGCTAAAAAAGAAGGATACCGTGCGCTTGCAATAACCGATACAAATGTATTGTACGGTTATCCAAAGTTTTATGATGCTTGTATTGCAGCCCACATACATCCCATATTTGGTATGACTATATATTTAACGGATGGTCTCTATACTATTGAAACAGTTGTTTTAGCAAAAAATAATCAAGGACTCAAGTCATTATACCAACTTTCTTCTGCTATAATGATGAAAAATAAAGAAGAAGTACCTATTGAATGGCTAAAAAAATATGATAAACATTTAATTATCATATTTAAAGAGGCTGAGTTGTCTCATAAGCAAATCATTGATGCGTTTGAAGGTAAGAAAGAATTGTATTTAAATCATAATAGTAATAATACATTGACTGGCAAACGTGTATGGATGCAATCTGCAAGATATTTAAATGAAGATGATGCTGAAACCATTCCAGCTTTACATGCCATAAGAGATAATACTAAGTTAGATTTAATACATGAGAAAGAAACACTTGATGAACATTTTCCTAGTATGGAAGAACTTCAAACACTAAATCTTAGTGAAGATATGATTGCTAACACGAATGAAATTGAAAAATTATGCCAAGCAGAAATTGCATACCATCAATCACTGTTGCCACAATTTGTGACACCTAATGGTGAGACTTCGAAAGATTATCTTTGGACAATACTTATACATAGGTTACAAAAATGGGAACTTAATGACAAAACTTATTTCGATCGGTTGAAACATGAATATAAAATTATTACTGATATGGGTTTCGAGGATTATTTTCTTATTGTAAGTGATTTGATTCATTTTGCTAAAACACATGAAGTGATGGTTGGGCCAGGTCGTGGTTCATCAGCGGGATCATTGGTAAGTTATTTATTAGGTATTACTACGATAGACCCGTTAAAATATAATCTTTTATTTGAAAGATTTCTTAATCCTGAACGTGTAACTATGCCAGATATTGATATTGATTTTGAAGACACGAGACGTGAAAAAGTAATTAAGTATGTACAAGATAAATATGGTGAACATCATGTATCAGGTATTGTGACATTTGGACATCTGTTAGCCCGTGCTGTTGCTAGAGATGTAGGAAGAATAATGGGTTTTGATGAAACGAGTTTAAATGAGATTTCAAAACTTATTCCACATAAATTAGGTATAACTCTTGAAGAAGCATACCAGAAGCCAGAGTTTAAAGCATTTGTTCATCGTAATCATAGAAATGAACGTTGGTTTGAAGTAAGTAAAAAGTTAGAAGGCTTACCAAGACATACGTCGACACATGCTGCAGGTATCATTATCAATGATCAACCATTATTCAAATTTGCGCCATTAACAACTGGTGATACAGGATTATTAACGCAGTGGACTATGACAGAAGCGGAACGTATAGGATTATTAAAAATTGATTTCTTGGGATTACGCAATCTATCAATTATTCATCAAATTATTTTACAAGTTAAAAAGGATTTAAATATAAATATTGATATAGAAGCCATTCCTTATGATGATAAAAAAGTGTTTGATTTATTATCAAATGGGGACACTACAGGTATTTTTCAATTGGAATCAGAAGGCGTTAGAAGCGTATTAAAAAGATTGCAACCTGAACATTTTGAAGATATCGTAGCTGTCACATCATTATATAGACCAGGGCCAATGGAAGAAATACCAACTTATATAACCCGTAGACATAATCCTAACCAAGTTGCTTATTTACATCCTGATTTAGAACCAATCTTAAAAAACACATATGGTGTTATCATTTATCAAGAACAAATTATGCAGATTGCAAGTCAAGTTGCTGGCTTTAGTTATGGTGAAGCAGATATTTTAAGAAGAGCAATGAGTAAAAAGAATCGTGCAATCTTAGAGAGTGAGCGTCAACATTTCATAGATGGTGCAAAAAATAATGGTTACGGTGAACAGATAAGTAAGCAAATTTTTGATTTAATACTTAAGTTTGCTGATTATGGGTTCCCACGTGCCCATGCTGTTAGTTACTCAAAAATTGCATACATAATGAGCTATTTAAAAGTGCACTATCCTCATTATTTTTATGCAAATATCTTGAGTAATGTAATAGGAAGTGAAAAAAAGACTGCAGCTATAATTGACGAAGCTAAGCATCAAAGAATTAGCATTTTGCCTCCCAATATTAATCAAAGTCATTGGTATTATAAGGCAAGTAATAAAGGAATATATTTGTCTTTAGGTACAATTAAAGGAATTGGATATCAAAGCGTTAAATTAATTATTGATGAGCGCCAGCAGAATGGACCTTATAGAGATTTCTTTGATTTTTCAAGACGTATACCTAAAAGGGTGAAAAATAGAAAATTACTTGAGTCTCTTATCTTAGTAGGCGCATTCGACACTTTTGGCAAAACTAGAGCGACATTATTACAAGCAATTGATCAAGTATTAGATTTAAATTCTGATGTTGAACAAGATGATATGCTTTTCGATCTTTTAACTCCTAAACAATCATATGAAGAAAAAGAGGAACTGCCTGATCAATTATTAAGTGATTATGAAAAAGAATACCTAGGATTCTATATTAGTAAACATCCAGTTGAAAAGAAATTTGAAAAGAAACAATATTTAGGTATATTTCAATTGTCTAATGGAAGTCACTATCAACCTATACTTGTTCAATTTGACCATATCAAACAAATAAGAACGAAGAATGGTCAAAATATGGCATTTGTAACTATGAATGATGGAAGAACGATGATGGATGGAGTGATTTTCCCAGATAAGTTTAAAAAATACGAAACTTCTATTTCAAAGGAACAGATGTATATCGTATTGGGTAAATTTGAAAAGCGTAATCAGCAAATGCAACTTATCATCAATCAACTTTTTGAAGTTGAAGCGTATGAACAAACAAAATTGTCTAATTCGAAAAAAGTTATTTTACGTAATGTAACCCATCTTGAACCACAATTTGAACATTCAAAAGTGCAATCTAATAAACAACATGCATTAAATATTTATGGTTTTGACGAATGTGCAAATAAGATGACAATGTTGGGACAAATTGAACGTCAACCTCAAAATTTTGATCTATTAATACAAACTTATTCACCAGCTGATATTAGGTTTATTTAACTTTTAACGATTTTTAAATTATGATATAGTTAACTGATGATTATTTCTTAATCATCAGTTTTTCTTTTATAATTATTTTTTGTTCTGATTTAACACACTAAATCTGTTTTATCAGCAGAAGAAATAATTTGAATTGCAACATCTAAAAATCAATTTACTTTCAATGATTGTACTATTGTTCTACATATTTACTAGTAAATCGTGTATATTTAAAATGATTCAGTTTTCTATTCATGGATTGATTTATGTACTGAATACATATAGTTCAATGACTTCTCACAAAATAAAATAGGGGTTGATTAAATGTCTTTAAGAGATGACGCTTTAGAAATGCATAGAGAGAACCAAGGTAAACTAGAAATTACACCAAATGTTAAAGTGACAAATAAGCAACAATTAAGCCTAGCATACTCACCTGGCGTTGCTGAACCTTGTAAAGAAATCCATGAAGATCCAAGAAAAGTGTATGAGTACACTATTAAGGGAAATACAGTTGCTGTTGTAACGGATGGAACTGCTGTTCTCGGTTTAGGGAATATTGGAGCAGAAGCAAGTATTCCAGTAATGGAAGGAAAGGCAGCACTGTTCAAAAGTTTTGCGGGTATTAATGGTGTGCCGATAGCATTAGATACAACGGATACTCAAGAAATCATAAAAACAGTTAAACTTATTCAACCCAACTATGGTGGAATTAATCTTGAAGATATATCAGCTCCTCGCTGTTTTGAAATTGAAGAAACCTTAAAGAAAGAGACCAATATACCTATTTTCCATGACGATCAACATGGTACAGCTATCGTTACTATGGCTGGGTTAATCAATGCTTTAAAAATTGTAAATAAAGAGTTAACGGATATAAAAGTTGTATTAAATGGTGCAGGTGCAGCAGGTATCGCTATAGTAAAGTTACTTCATGCTTATGGCGTGAATAATATGATTATGTGCGATTCAAAAGGTGCTATTTATTCTGGCAGAAATTTAGGTATGAATGATACAAAAACATATGTAGCAAAGTGGACGAATAAAGATAAAGTTGAAGGTTCACTTGAAGAAGTGATTAAAGATGCAGATGTTTTTATAGGTGTATCTGTAGCGGATATATTGACGCAAAATATGGTGAAGACAATGGCTGATGACCCAATTATTTTTGCTATGGCTAATCCTAATCCTGAAATTAATCCCAATGAAGCCAAACAGGCAGGTGCAAAGGTTGTGGGTACTGGTCGATCTGATTTTCCGAACCAAATTAATAATGTATTAGCTTTTCCAGGTATTTTTAGAGGCGCTTTGGACGTTGAAGCTACTCATATTAACGAACATATGAAAAAGGCAGCTGTAGAAGCTATCGTTCATTTAATCGACGAAAATGAGTTACATCCCGATTATTGTATACCAGGACCATTTGATAAAAGAGTAGCTCCATCAGTAGCCAAAAATGTAGCTAAAGCTGCTATGGAATCCGGTGTAGCAAGAATTAAAATTGATACACAAGAAATATTTGATAAAACTATGAAACTTACTGACTTAAAATAGATTAAACGAATAGCTATATTTTAGTACTATTACGACTTTTACAAAATATGTAAAGTCTTTTTAAATGAAGTAACAGAGGATATTTGGAGGTTTACCAATGTTTAAAGATTTTTTTAATCGAAGTAAGAAAAAGAAATATTTAACAGTTCAAGATTCTAAACAAAATGATGTACCTGCTGGTATAATGACAAAATGTCCTAAATGCAAAAAAATAATGTATACAAAAGAATTGAATGAAAATTTAAATGTATGCTTTAATTGTGATCATCATATAGCTTTAACCGCATATAAAAGAATAGAAGCAATTTCAGACGAAGGGTCATTTATAGAATTTGATAGAGGTATGACATCTGCTAACCCATTAGACTTTCCTGGATATGAAGAAAAAATTGAAAAAGATCAGCAGAAGACTGGACTTAATGAAGCGTTAGTGTCTGGTACTGCGAAATTAGATGGAATACAATATGGTGTTGCAGTTATGGATGCTCGTTTTAGAATGGGAAGCATGGGCTCAGTAGTTGGTGAAAAAATATGTAGAATTATTGATTATTGTACAGAACATCGTTTGCCATTTATTCTGTTTTCTGCGAGTGGTGGAGCTAGAATGCAAGAGGGAATTATTTCTTTAATGCAAATGGGGAAAACTAGTGTTTCTTTAAAAAGACATTCTGATGCAGGACTATTATATATTTCTTACATAACTAATCCCACTACTGGAGGGGTTTCTGCAAGTTTTGCTTCGGTTGGGGATATTAATTTAAGTGAACCTAAAGCACTAATCGGATTTGCTGGTAGACGTGTTATAGAACAAACAATTAATGAAAAGTTGCCTGATGATTTCCAAACTGCTGAATTTTTACTAGAGCATGGTCAACTTGATAAAGTCATTCATCGAAAAGATATGCGTGAGACTTTATCAAATATTTTAAAAATCCATCAAGAGGTGAGTAACTAATGTTAGATTTTGAAAAACCACTTTTTGAAATTAGAAATAAAATTGATTCTTTAAAAGAATCTCAAGAAAAAAACGAAGTTGATCTTCAAGATGAAATAGATATGCTGGAAGCATCATTAAAAAGAGAAACAACAAAAGTTTATACTAATCTGAAACCTTGGGATCGTGTTCAAATCGCTCGTTTACCAGAAAGACCAACCACATTAGATTATATTTCCTATATTTTTGATTCATTTATTGAGTTACATGGCGATAGAACTTATAGGGATGATCCAGCAATGATTGGTGGAATTGGTTATCTAGATGATAAGCCAGTAACAGTTATAGGCCAACAACGTGGTAAAGACACGAAAGATAATATTTATCGTAATTTTGGTATGGCTCACCCTGAAGGGTATAGAAAAGCTTTGCGTTTAATGAAACAAGCAGAGAAATTTAATCGTCCAGTATTTACTTTTATAGATACTAAAGGTGCTTATCCGGGTAAAGCAGCTGAAGAAAGAGGTCAAAGTGAATCAATTGCAAAAAATTTGATGGAAATGGCTTCATTAACTGTACCAGTTATTGCTATTGTTATTGGTGAAGGTGGAAGTGGCGGTGCTTTAGGTATTGGAATCTCAAATCGTGTTCTGATGCTTGAAAATAGTACTTATTCAGTTATTTCACCTGAAGGTGCAGCTGCACTTTTATGGAAAGATAGTAACTTAGCTCAAATTGCCGCTGAAACTATGAAAATCACTGCACATGATTTACTAGATTTAGGTATCATAGATGAAGTGATTAATGAACCTCTTGGTGGTGCACAAAAAGATGAA
Source organism: Staphylococcus sp. HMSC065D05 (assembly GCF_001813195.1). Taxonomy (NCBI): domain Bacteria; kingdom Bacillati; phylum Bacillota; class Bacilli; order Caryophanales; family Staphylococcaceae; genus Staphylococcus; species Staphylococcus sp. HMSC065D05. The sequence goes on from NZ_KV811746.1 coordinate 260,672, forward strand.
GAAGCGCAAGCCTTATCAATTAAGAAAATGTTCCTTAAACATTTAAATGAATTGAAGCAACTCACACCTGAAGAATTAGCAAATGATCGTTTTGAAAAATTTAGACAAATTGGTTCGGTTGTGGAGTAATTTTGTATGGCTATTAGTCTAATTGTTAGGCTTTTAGCTCTTTTTTTATGTTGTAATAAAAATTACATTTTTAAAACGTTTACATCTATGAATTGTCTTTCTTTTAATGGAACGTTAAAAAAATTTATGGTAATTTAGAGTTGAAGATAAATCTAGTTAAGGAAAGGTATGTCGTCATGAAGAAGATTGCAGTTTTAACTAGCGGAGGAGATTCTCCGGGTATGAACGCTGCTGTTCGTGCAGTGACTCGAACAGCAATTTACAATAATATTGAAGTTTATGGTGTTTATCAAGGTTACCAAGGTTTACATGATGATGATATTCATAAGCTTGAATTGGGTTCAGTAGGGGATACAATACAACGAGGAGGAACGTTTCTCTTTTCCGCAAGGTGCCCTCAATTCAAAGAAGAGGATGTACGTAAGAAAGCTATTGAGAATTTACGTAAGCGTGGTATCGAAGGTTTAGTTGTCATTGGAGGAGATGGCAGCTATAGAGGGGCACAACGAATTAGTGAGGAATGTAAAGAAATTCAAACAATTGGTATTCCAGGTACAATTGATAATGATATTAATGGTACGGATTTTACAATTGGTTTTGATACTGCATTAAACACTATTATTGAATCAGTCGATAAGATTAGAGATACGGCATCAAGTCACGCAAGAACGTTTATTGTTGAAGTTATGGGGCGTGATTGTGGAGATTTAGCATTATGGGCTGGATTATCTGTAGGAGCTGAAACGATTGTTTTACCAGAAGTCAATACAGATATTAAAGATGTAGCTGAAAAGATTGAACAGGGTATCAAAAGAGGAAAAAAACATTCTATCGTTATGGTTGCAGAAGGTTGTATGAGCGGCCAAGAATGTGCAGATGAGTTAACGAAGTATATTAACATTGATACACGAGTTTCAGTGTTAGGTCACATTCAACGTGGCGGTAGCCCATCTGGTGCTGATCGAGTATTAGCTTCTCGACTTGGCGGATATGCTATTGAACTTTTAAAACAAGGCGAGACAGCTAAAGGTGTTGGCATTAGGAATAATCAATTAACTTCTACACCGTTTGATGAAATTTTTGCTGAAAATGATCGCAAATTTAATAGTCAAATGTATGAATTAGCAAAAGAATTATCAATTTAAATTTATTTGGGAGGATTATAAAAATGAGAAAGACTAAAATTGTATGTACAATAGGACCAGCTTCAGAATCAGAGGAAATGCTCGAAAAATTAATGAATGCAGGAATGAACGTTGCGCGTTTAAATTTCTCACATGGTAGTCATGAAGAACATAAAGCAAGAATTGATACAATTCGTAAAGTTGCTAAACGTTTAAATAAAACAATTGGCTTGTTATTGGATACTAAAGGGCCAGAAATTCGTACGCACAATATGAAAGATGGGCTTATTGTTTTAGAAAAAGGCAAAGAAGTCATTGTAAGTATGGATGAAGTTGAAGGAACACCTGAAAAATTCTCTGTAACATATGAAAATCTAATCAATGATGTCAATATTGGTTCATATATACTATTAGATGATGGTCTAGTTGAACTTCAAGTCAAAGAAATTAATAAAGATAAAGGCGAAGTTAAATGTGATATCTTAAATACTGGTGAATTAAAAAATAAAAAAGGTGTTAACTTACCTGGTGTTAAAGTTAATTTACCTGGTATCACTGATAAAGATGCCGATGATATCAGATTTGGTATAAAGGAAAATGTAGACTTTATAGCTGCAAGTTTTGTAAGACGTCCAAGTGATGTTTTAGATATCCGTCAAATTCTTGAAGAAGAAAAAGCAGAAATAACAATTTTCCCTAAAATTGAAAACCAAGAAGGTATCGATAATATTGAAGAAATTCTTGAAGTATCTGATGGATTAATGGTAGCACGTGGTGATATGGGGGTTGAAATTCCGCCAGAAAGCGTACCAATGGTTCAAAAAGATTTAATTAGAAAATGTAATAAATTAGGAAAACCTGTAATTACTGCGACTCAAATGCTTGATTCTATGCAACGTAATCCACGTGCGACACGTGCAGAAGCAAGTGACGTAGCTAATGCAATATACGATGGTACTGACGCGGTAATGTTATCAGGAGAAACTGCAGCAGGTCAATATCCAGAAGAAGCTGTTAAAACTATGCGCAATATTGCAGTTTCTGCTGAAGCAGCGCAAGACTATAAAAAATTATTAAGTGATCGTACTAAATTAGTTGAAACATCATTAGTCAATGCAATTGGTGTTTCTGTTGCACATACTGCCTTAAACTTAAATGTAAAAGCTATAGTAGCAGCAACTGAAAGTGGTTCAACAGCACGTACAATTTCTAAATATCGTCCACATTCAGATATCATTGCTGTAACACCTAGTGAAAAAACTGCTAGACAATGTGCAATTGTATGGGGAGTAAATCCTGTAGTTAAAGAAGGACGTAAAACAACTGATGCTTTACTAAATAATGCTGTAGCAACAGCAGTCGAAACTGGTAGAGTTTCAAACGGAGATTTAATTATTATTACTGCTGGTGTACCTACTGGAGAAAAAGGAACTACAAATATGATGAAAATCCACTTAGTAGGTGATGAGATTGCTAAAGGCCAAGGTGTTGGTAGAGGATCTGTTGTAGGCCACGCAATTGTTGCAGATAGTGCAAGTGACTTAGAAGGTAAAGATTTATCTGATAAAGTTATCATTACAAATTCTGTTGATGAAACATTAGTACCATATGTTGAAAAAGCTATAGGTCTAATTACAGAAGAAAATGGTATTACTTCACCAAGCGCAATTATAGGTTTAGAAAAAGGTATACCTACTGTTGTTGGTGTAGAACAAGCAACTAAAGAAATTAAAAATGATATGTTAGTGACTTTAGATGCGTCACAAGGTAAAGTGTTTGAAGGTTATGCTAACGTTCTTTAATTTAACAAATGATAAATTAAAAAAGAAGATTTGATAATCACAAAGCTTTAAAGCTATTCATAAGAGAGCCTGGAACATTGATTTATGTTCCAGGCTCTTATTATTAGGGTAGTTAATTATTGAAATTAAAAATGATTAAATCAACCTTTTTCAATACTAGTTATCGATTTTAAGGTAAAAAATCAAATGTCATCTGTATCCTAATTTATTCTTTTTATAACTTACAAAACAAATTATAAAAAATTAAATATATAGGGATTTTTCTATGTTTGACTAATAAAAGTAATAGAAGAATGATTCATTGAAAAATAAAAATTGAAGAAATTAACAAGATAAGATCAGAGGCTTCTAGATGACATCAATTAGTAAAAAGTAAGAAAAGTATATCACTAAAACAAATTAAAAAATCGACACTAGTAATCAGAAATTACTAAGTGTCGATGTAAATTTTATCGTGCTTCTTTATTAGCTTTTTTGTATCTTAAGTACATTAAACCTAATAAAATAAACCAAATAGGCGTGCAGTAAATCGCTCTTCTTGTATCAACATTAATAAATAACAAGGCAAATACAAAAACAAAGAAAATAAGAATAAGGTATCCCATGTATTGACCGCCTGGTAGTTTATATGTTGCTTTCTTATGAAGTTCTGGATTTTTACGACTATAGTTAATATAAGCAATAATAATTAATGCCCAAACCACAACAAATAATACTGTAGAAATCGTAGTTACATAAGTAAATACAAGTGTTGCATCAGGGAATATGTAATTCAGTAGCGCTGCAATTAACAATAAAGCTGATGATGCAATGATCGCTTTATGTGGCACACCATGTTTATTAGTACTAGCAAATGTTGGTGGTGCTTGATTTTGGTTTGAAAGTCCATAAAGCATTCTGCTGTTTGAGAAAATACCACTGTTACATGAAGAGGCAGCAGCTGTTAAAACAACGAAATTAATTATTCCTGCTGCAAATGGTATACCAATTAATGCAAACAATCTAACGAATGGACTATTATCTGGATCTACTTTATCCCATGGAATAATAGACATGATGACTGCTAATGCACCTACATAAAAGATTAAAATTCTAATAGGTACACTATTGATAGCTTTAGGTATAGTTTTTTCTGGATCTTTTGTCTCGCCTGCAGTAACACCAATCATTTCAATACCAACAAATGAGAACAATGCCATTTGGAATGACATAAAGAATCCAGAAGCTCCTTTTGGAAAAATTCCATGTTGATACAAATGAGTTAAACTTGTGTTACCAAATGGTGTCTTGAATGCGAATAAAATCATGATTACACCTATAACGATTAATGCAATGATTGTAACTATTTTGATGATTGCGAACCAGAATTCAAGCTCACCAAACAACTTTGCACTTAATAAATTGAAAGACATTAGAATAAGTACACAAAATAAAGCACTAATCCAATTAGGTATATCTGGGAACCAAAAACTTATATATTTGGCAACTGCAGTCACTTCAGCCATACCAGTAATAATCCAGCATAGCCAGTAAGTCCAACCAGTTACAAATCCTGCGAACGGTCCTATATATGTGTTGGTCACGTCAGCAAAAGATTTGAAGTTCGTATTTTGAATAATAATTTCTCCCAATCCACGCATGAACATAAATAACATGAACCCTATAATAATATAAGTAAGTAATATTGAGGGACCAGTCATTGCGATAGTTTGTCCGGCACCTAGGAACAGACCAGTTCCTATAGCACCTCCGATGGCAATTAATTGAACATGTCTATTGCTCAATTCTCTTTGTAAATTCTCAGCCATAAGACAACTCCCTTACTATAAGATATATATATTATGCACTTATAATGCAATTTATACAATTCTTTTCGAAAAAAAGTGTGAAAATTCACCATAATTATTATTAATATTTTTTAATCATTCTTGATAACTAAACGAAAAGACATAATCAATTGTGATTTTTTGGAGGAGATAAGTATGGGGAAACCTGTGTTGTTAGGGGTTTTAGAAGGCAAATATTATAAGTGGTGACTAGTGATTTTTCTTGTACTGATATGAGAATGTTTTTAATGTTTCACAAATTGTTTGAATTTAGCTATAATATTTATTGAAAGCCATTTCATAAAGAAACAGTAAAGGGGAAATTTATCATGGCAGAATTAAAAAGAGGTTTAGAAGGGGTTATTGCAGCTGAAACTAAAATTAGCTCAATAATTGACAGTCAGTTAACATATGCGGGCTATGATATTGACGATCTCGCAGAAAACGCGCAATTTGAAGAAATAATTTTTTTACTATGGAATTATAGACTTCCTAATGAAAAAGAGCTAAGTGAATTAAAAGAAAAATTATTTGATTATATGACTCTTAACACTAGAGTATACAAGCATTTTGAGGAGTATGTGACAGATCATGTCCATCCAATGACTGCTCTACGTACATCAGTATCTTATGTAGCTCATTTTGATCCAGAAGCGGAAAATGAATCTGATGAGAATAAATATGATAGAGCTATTCGTATTCAAGCTAAAATCGCTTCTTTAGTAACGGCTTTCGCTAGAGTTAGAGACGGTAAAGAACCTGTTAAACCTAATTCTGAACTTAGTTATGCAGCAAATTTCTTATATATGTTAAGGGGAGAACTACCAACAGAAGTTGAAGTTGAAGCATTTAATAAGGCATTAATTTTACATGCTGATCATGAACTTAACGCATCTGCATTTACAGCACGTTGCGCAGTATCTTCGTTATCAGATATGTATTCAGGTGTTGTTGCAGCTATTGGTTCATTAAAAGGACCATTACATGGTGGCGCAAATGAACGAGTGATGTCAATGCTTAAAGAAATAGGTAGCATTGATAATGTTGATCACTATTTAGATGAAAGATTTGCAAATAAAGATAAAATTATGGGCTTTGGTCATCGTGTTTATAAAGATGGTGATCCAAGAGCTAAATATTTAAGAGAAATGAGCCGTAAAATCACTGAAGAAACAGGGCAAAGTGAACTGTTTGAAATGTCATTAGCCATTGAGAAGAGAATGAAAGAAGAAAAAGGACTTATTCCTAATGTCGATTTCTTTAGTGCTACAGTCTATCATAGTATGAATATTCCACATGATTTATTCACACCAATATTTGCAGTAAGTCGTGCTTCTGGTTGGATTGCTCATATTTTAGAGCAATATCGAGACAATAGAATTATGCGACCAAGAGCTAAATATATAGGTGAACAAAATCGTAAATATGTGCCTATTGAAGAAAGATCATAAAATAAATTAGTATTATAACTTAAAAATATGGAGGTTAATTGTATGTCTGCAGAAAAAATAACACAGGGTAAAGATGGTTTAAATGTACCTAACGAACCTATTATTCCGTTTATTATTGGTGATGGTATTGGACCTGATATTTGGAAAGCAGCTAGCCGAGTAATCGATGCAGCTGTTGAAAAAGCGTATAATGGAGAAAAACGTATAGAATGGAAAGAAGTTTTAGCAGGTCAAAAAGCTTACGATGAAACTGGAGAATGGTTGCCACAAGAAACGTTAGAAACAATTAAAGAATATTTAATTGCTGTTAAAGGTCCTTTAACAACTCCAATTGGTGGTGGAATTCGTTCGTTAAACGTAGCACTGAGACAAGAGTTAGATTTATTTACTTGTTTACGTCCGGTACGTTGGTTCAAAGGCGTTCCTTCACCGGTTAAACGACCTGAAGATGTTGATATGGTTATTTTCCGTGAAAATACCGAAGATATATACGCAGGGATAGAATTTAAACAAGGTACATCAGAAGTAAAAAAAGTTATCGATTTCTTACAAAATGAAATGGGAGCAACAAATATTCGTTTCCCTGAAACTTCTGGTATTGGTATAAAACCAGTATCCAAAGAAGGTACAGAACGTCTAGTAAGAGCGGCTATTCAATATGCAATTGATAATGATCGTAAATCAGTAACTTTAGTTCATAAAGGTAATATTATGAAATTTACTGAAGGTTCATTTAAGCAGTGGGGCTATGATTTAGCTCATAATGAATTTGGTGATAAAGTGTTTACATGGCAACAATATGATGAAATTGTTGAACAAAAGGGTAAAGATGCTGCGAATGAAGCACAAAGTAAAGCTGAACAAGAAGGTAAAATTATTATTAAAGACTCTATCGCTGATATCTTCTTACAACAAATATTAACACGTCCAGCTGAACATGATGTTGTGGCAACTATGAATTTAAATGGTGACTATATCTCTGATGCTCTCGCAGCTCAAGTTGGAGGCATTGGTATTGCGCCTGGTGCTAACATTAACTATGAAACTGGACATGCTATTTTTGAAGCAACACATGGTACTGCACCTAAATATGCTGGTTTAAATAAGGTTAATCCGTCATCAGAAATTTTAAGTTCAGTTTTAATGCTGGAACATTTAGGTTGGCAAAAAGCCGCAGATAAAATCACTGACTCTATTGAAGCAACAATTGCTTCAAAAATCGTAACATATGATTTTGCACGTCTTATGGATGGTGCAAAAGAAGTTTCAACATCTGATTTTGCTGATGAACTAATTAAGAATATTAGATAACTTTTTTATAAAAATTTCAAAGAACCTGAGACATAAAATATTAGTGTCTCAGGTTTTTTTGTATGATCAATGAATTTAAAATAATCCTAACATTTTTTTACTTCATTGCGACCCAGTAGATAGAATATCATCAATAAATTGTACAAACACAGCAAGTTGGAATTGGGATAGAAATGTTTATTTAATACAAATTTAACCCACTTCTTATCTTGAACAATCACTCTGTTTAAATTTCATATTTCTTTTAATAAAGTTTCCTTCAACAAAATATAAGTCGACGTTACTATCATGTATAATTTTTACGGGTAAAATTATAACTTTTATTAAGATTATGTAAATTTGATGTATAGCTATATTATTTCCATTTAAATATCAGTTATAATATAAATGTATAAAAAGATTAGGAGGCACACTATGTCACAAAAAATATTAGTGGTTGATGATGAGCAATCCATCGTGACCTTACTAAAATATAATTTAGAAACAGCAGGGTATATAGTCGAAGTCGCTTATGATGGTGAAGAGGCATTGAAAAAAGTTGAAACCGAACAACCGGAACTAATTGTATTAGACGTTATGTTGCCAAAAAAAGATGGTATAGAAGTATGTAAAACAATCAGGTCTGATAAAAATTTAGTACCGATTTTAATGTTGACAGCAAAGGACGATGAATTTGATCGAGTTTTAGGACTAGAACTAGGTGCTGATGATTATATGACAAAACCATTTTCACCTAGAGAGGTAGTTGCCAGAGTTAAAGCAATATTAAGACGTTCTCAATTTGTTAATGAAATTGAAAAAGAAGATGTTGATGATGAAGATATTATCATTGGTTCAATTAGAATACGACCTGAATTCTTTGAAGTCTATAAAGAAGATGAATTATTAGAATTGACGCCAAAAGAATTTGAATTGTTATTATATTTAATTGAAAGACAAGGAAGAGTTATTACCCGAGAACATATGTTGAATTCAGTGTGGAATTATGAATTCGCTGGAGATTCTCGAATTGTTGATGTACATATAAGCCACTTAAGAGATAAATTGGAAGAAAATCCTAAGCAACCTAAATTGATAAAGACTGTACGAGGTTTAGGTTATAAACTGGAGAGACCTAAAGCTTAATGTTGAAGTTTCATCTGCGTTTATTACTATTAATTAGTACTATTACAATCATTAGTTTTATTGGTTTAGGCGCTATCATTCACAACACAATTTATCAAACATTAACTAGTAATCAAATTAAAAGCTTAGATAGTGAAGCTCGTAATTATATTAATCTCTTTAATAATAATAAAGAGAAAGAAATCACTAATATAGCTCATAATGAAAAAAATATCATATTAATAAAAGAGAACGATAAAGATAAAATTATTTACTCAAGTGGAAATATTAAAAATATTGACCATAGAATTGATAATGAAGCTAATCCTTCGAAATTAATCAATAAAAATACAAAACTCGGTATGCGTTACACCTATAAGAATACAATAGATAATAAAACAATATACATAAGTGGAATTAATAATGAAATTATTGATTTACAAAAGGATTTATGGAAATATTTGTCTATTGTTGGAGTCATTGTATTATTTACGGTTTATTTAGCAAGTAGAAGTATCAATCGAACATATATTAGACCTATCAATGAAGTAACTTATGCTACATCACTTCTTGCAGATGGATATTACCATGTTCGTGTTCCAGAAAGTAATGTGAAGGAAACTAGAGCATTATTTGTGACTACAAATGACTTAGCGCGACGATTGCAAAAATTAAACAATAGTCAAAAAATTCAATCCAATAGATTAAAAACTACCTTAGAAAATATACCGAGTTCAGTACTGATGATTGATAAACATGGAGAAATTGTAGTTGCTAATCATGCTTATTATCAGGTGTTTAACCCTGATCAAATGGTAGAAAATAAAAGTTACATTGGTTTCATAGATGATAGTATCGAAAAATTGATTATTGAAAGTTTTAGAACTGAAAAAGTTATCTATGAACAATTAGAAGTTGATATTAATAACGTACATACTAAATATTTCGATGTATCTTGCATCCCCATTTTAACTAAATCTAAAAAAAATTTACAAGGTATGGTGGTTGTGCTTCATGACATTACTAATTTGCAGAAATTAGAAAACCTTAGAAGGGAATTTGTTGCTAATGTGTCACATGAACTCAAAACACCGATTACTTCAATCAAAGGTTTTGCAGAAACTCTGATTGAAGGTGCTAAAAATGATGAACAATCGCTTGATATGTTTTTAAATATTATTTTAAAAGAATCTAATAGAATAGAGTCATTGGTTACAGACTTATTAGATTTATCACATATTGAACAGCAAAAAGAACTTGAAATAAATTACATGAATTTGTCTGAATTAGCTATTAATATAATAGATAATTTGCAAACACAAGCACAAAATAAGAGAATCAAAATACAATCTGAAATCGAAAAAGATGTCATCATTGAGGCACATGAAAATAAAATAGCGCAAGTTATTACTAATTTACTATCAAATGCTATAAATTATTCCTCAGAAGATAATAAGGTAATAGTAAGAGTATATAGAAATGACAATAAAGTTTATTTAGAGATTCAAGATTATGGTATTGGTATAAGTGAAACAGATCAAAAGCGTATATTTGAACGTTTCTATCGTGTAGATAAAGCTAGAAGTAGAGATTCAGGCGGTACAGGACTTGGTCTTTCTATAACAAAACATATTGTTGAAGCACACAATGGTAGAATAGACGTTAAAAGTGAACCTGGCAAAGGTTCGATATTCAAAGTTCTATTTAATGATAATTAAATTTGAGGGCACTACATTGTTGGTACAGACAAAGTGGTGTCCTTTGTTGTAGTGATTATTTAGAAATATAATGTTAAGACTCATGCTATTAATTAAAATCAAAATACATATTGTCATTGACAGACATAAGATGAGTGCAAACTCATAGATGGGAAATTTTTAAGAAGCATTTAACTTAATATTTTTTTAGCATTTATAAGTTAACTATTAGTAATAGTTAATGCGTAGTGAGTACTAAACTCGCTTACTCGTTATGTATTTGTATATATGCTAAAATATATGTAAATCTGTTCTGGAGGTTACGTATTTTGAATAAATTAGTATTAATAGATGGTAATAGTTTAAGCTTTAGAGCGTTTTATGCTCTTCCTTTACTTTCAAACCATGCAGGTATTCATACAAATGCAGTTTACGGCTTTGCTATGCTTTTAGAAAAAATAATTAAAGAAGAAAAACCGAATCATTTTTTAGTTGCATTTGATGCAGGTAAAACGACTTTCAGACATTCTAAGTACAGTGAATATAAAGGTGGTCGTCAAAAAACTCCACCTGAACTAAGTGAACAATTTCCATATATTCGTCAACTATTAGATGCGTATCATATTAAAAGATATGAACTTGATAATTATGAAGCTGATGACATTATAGGAACATTAAGTAGACAAGCTGATGAAGCTGATTTTGAAACCATTATCATTACAGGTGATAGAGACTTAACTCAATTAGCCACTGATAATGTTACAATATATTATACAAAAAAAGGTGTTACCGACGTTGATCATTATACACCTGAATTTATAGCAGAGAAATATCAGGGGTTAGTGCCGAAACAAATTATCGATATGAAAGGTCTAATGGGGGATACCTCTGACAATATTCCTGGAGTCGCTGGTGTCGGCGAAAAGACGGCAATTAAATTACTTAATCAATTTGAGTCAGTAGAAGGGGTCTATGAACATATTGAGGAGGTTACTGCAAAAAAATTAAAAGAAAAACTCATTAATAGTAAAGCTGATGCCTTAATGAGTAAAGATTTAGCAACAATCAATGTTCACAGTCCGATTGAAGTATCATTAGAAGATACAAAATTAACTCTTCAAGACGACACTGCAGAAAAAATTGAACTATTTAAAAAGCTAGAATTTAAACAGCTACTAGCAGATATAGACACACCTTCTAATAATGAAGAAGTTATAGATAAAACTTTTGAAATTGAGCAAGACTTTCAAAATGTAGATTTGAATGATTTAAATGAAGCGGTAATACATTTTGAACTTGAAGGTACTAATTATCTTAAAGACGCTATTCTCAAATTTGGTTTTTATACAAATCATCAACATGTAGTAATAAATGCTGATGATGTAAAGAATTATAAAAATTTAGTTCGATGGCTTGAAGATAAAAATACAACCAAAATTGTCTATGATGCAAAAAAGACTTATGTATCTGCTCATCGATTGGGGATTAATATAGAAAATATTGAATTTGATGTTATGTTAGCAAGCTATATTATTGACCCATCACGTTCTATTGATGACGTTAAATCTGTTGTAGGTTTATATGGACAAAATTATGTAAAAGATAATATTACAGTTTTTGGGAAAGGTAAGAAACATCATATACCTGAAGAATCAATTTTAAACGAACACATTGCTTCCGTGACAGAAGCTATATCAGCTGTAACTCCAATCATGAAATCACAGTTAGAAGATTATAATCAAATTGAACTGTTGAAAGATTTAGAATTACCATTAGCAAGAATTTTAAGTGAAATGGAAGAAATTGGTATATATACCGATATCAATGATTTGAAAGAAATGGAATTCGAAATTCAAAAAAAATTAGATGTATTAATTTCCAATATTCATGAGTCTGCTGGTGAAGCATTTAATATAAATTCTCCTAAGCAATTAGGTGTTGTTTTATTTGAAACATTACAATTGCCTGTCATTAAGAAGACCAAAACGGGCTATTCAACAGCTGTAGATGTATTAGAAAAACTACAAGGTGAGCATCCTATAATAGATGATATTTTAGAATATAGACAACTTTCTAAGTTGCAATCTACGTATGTAGAGGGATTACAAAAAGTAATAAGCAAAGATCATAGAATTCACACACGTTTTAATCAAACGCTTGCTCAAACTGGTAGATTATCTAGTGTAGATCCTAATTTACAAAATATACCTATACGATTAGAAGAAGGAAGAAAGATTAGAAAGGCTTTTAAACCAACTTCTAAGGATAGTGTGATTTTATCTGCTGATTATTCACAAATTGAGTTACGTGTACTTGCGCATATCACGCAAGATGAAAGTTTAAAACATGCATTTATAAACGGACATGATATTCACACTGCAACAGCAATGAAAGTATTTAATGTTGAATCTGATCAGGTTGATAGTTTAATGAGACGTCAAGCAAAAGCTGTTAACTTTGGTATTGTTTACGGCATCAGCGATTATGGATTGAGTCAGAGCTTGGGTATCACTAGAAAAAAAGCTAAAGCATTTATTGATGATTATTTAGCTAGTTTTCCAGGTGTAAAACAATATATGTCTGACATTGTTAAAGATGCAAAAGCACAAGGTTATGTAGAAACACTACTTCATCGTCGTCGATACATTCCTGATATAACAAGTAGAAACTTTAATTTAAGAAGTTTTGCAGAAAGAACAGCAATGAATACGCCCATTCAAGGTAGTGCGGCTGACATAATAAAATTAGCAATGGTTAAATTCAGTGAAAAGATTAAAGAAACTAAATATCATGCTAAGTTATTATTACAAGTTCATGATGAACTCATATTTGAAATACCAAAATCAGAAGTAGAAGATTTTAGTAAATTTGTAGAAGAAATTATGGAACAAGCATTAGTGCTTGATGTACCTTTAAAAGTAGATTCTAATTATGGTGCAACATGGTACGATGCTAAATAAAGAAAGGATAATATCATGCCTGAACTACCTGAAGTTGAACATGTTAAAAGAGGTATTGAGCCATTAATAAAAAGTGCAAAAATAGAGAAAGTAACTTTTGCTAAAAATGTAATTAACGGTAAGAATAATCACCGTGAGACGATTATAAAAGGTATGGAATTAGATACTTTTAAAAAACTTACTGAAGGTTATGTTATAAAAAAAGTTGAGAGAAGAAGTAAGTACATTATATTTTATATAGCCTATCATGACGAAGACAGAATCTTAGTTAGTCATTTAGGTATGGCAGGCGGTTTTTTCGTTGTTAATAACCTTGATGAGATAAGTACACCGAATTATCGAAAGCATTGGCAAGTCATTTTCGATTTGGATAATGATCAAAAATTAGTCTATTCTGATATCAGACGGTTTGGAGAAATCAGAAATATAGTCAATTTTGATAGTTATCCCTCTTTATTAGAAATCGCTCCAGAACCATTTGAAGAGGTGGCATTTGAACACTATTTAGAATGTTTGACTTTGAAAAAATATAAGAACAAACCAATAAAACAAACGATTCTTGATCATCGTGTTATAGCAGGAGCTGGAAATATCTATGCCTGTGAAGCTTTATTCAGAGCTGGTATTACTCCGGATAAAATTACAAATTCACTCACTAAACAAGAAAGAAAATCTCTCTTTTATTATGTTCGAGAAGTTTTAGAAGAGGGTATAAAATATGGAGGTACTAGTATTTCAGATTATAGGCACGCAGATGGTAAAACAGGACAAATGCAATTACATTTAAATGTATATAAACAAAAAAAGTGCAAGGTTTGTGGTCATTCGATTGAAACAAAAGTGATAGCTGGAAGAAATAGTCATTTTTGTCCAAACTGTCAGAGATAAAGGAAGAGTGAAATAATGTCTAAAGTGATTGGGATAACAGGTGGTATTGCCACTGGAAAATCAACTGTTTCAGAATTATTAACAGCATATGGGTTTAAAATCGTAGATGCTGATATTGCTTCACGCGAAGCAGTTAAAAAAGGATCTAAGGGACTTGAACAAGTTAAAGAGATTTTTGGGGAAGAAGCAATTGACGAAAATGGTGAGATGAATCGTCAATATGTAGGAGAGATTGTTTTTAATCATCCTGACTTACGCGAGGCTCTTAATGAAATAGTTCATCCTATTGTAAGAGAGATAATGGAACAAGAGAAAAACAATTATCTAGAACATGGATATCATGTAATTATGGATATCCCATTGTTGTACGAAAATGAATTACAAGATACTGTAGATGAAGTTTGGGTGGTTTACACTTCTGAAAGTATTCAAATCGATCGTTTAATGGAAAGGAATAATTTATCATTAGAAGATGCAAAAGCACGTGTATATAGTCAAATATCTATAGATAAAAAAAGTAGGATGGCAGATCATGTGATAGATAATCTAGGTGATAAATTAGAACTTAAACAAAATTTACAAAAATTACTTGAAGAAGAAGGGTATATTCAATCTGAGAGTGAATAGTAAATATAATGAAAATCGTATAGAATGCTTTTATATTGTTATCACTAAGTGTATGTATTATAAATAAATAATTACATATTAAACACTAACAATTAGAGCCACAAATTAGGCTGGGACATAATCCCTAGCAAAATAGCCAGTAAATGAGTTTTTATAAATTCATTTACTGGCTTCTTTATTTACAATACTTCGTATTGTTGGCTCGCTTTCTTAGGGGACAGCTTCAGCCTGTAGTCTTCAGCTTGTCCTATTTTCTCATGAGTTTCGCCCAAATACTTTGTATTTATATGTAATTTAACATTGAAATACTTTCAAAAATAAGGTCCTTTCGTATAATTTAACAAATACCACTAAACTAAATTAACGAGGTACCTTATGTATAAAGATTATAATATGACTCAACTTACTTTACTAAAGGAAACTTCAGTACATATTCCCACACATGATATGTCACAATATGCGAATGATATTGTTGAAACAATTCCCGATACTGAATTCAGACCGCATCGTTGCGCAACATTATAGCATCCCAATATGATGTTGAAAGTAGTGTTATATGCCTACACATAATCTGTATTTTCGGGTAGAAAAATTTCTTAATGATAGTATTCGAATGATGTGGTTTTCACAAATTCAAAATTCTTCTTATAAAACGATTAATCGATATAGAGTAAATACAAAAGTAGATGTTTTATTAGAATCCTTATTTATTCAATTCCATAGTCAATGTTTGAATCAAAATCTTATAAATGATAAAGCTTAATTTATATTTATAGATAAATTTGTCAGTAAACGCTTTCATTTAAAATTGAATATGTTATACTATTTCCATAAAGTATAACATATAAAACAAGGGGTGCTTTGAATGGCAACGAATATTGCAATTAACGGTATGGGTAGAATAGGTAGAATGGTGTTACGAATAGCACTAAATAATAAAAATTTAAATGTGAAAGCGATTAACGCTAGTTATCCACCTGAAACAATTGCACATTTACTTAATTATGATACGACGCATGGAGTTTATGATAAAAAAGTTGAACCGATAGAAAGTGGTATTAAAGTGAATGGACATGAAATTAAATTACTTTCTGATCGCAATCCAGAAAATTTACCATGGAATGAGATGGATATTGATGTTGTTATAGAAGCGACAGGTAAATTTAATCACGGAGATAAAGCAGTTGCTCATATTAATGCAGGTGCTAAAAAGGTATTACTCACTGGACCGTCTAAAGGTGGAGACGTTCAAATGATTGTTAAAGGAGTCAATGATAATCAACTTGATATTGATACATACGATATCTTTAGTAATGCATCTTGTACTACTAATTGTATCGGTCCAGTTGCAAAAGTCCTCAATGATAAATTTGGAATCATAAATGGTCTGATGACAACTGTTCATGCGATAACAAATGATCAAAAAAATATTGATAATCCACACAAAGATTTAAGAAGAGCACGTTCTTGTAATGAAAGTATTATTCCAACGTCAACAGGTGCTGCTAAAGCACTTAAAGAAGTATTGCCTGAAGTTGAAGGTAAACTTCATGGAATGGCTTTAAGAGTACCAACTAAAAATGTCTCTCTCGTTGATTTAGTTGTTGATTTAGAACAGAATGTTACAGTTACACAAGTTAATGATGCATTTAAAAATGCCGATTTAACAGGTGTTCTTGATGTTGAAGAAGCTCCTTTAGTTTCTGTAGACTTTAACACAAATCCTCATTCAGCTATTATTGATTCTCAATCTACGATGGTTATGGGACAAAATAAGGTGAAAGTTATCGCTTGGTATGATAATGAATGGGGGTATTCGAATAGAGTTGTTGAAGTAGCTGACAAAATTGGACAATTAATTGATGATAAAGCAATGGTAAAAGCCATTTAACTGAATATTTATACTTGCACTAAACCTGAGATAGCCATATTATCTCAGGTTTATTTATATACAAATAGCCCTAAACAAAGTTGAAGCACCATTGATGTTATTATAGATAACCAATTAGCTTTAGACATATTACTAGATACTTTCTTTATAGAAAAATAATCCATAGTCATTATTTATTAATCAAGTTGAGATGATTTTGAAATGAGATGATTTTAACGAATCATCTTTCAAATTATAATTTAATAATGGTACTTTTGGTCGTATTTATAAAATTGTGTAGTACACTTAAATGATTGAAATTCATTTAATATGTTTAATCACGTTAAAATGTAATATTTTTAATAAATAACATAGTACACTAAAACCTTTATTTATAAGATATATTTTCCTTTTTTACACATAGTGGTGTTATCAATGTATCATTACATTCTTTCATTTATAGTTGTAATTGACCTTTCTTTTTTACACAGTACTTTTATAGTATAATGTACGGTGATCAAACTTGGGAGGGTGATATATATGAAATGCCCAAAATGTAATTCTACACATTCCAGAGTGGTTGATTCTAGACATGCAGATGAGGCCAATGCGATTAGACGTAGAAGAGAATGTGAAAATTGCGGAACGCGTTTTACAACATTTGAACATATTGAAGTAAGTCCATTAATAGTAGTGAAGAAAGATGGAACTAGAGAACAATTTTTAAGAGAAAAAATATTAAATGGTTTAGTAAGATCTTGCGAGAAACGACCAGTGCGTTATCAACAACTTGAAGACATAACTAATAAAGTGGAGTGGCAACTTAGAGATGAAGGACAAACTGAAATTTCTTCTAGAGAAATTGGCGAGCATGTTATGAATTTATTAATGCATGTTGACCAAGTTTCTTATGTAAGATTTGCATCTGTATATAAAGAATTCAAAGATGTTGATCAACTCTTAGAGTCAATGCAAGGTATCTTGAGTGATAATAAACGGAGTGATAAATAGATGGGGTTACAAACCTATGAATATGGTCTAAAACCACAAGATGGATTTGAGGTGATTACACATTTCGAATTCACCTCACAACATTTAGATATTTTAAATCGACTATTTACCCCTTTAATTGGAGTTGAATCAATAGGACTCTATCATTTTATGAGTCAATTCATAGACGAAAGTCAACATCTCGGGTTAACGCATTATATATTCATGAATGAACTAAAAATTAACTTATTAGATTTTAGGGAGCAAATGGACAATTTAGAGGCTATTGGATTGATTAAAACATTTGTAAGGCATGAAGAAAAGTATTCTCACTTTGTTTATGAGTTAATTCAGCCTCCAACAGCCTATCAATTTTTTAATGATCCTATGTTATCAGTATTTTTATTTAGTGAGGTTGATAAAAAACGTTATCAAGCACTTAAATCTTATTTCGAAAAAGATGAGAAAGATTTAAGCAAATATCAACAGACCACTAGAAAATTTACAGAAGTATTCAATGTACCTAAAAAGGTCAATGTTTCAGATCAAATTAATTTAAAGCAAATCAAACATTATAATGGTATAGATTTATCTAATGAAACTTTTGATTTTGAAATGTTGAGACAGATGTTGAACCATCATTTTATTAGTAATGAAATTATCGATAAAGAAGCTAAGAATTTGATTATACAACTTGCGACGCTTTATGGGATTACTGAAGATGGCATGAAAAATGTTATATTAAGCTCCATTACCAGTGCACAACAGTTATCTTTTGAAGAAATGCGTAAGCAAGCTAGAACTTATTATCTGATTGAACATGATAATCAATTGCCTAAATTAGAGCATCAAACACATAAAACTAACGATGAAAAAAAAGATCGACACACAAAAGATACTACAAATGATTGGTTACAACTGCTAGATGAAACAAGTCCGATTGATATGTTAGCAAGTTGGTCTGATTCAGAACCTACACAGTCGCAAAAAAGTATGATAGAAGAATTGATTAACCGTGAAAAAATGAATTTTGGTGTAATCAATATACTTTTACAGTTTGTTATGCTAAAAGAAGATATGAAGTTGCCAAAATCTTATATTTTCGAAATTGCTTCTAACTGGAAGAAAATTGGTATTTCAAATGCCAAACAAGCATATGAATACGCATTACAAGTTAATCAACCTAAAAATTATGAAACACATTCTAATGATAAACGGCAGAACAATCGTGGAAGACAAAATCAATTTTTATCCAAAGAAAAGACGCCTAAATGGCTTCAAAATAGGGACAATCAAGAAGATAATAAAGATATAAATGATGACACCCTCGAAGAAGATCGACAAGCATTTCTTGAAAAGTTAAATCAAAAGTGGAAGGAGGAAGATAATTAATGAAAAGTTTCAGAAATATCATGGGCGATTCTCAAAATCTAGATAAACGTATACAAAAAATAAAACAAAATGTGATTAATGATCCTGACGTTAAACATTTTCTTGAGAAAAATCGTAGTCATATAACTAATGAGATGATAGACGAAGATTTAAATGTTCTTCAAGAGTATAAAGACCAACAAAAAGTCTATGATGGACATCGCTATGATGATTGTCCGAATTTTGTAAAAGGACATGTTCCTGAACTATATATCGAAAATGAAAGAATCAAAATTAGATATCTACCTTGCCCGTGTAAAATAAAACATGATGAGGAACGATTCGATTCACAACTTATTATATCTCACCATATGCAAAGAGATACACTTCATGCAAAGCTAAAAGATATTTATATGAATAATCGAGAGAGACTTGATGTAGCAATGGCAGCTGACAAAATCTGTACAGCAATTACTAATGATGAAAAAGTAAAAGGATTATATTTATATGGGCCTTTTGGTACAGGAAAATCATTCATATTGGGTGCTATTGCAAATCAACTTAAATCGCAAAAGATTTCATCAACTATTGTATATTTACCAGAATTTATACGCACTTTAAAAGGTGGTTTTAAAGACGGTAGTTTTGAAAAAAAATTACAACGTGTGAGAGAAGCTAATATTTTGATGTTAGATGACATTGGCGCAGAAGAAGTCACACCGTGGGTAAGAGATGAAGTGATTGGTCCTTTATTACATTATAGAATGGTACATGAACTTCCTACATTTTTTAGTTCTAATTTTAATTATAGTGAACTTGAGCATCATCTTTCAATAACTAGAGATGGCACTGAAAAGACTAAAGCAGCTAGAATTATTGAAAGAATTAAAACTTTATCGTCACCTTATTATTTGACTGGCAAAAATTATAGAAACAATTGAATTTTAAAGTATGTGGTGTATAATAGAGATAAATCTTAATCGTTGAAACTATTGAAGATACGATAATTTAATCTCTGTTACACAGAAAGTCATTAACTGATGAGAATATGGCTAACACATTAAATTATTACTACTTCGTTATTATTGATATTTGTAATGAATATCCGGCTCAAGACCGTTATCTTATGTAGAGTATAGTATATGACTGGTCACGCATGTTTTTCATATACTTAACTAGGGTGGTACCACGACAAACTCGTCCCTTGATAGGGGGCGAGTTTTTTTATGCTCAGTAAAGTCAATTTATTCAATAAGCCAACGATCAGATGTTTTATTAAATAGGAGGATAACATATGAATCAAATTAATATTCAATTTCCAGATGGTAATACAAAAGAATTTGATAAAGGGACTACTACAGAAGACATCGCTCAATCAATTAGTCCAGGATTAAGAAAAAAGGCAGTTGCGGGAAAATTCAATGGTCAACTTGTCGATTTAACACGCCCTTTAGAACAAGATGGAACTATTGAAATTATTACGCCTGGGAGTGAAGAAGCGTTAGAAGTACTTCGTCATTCAACAGCTCATTTAATGGCACAAGCATTAAAACGTTTATACGGTGACGTTAAATTTGGTGTTGGTCCTGTAATAGAAGGCGGATTCTATTATGATTTTGATATGGATGATAAGGTTTCATCAGATGATTTTGATAAAATTGAGAAAACAATGAAACAAATTGTGAACGAAAATCATAAAATTGTAAGAGAAGTAGTTAGTAAAGAAGAAGCAAAAGACTTCTTCAAGGATGATCCTTATAAATTAGAACTTATTGATGCAATTCCTGATGATGAAAGTGTAACACTTTATACACAAGGTGAATTTACTGATCTTTGTCGAGGCGTACATGTACCTTCAACTTCTAAAATTAAAGAGTTCAAACTATTATCTACAGCTGGTGCATATTGGCGTGGAAATAGTGATAATAAAATGTTACAACGAATTTATGGTACAGCATTCTTTGACAAAAAAGATTTGAAAGCACATCTAAAAATGTTGGAAGAACGTCGTGAGCGTGATCATCGTAAAATTGGTAAAGATTTAGAATTGTTTACAAATAATCAACTCGTTGGTGCTGGTTTACCGTTATGGTTACCAAATGGTGCTACAATACGTAGGGAAATAGAACGTTATATTGTCGATAAAGAAGTAAGTATGGGATACGATCATGTTTACACACCAGTATTAGCCAATGTTGATTTATATAAAACATCTGGTCACTGGGATCATTATCAAGAAGATATGTTCCCAGCAATGAAGTTAGATGAAGACGAGGCTATGGTCTTAAGACCAATGAACTGTCCACATCATATGATGATTTATAAAAATAAACCCCATTCTTATCGCGAATTACCTATACGTATTGCTGAATTGGGTACTATGCATCGTTACGAAGCAAGTGGTGCAGTATCAGGTTTACAACGTGTTCGAGGAATGACATTGAATGATTCTCATATTTTTGTTAGACCTGACCAAATTAAGGAAGAATTTAAACGTGTAGTTAATATGATTCAAGATGTATACAAAGATTTTGGTTTTGAAGATTATCGCTTCAGATTGAGTTATAGAGATCCTGAAGATAAGCACAAGTATTTTGATGATGATGAAATGTGGGAAAAAGCTGAATCAATGCTTAAAGAAGCATCAGATGAATTAGGTTTAACATACGAAGAAGCCATTGGTGAGGCAGCATTCTATGGACCTAAGTTAGATGTTCAAGTAAAAACAGCAATGGGAAAAGAAGAAACTTTATCAACAGCACAACTTGATTTTCTTTTACCAGAACGTTTTGACTTAACGTACATTGGTCAAGATGGAGAACAACATCGTCCTGTAGTTATACACCGTGGTGTAGTTTCTACTATGGAACGTTTTGTTGCATTTTTAACTGAAGAAACAAAAGGTGCATTTCCAACTTGGTTGGCGCCAATGCAAGTTGAAATTATTCCTGTAAATGTAGATTTACATTATGATTATGCTAGACTTTTACAAGATGAACTAAAATCGCAAGGTGTTCGCGTTGAAATTGATGATCGTAATGAAAAAATGGGATATAAAATTCGTGAAGCTCAAATGAAAAAAATACCTTATCAGATTGTTGTAGGTGACAAAGAAGTAGAGAATCAAGAAGTAAATGTAAGAAAATATGGTTCTGAAAAACAAGAATCAGTTGAAAAAGATGAATTTATTTGGAATGTTATTGATGAAATCCGTTTAAAAAAGCATAGATAAACTTGAAAATATAAAGGATATCATGTATATTACAAATTAATATAATAAATAGAGTTAGAGGTTGCATTATTAATGACTAACTTATCAGAAGTCGTATGGGACAAGTGTTGAATAAGCGAAAGGTAATAATGCCGAAATGATGTTAATTCCATAAGTTAGCATTGTTGGGACAACTTTCGAATAGAAGTTGTACTGTCACTTTATGTGATGTGCTACCTTATATAGATAAACATAAGTGGTTGCATATCTTATAGGTATGTAACCACTTTTCACATTATTGATACAGATAAAAAGACAAGCGATATAAAAGTAAAATGATATTAATATCGTTTCACTTTTATATCATCTATACCAAATTTATCTACAACAATGATATGCATTGATGTGGTAACAAGTTAGCCTCTACTTATGAAGGAAAGGGAGCTTCTATGAATAAGAATAATAAACAAATTGACGGTGTTCAAAGAGGGTTAAAAGATAGACATATTTCAATGATTGCCATTGGGGGATGTATAGGAACTGGTCTATTCATGACTTCTGGTGGAGCTATACATGACGCAGGTGCATTGGGCGCTTTGATTGCCTATGCAGTTATTGGAGCGATGGTGTTTTTTCTAATGACGTCGTTAGGGGAGATGGCGACATATTTGCCTGTGTCAGGTTCATTTAGTACTTATGCTACACGCTTTGTCGATCCCTCACTAGGATTTGCTTTAGGATGGAATTATTGGTTTAACTGGGTGATTACAGTAGCAGCTGATGTTACTATTGCAGCGCAAGTTATACAATATTGGTCCCCTATGCAAGGCATACCAGCTTGGGTCTGGAGTTGTATCTTCCTTATTATTATTTTCGCGCTTAATTCTCTATCCGTTAGAGTATATGGAGAGAGTGAATATTGGTTCGCACTTATCAAAGTAGTTACAGTCATCATATTTATAGGAATTGGTATCTTAACTATTTTAGGAATTATGGGTGGAGAATTTGTAGGATTTGATACGTTTACAAAAGGAGATGGGCCAATACTAGGTGGGAATTTAGGTGGTAGCTTGCTATCAATTCTCGGTGTATTTCTAGTCGCAGGCTTCTCATTCCAAGGAACTGAACTTATTGGTATTACAGCAGGTGAATCTGAAAATCCAGAAAGGGCAGTTCCAAAAGCGATTAAACAAGTGTTTTGGCGTATACTTTTATTTTACATTCTAGCTATTTTCATTATTGGTATGTTGATTCCATATGATAGTGAAGCGTTAATGGGCGGTGGTGATAGTATAGCTACTTCACCTTTTACATTAGTATTTAAGAACGCTGGACTAGCTTTTGCTGCTTCATTTATGAATGCTGTTATATTAACAAGTGTATTATCAGCAGGTAACTCTGGAATGTATGCTTCAACAAGAATGTTATATTCAATGAGTAGAGATAAATTAGCTTATAATTCTTTTGGAAAAACAAATAAAAATGGGGTACCATATGTATCTTTAATTGCTACTGGAATACTAGTCATTCTTATTTTTGCTTTGCAACATTTAAGTGGAGATGCATATGAATACATTGTAGCTGCTAGTGGGATGACTGGTTTTATTGCTTGGGTTGGTATAGCAATCAGTCACTTTAGATTTAGACGCGCATTTGATAAACAAAATTATGATAAGTCAAAATTAAAATATAAAGCGAAGTTATTCCCATTTGGTCCTATTTTTGCAGGTGTTTTATGTGTAATAGTTATCATTGGACAAGATGTAGATTTTATTAAAACAGGTAACTTTGATATGAATAGATTTTTTATAACTTACATGGGAATTCCTGTATTCTTAATTTTCTTCTTTTACCATAAATTTAGATATAAAACTAAAAAGATTCCTCTAAACAAAGTTGACTTAAGGCAAGATGTTTCGATGGAAGAAATAAGACACCATAAAAATAATTAAAAAAAGTTTGACTTAAACAATAAATATTGATATGATTATTAACGTTGAATACGAAACGAACCAAGTAGAAGCACCCGCTTCTCACCTGTGGCGACGCTAATGCAGTTGGCAGGTCAATCATGTTACACATTTATTGTGTCTAAGAAGAGCGGGTAGTTATACTCGCTCTTCTTTTTGCTTGGAACAATTTCGTAAATTTCTGGGAGGTGTCAACCATAGCAAAAGATCAAACTCAAATTAATGAGAAAATTCGTGCAAAAGAACTACGCTTAATAGGCCAAGATGGTGAACAAATTGGTGTTAAATCTAAACGTGAAGCTTTAGAAATGGCTGAACGTGTTGATTTAGATTTAGTTGTTGTAGCACCAAATGCAAAACCACCTGTTGCGAGAATAATGGATTATGGTAAATATAAATTCGAACAGCAGAAAAAAGAAAAAGAAATGAAGAAGAAACAAAAAGTCATTAATGTTAAAGAATTACGTTTAAGCCCAACTATTGAAGAACATGATTTCCAAACTAAGTTGAAAAATGGACGTAAGTTCTTATCTAAAGGCGATAAATGTAAAGTTTCAATTCGTTTCAGAGGTCGTGCGATTACACATAAAGAAATTGGTCAACGTGTGTTAGAAAAATTTGCAGATGAATGTAAAGATATTGCAACTGTTGAACAAAAGCCTAAAATGGAAGGGCGTCAAATGTTTATTATGTTAGCGCCTATCAACGAAAAATAAACGTTAAATTATAGGAGGAAATGAATCATGCCTAAAATGAAAACTCACCGTGGAGCAGCTAAACGTGTTAAAAGAACTGGTTCAGGTCAATTAAAACGTTCTAGAGCTTTCACATCTCACTTATTCGCAAATAAAAATACTAAACAAAAACGTCAATTACGTAAAGCTAAGTTAGTTTCTAAAAGTGATATGAAACGTGTTAAACAATTATTAGCATACAAAAAATAAGATTTTAAACGAATATATACGATAGAGATCATCTAAGGAGGAATTTATTATGCCACGAGTTAAAGGTGGAACAGTAACAAGAGCACGTCGTAAAAAAACGATTAAATTAGCTAAAGGTTACTTTGGTTCAAAACATACATTATATAAAGTAGCTAAACAACAAGTAATGAAATCAGGACAATATGCTTTCCGTGACCGTCGTCAACGTAAGCGTGATTTCCGTAAATTATGGATAACACGTATTAATGCAGCTGCACGTCAACATGACATTAGCTACTCACGTCTAATGAACGGATTGAAAAAAGCTGAGATTGATATTAATCGTAAAATGTTATCAGAAATTGCAATCTCAGACGACAAAGCTTTCGCTGAATTAGTATCAAAAGCTAAAGAAGCTTTAAAATAATATTTATACAAGACCTGAGACAATAATCTTTGTCTCAGGTCTTTTTATGTGCTTGTTGTTAATATATTATTTAAAAGTACTTAAATATTGAGTACAATACCTTGATGTAATGACGGACATATTTTATTTATTTGGTCATTTTCATAATACTAGGTTATTTCAAATCATGCTTTGAAATAATCAATATATACGAAGTCAATAACTAATAAGAGATAAATTTTCATTCATGTTATGACAGTGAGGTGTATAATTTTACTTTGCTAAAAGTTTCATCATATCAATAATGTAAGATTGTGTCTTATTTTAATTAAGAATATAATGACACTTTTATCGTTTTACATATACATATATTCAATCGCAAAAAATGATAATTTTTGCTAAAATGACTGATAGTATACTATATCTAAAAGGAGATAATCATGTCTAAATTTGATGAACAAATAATTGTTGTAAACAGAGATATTTTATTTAACAAAGATAAGAATGCTTTTAATGGTTTTTTACATAAAAATAATTTCAAAGGAAAAGAAATTTTTAGCGCGTTAAGTAAATATGAAGTGAAAAGACGTGGTGATATGGAAGATGATCCATCGTTTAAACAATTAATATCATATTGCCTACTAGAAAATGAGAAGGGAGAAATCCTTGTTTACGAGCGTCTTTCTGGTGGGGGGGAAGAACGGTTACATGGTCAGTCATCTATCGGTGTTGGTGGTCATATGAATGATGTTACTGGAGCTGATTCAATTAATGAAGTTTTAAGAGTTAATGCTCAACGAGAATTAGAAGAAGAAGTAGGATTAAGTAATAATAAATCTCAAAATATGGAATATTTAGGTTTTATAAATGATGATGATAATGATGTGGGTAAAGTTCATATGGGCGTCGTATTTAAAATCACTGTGCAATCAAACGATGTTGAAGCAAAAGAAACTGATACGCTAAAAATTAAATGGATAGAACAAGGCGACATTCATTCCTATGAGGATTTTGAAACATGGAGTGCATTAATTCTTCAAGATATATCATGATTGGAGTGCTAAATTAATGGCTGATATTATACCTTTTCCGCAGTCTAAAAGTAAAGTGATTAAACAAATAAATGATGCAGAAAGAAATGCAGATTTTGAAAAGATGTATCATTTGTTTAATGTATATGAACAGCATTTCGACCTTAACGAGGATATTGCATTAAAGAAATGCCGGATGCTTTTAAAATTGAATGCTTATTTAGAGTTACGAGAAGAGGCAATTATTTTGTTAAAACGTGGATTCAACTGTTATGACGAATTGATGATATATTATATTAAAAGTCTGAATGGTTTAGGTCAATTTTATGAAGCAGTTGAAGTAATTAATCAAATTATCGATGAAGTTAAAAATCATAAAACCAGAATGGAACTTTTTCCACTTAAAGAATATGCAATATCGAGACTTGATGAAGATAGAGAAGCATTGTCTTCATCTTTATCAGATTTTGGTTCGCTTAACACACGTGAACAAACATCTTTAATATTACAACTTATTGATAATGGGCATTATAATTTTAAAGAATCAGTAGCGAATATATTAATTTCTATAGAGTTACCTAAAAATTTAGTGAGCTTAATGTTGGAATATTTAAGATTTGCTGAATATTCTCATACAATTACAATCCATAAATATGGTGAAACGATAAATGTCAATCCTAATCATTTAAGTGGCATTGAGCACACGACGATTAAAGACAAGGTCATCCCTGTCGTAATGAATAGATTAGAAGATGGAGCGCTGCATATTTTAAAAGAAGCACAACATATGATGAATAATCATTCTATACTCATGTATCCTATAGATATAGAGTCGTTATACACTATTGATGATTGGATAGATGCATATGATGTTTACTTCAAACAATTAATTGGTATAGATATAAATGGCTGTAACAATGACACTTTACATTTCATTAAATCATTAGATAATGAAATGTAAAATTTAATTTGTTGCAAATTGAGTAAAAGAATTTTAATATAGAAATCGTTGAAAATAAACTTGAACAACCCTTCGTTTTCAAAGTTTGTTAACGCTAAAAACCTATGCTATAATAGGGAAGTTGAAAAAATAAATTAGTCAATCATGGAGGTATTTATACATGACAGCAACTTGGGAAAAAAAGGAAGGTAATGAAGGCGTTTTAACTGTTACTGTTCCTGCAGAGAAAGTAAATAAAGCATTAGATCAAGCATTTAAAAAAGTGGTCAAACAAATTAATGTGCCTGGATTCCGTAAAGGTAAAGTGCCTCGTCCGATTTTTGAGCAACGTTTTGGTGTAGAAGCACTATATCAAGATGCAGTGGATATCTTATTACCTGAAGCTTATGGTGAAGCAATTGCAGAAACAGAAATTAGTCCAGTTGCACAACCAGAAGTTAATGTAACTCAAATCGAAAAAGGTAAAGATTTCATTTTTGAAGCTACAGTTACAGTTGAACCTGAAGTTAAATTAGGTGATTACAAAGGATTAGAAATTGAAAAGCAAGAAACTGAACTTTCTGATGAAGAATTAAAAGAATCAATCGACCATAGTTTAAGTCACCTTGCTGAAATGGTTGTTAAAGAAGATGGTGCTGTTGAAAACGGTGACACAGTAAACATTGATTTCTCAGGTTCAGTTGATGGTGAAGAATTTGATGGCGGACAAGCTGAAGGTTATGACCTAGAAATTGGTTCTGGATCATTCATCCCTGGCTTTGAAGAACAAATAGAAGGAATGAAAACTGGCGATGAAAAAGATGTAGTTGTTACATTCCCAGAAGAATACCACGCTGAAGAATTAGCTGGTAAAGAAGCTACATTTAAAACAAAAGTCAACGAAATTAAATTCAAAGATGTACCAGAATTAAATGATGAAATCGCTAATGAATTAGATTCTGATGCTGAAAACGTGGACGAATATAAAGAAAATCTCCGCAAACGTTTAAGTGAACAGAAAGCAACTGAAGCGGAAAATACTGAAAAAGAAGAAGCTATTAATAAAGCAACAGAAAATGCTTCAATTGATATTCCTGAAGCAATGATTAATACTGAATTAGATCGTATGATTCAAGAATTTGGTCAAAGAATTCAACAACAAGGCTTAGATTTGCAAACATATTATCAAATCTCTGGTCAAAACGAAGAACAACTAAGAGACCAAATGAAAGACGATGCAGAACAACGCGTTAAAACAAACTTAACGTTAACTGCGATTGCTGATGAAGAAAATATTGAAGTATCTGATGAAGATATTGATAAAGAATTAGAAAAAATGAGCGAGCAATTTAACATTTCTGTAGAAGATATTAAATCTACTTTAGGTAATACAGATATTGTTAAAAATGATGTACGCATTCAAAAAGTTATTGATTTATTAAGAGATAACGCGAAATATGTTGAAGCTACTAAAGAAGACTAGTATCGTTCATTAAATGAATGCTTAATATTGAATTAGTCAATTGTCTATAAGTTGAATGAAATATAGGCAGTGTCAATTGTATAGATTGACAACTTAATATAGCATCATTATGATTTATTATTGTTGATGTTAAATGAAATTTAGGGGCGGGACAATGAAATCATTCATTAAGAATAAGATTTCAGTCCCGCTCCAAGTTATTTAAGCATCTTGATTGTAAATATGTTAAGTTGCATTGTAAAATGCTTTTTAGTATAGTCTTTATGGAATAGGGGTGTAAAAAAGAATGTTCAAATTCAATGAAGATGAAGAAAATTTAAAATGTTCTTTCTGTGGTAAAGATCAAGATCAAGTGAAAAAATTAGTCGCAGGAAGTGGCGTTTATATTTGTAATGAATGTATTGAATTGTGCTCAGAAATCGTTGAAGAAGAATTAGCACAAAATACGTCTGAAGGATTTACGGAATTACCAACTCCTAAAGAAATTATGGATCACCTCAATGAATATGTCATTGGTCAGGAAAAAGCCAAAAAATCATTAGCAGTTGCTGTATATAATCACTATAAGCGTATTCAACAATTAGGTCCAAATGAAGACGATGTTGAATTACAAAAAAGTAATATCGCATTAATTGGGCCAACTGGTAGCGGTAAAACATTATTAGCTCAAACACTAGCTAAAACACTAAATGTACCATTTGCAATTGCTGATGCTACAAGTTTAACTGAAGCAGGTTATGTAGGTGATGACGTAGAAAACATCTTATTACGTCTTATTCAAGCTGCTGATTTCGACATTGATAAAGCTGAAAAAGGTATTATATATGTCGATGAAATTGATAAAATTGCGCGTAAATCTGAAAATACTTCAATCACGCGCGACGTGTCTGGTGAAGGTGTACAACAAGCATTGCTTAAAATTTTAGAAGGTACAACTGCTAGTGTACCGCCACAAGGTGGTCGAAAGCATCCAAATCAAGAATTAATTCAAATTGATACGACAAACATATTATTTATCTTAGGTGGAGCTTTTGATGGTATCGATGAAGTCATTAAGAGACGCTTAGGAGAAAAAGTGATAGGATTTGCTAGTAATGAAGCAGATAAATATGATGAAGAAGCTTTACTGGAACAAATTCGTCCAGAGGATCTCCAATCATATGGATTAATTCCAGAATTTATTGGTCGTGTACCTATAGTTGCTAATCTTGAAACTTTAGATGTTGCTGCACTTAAAAATATTTTAACTCAACCTAAAAATGCGCTAGTTAAACAATACACTAAAATGCTAGAGTTAGATAATGTGGAATTAGAGTTTTCTGAAGAGGCTCTATCTGCTATAAGTGAAAAAGCAATCGAACGTAAAACTGGAGCGCGTGGATTACGTTCAATTATAGAAGAAGCATTAATTGACATCATGTATGATGTACCTTCTTCTGAAAATGTAAGTAAAGTAGTCATTACTGAACAAACGATTAATGAAGAAATTGAGCCTGAATTATATGATGATGAAGGAAATCTAATTAATAAGAATAAGACATCTGCTTAAAAAATTTGATTTAATACTGAGTCACGTGAATTGTGACTCAGTTTTTTTATATGTAAACATAGAAAAAAATGTTAAAGTTAATTATACAATAGTATAAGAAAGAGGAAGTTTATGAATATAAATCCAAATAATATCAACTTAATTATAAGTGCTGTTAAAAAAGCGCAGTACCCTGACACTGGTTTAATAGAAGTAGCGTTAAGTGGACGCTCAAATGTAGGTAAATCTACATTTATTAATAGTATGATTGGGCGCAAAAATATGGCGCGAACGTCACAACAACCTGGTAAGACACAGACATTGAATTTCTATAATATAGATGAACAACTTATTTTTGTTGATGTACCGGGATATGGATACGCTAAAGTAAGTAAAGTTCAACGAGAAAAATTTGGTAAAATGATTGAAGAATATATTACACAACGAGAGAATTTAAAACTTGTTATTCAACTTGTTGATTTAAGGCATCAACCTACTGAAGATGATGTGCTAATGTACAATTATCTTAAACATTTTGATATACCAACACTTGTAATATGTACTAAGGAAGATAAAATTGCTAAAGGAAAAGTACAAAAGCATATCAAAAGAATAAAAGACAAATTAGAATTAGAGCCTGGAGACAATATTATAAGCTATTCTTCAATTAAGAATAGTAAACAGCAAGAAATTTGGAACTTTATTGAAACATATATATAAATTTTTTCAATTAGAGAAATGTATTTTAACCACAATAAAAAAATGTCGTTATTTTGACAAAAAATTGAATGTAGATTATAATCTTTCTAATTTATTTAAGCATTCCACTTAAACATCTTTTTAAATGTGTTATACTTGTTTTATTGTTAGTATATGGAGGGCGTTATAAATGCATTTTGTTGCAATTAGCATAAATCATCGAACAGCTGATGTAACATTAAGAGAGCAAGTTGCTTTTAGAGATGATGCCTTACGATTAGCACATGAAGATTTATATGAAACTAAAGCAATTTTAGAAAATGTCATTTTATCTACATGTAATCGTACTGAAGTATACGCTATTGTTGATCAAGTTCATACAGGACGTTATTATATACAAAGATTTTTAGCGCGCTCTTTTGGATTTGAAGTAGATAATATTAAAGATATGTCGGAAGTTAAAGTGGGGGACGATGCAGTTGAACATTTATTGCGTGTCACTTCTGGCTTGGATTCAATTGTGCTTGGTGAAACACAAATTTTAGGACAAATGCGCGATGCATTTTTCTTAGCACAAAATGCTGGCACAACTGGAACGATTTTTAATCATCTATTTAAACAAGCGATTACTTTTGCTAAAAAAGCACACAGTGAAACAGATATTGCAGATAATGCTGTAAGTGTTTCTTATGCTGCTGTTGAATTAGCTAAAAAGGTATTTGGAAAATTAAAAAGTAAACATGCTGTCGTTATTGGAGCGGGGGAAATGGGTGAATTATCACTCTTAAATCTTTTAGGTTCTGGAATTTCAAGTGTAACAATTGTTAATCGGACATTGTCTAAAGCTAAAATTTTAGCCGAAAAACACAATGTTTCATATGATTCGCTTTCAGCATTACCATCTTTATTAGAAACTACAGATATAGTAATTAGTTCTACAAGTGCTAAAGACTATATCATTACTAATTCTATGGTGAAAACAATTTCAGAAACTAGAAAACTGGATTCATTAGTTCTGATTGATATTGCGGTTCCACGAGACATTGAACCAGGTATTGATGCAATTACAAATATTTTTAATTATGATGTTGATGATTTAAAAGATTTGGTAGATGCCAATTTAAGAGAACGTCAATTAGCTGCTGAAACTATTGCAGCACAAATACCTGAAGAGATTGATTCACACAATGAATGGGTTAATATGCTTGGCGTTGTACCTGTAATCAGAGCTTTACGTGAAAAAGCTATGAATATCCAAGCAGAAACTATGGAAAGTATTGATCGTAAATTGCCAGATCTCTCTGAAAGAGAACGTAAAGTCATTTCGAAACATACAAAAAGTATTATCAATCAAATGTTAAAAGATCCTATCAAACAGGCTAAGGAATTAAGTACTGATAAAAAAAGTAATGAAAAATTAGAGCTATTTCAAAACATATTTGATATTGAAGCCGAAGATCCTCGTGAAAGAGCAAAGTTAGAAAAAGAGAGTAGAGCAAAGGAAATCTTAGCGCATCGAATATTTAGTTTTGAATAAGCATATTAATTTGGTGATGATATGCAAGAAACCCTGTTAATTAGATTTCATGAAATCATATTAATGATTTATCTGTTTAGTATTATATGTTACTTTGTTGATTTCATTAATAAAAATTATAAGACTAGAACTGTAGGTTTTTATTCATTAGGGATTGTTTGGGTTTTACAAACAATCTCTTTGTCTATTTTTTTTATTCATACTAAACAAGTGCCACTAGGTTCTATATTTGACGTTTTTTTCTCTTTAACATGGATTATTATATCAATTTCGTTGATATTGAATTTGATTAAAGTAATGAATTTTTCCGTTTTCTTCCTTAATTTGATAGGATTTATTCTAATGACTTTAAATACATTTCAGCCTGAACATTATCAAACGCAAATTCAACAAGTTGCAGTAATTAATGAGTTATTACTTATTCATATAGCACTTGCAGTATTAAGTTATGCATTTTTTGCAATCGCATTTGTAAATTCATTACTCTATATTATTCAATATCGAAATTTAAAGGAGAAAAATTTCGATCAAAATTACTTTAGAATTGGTAGTGTTGCTACTTTAGAAACAATCGTTTTCTATTCTACACTTGTTGCATGGATTATCCTTATATTAAGTACAATTTTAGGTGCGCAATGGGGGATCTTTGCAGTCGGTAAAAGGATATTTATAGATCCAAAAGTAATATTTTCATCAATTATTACTTTATTATATGGTGTTTATATTTTGATTAGAATAAAAAAATGGATATCACAAAGAAATCTTATCTATTTTAACATTATATTATTTTGTTTGTGTATGATTAATCTATTCTTTTTAACTCATTTTAGGTAAGAAATAACCTGTTTTTCATATAAAAATCGGTATCTAGGAGGCATTTAACGTATGCGTAAATTAATTGTTGGGTCGCGAAGAAGTAAGTTAGCGCTAACACAAAGTCAACAATTTATTGATAAATTAAAATTTATCGATCCGTCTTTGGATATTGAAATAAAAGAAATTGTAACTAAAGGCGACAAAATTGTAGATAAACAATTATCCAAAGTTGGAGGTAAAGGACTTTTTGTTAAGGAAATTCAAAATGAATTATTTAACAAAGAGATAGATATGGCAATACATTCACTAAAGGATGTACCAAGTATAATTCCTGACGGTCTCACATTAGGATGTATTCCTGACAGAGAAATCCCTTTTGATGCCTATATAGCAAAAAATCATATTCCATTAGAAGAATTGTCTGAGGGTAGCATTGTAGGTACAAGTTCTTTACGTCGTGGCGCTCAAATTTTATCAAAATACCCACATTTAAAAATTAAGTGGATTCGTGGAAACATCGATACTCGATTAAAAAAATTAGAGACTGAAGATTACGATGCAATTATATTAGCCGCCGCTGGATTAAAACGCATGGGTTGGTCAGATAATATTGTTACGACTTATCTTGATAGAGATGTATTACTGCCTGCTATAGGTCAGGGTGCACTTGGTATTGAGTGTAGGAGTGATGACAAAGAACTTTTAGATTTACTAGCTAAAGTACACAATCATGATGTAGCACAATGTGTGACTGCTGAACGTACTTTTCTATCAGAAATGGATGGCAGCTGTCAGGTTCCTATAGGTGGATATGCAACAATTGTTCACGATAACCAAATTGAATTTACAGGACTGATTATGTCTCCAGATGGTAAGGAAAGATACGAACATACTACATTGGGTTCTGATCCTGTACAATTAGGTATAGAAGTGAGTCAAGTACTTAAAAAACAAGGTGCTTATGACATAATTAAAAAGTTAAATGAAGCAGAATAATACTAAACTCTATTATAGAGGTGAAACAAATTTATGAAACCAGTTATAGTTATGACGCAGACGAATGAAGTTCATAGTCATTTAGTTGATATTGTCCACAAGCCTTTTATCCAACTAAAACAACTTCATTTTAATGAAAAATTGCTTGATCATAGCTACGACTGGCTTATTTTTTCGTCTAAAAACGCAGTAAAATACTTTTATCCTTATTTAAAAAACGTTAAAGTTAAAAAGGTAGCTGTTATAGGTGATAAAACAGCTCAGTATTGCAATGAACTAGGTATTAGTGTCGACTTTGTGCCACGTGATTTTTCGCAAGAAGGCTTTTTGGACGAGTTTAAGATTAGAGAACAACATTTATTATTGCCCTCAAGTGAAAAAGCACGTCCAAAATTAGTTCAACAATTGAGCAAATATAATGAAATCGTTAAAATAGATTTATATAGACCAGTACCGAATTTTAAAAATATAAGTCAAGTTAAGGCACTTGTTAGAAAACATCAAATAGACGCAGTGACTTTTTCAAGTTCATCTGCAGTTGAATTTTATTTTAAAGAGGGCAATGTGCCTGAATTTGATCATTATTTTGCTATCGGTAAGCAAACTGCTAGGACCATTTTAAAATTCAATGCATCTGTAAAAGTGGCAAATAAACAAACATTAGATTCACTTGTTGATAAAATTATAGAAAGTAGGGAACAAAATGAAATTTGATAGACATAGAAGATTACGTTCATCTAAGACAATGCGTGATTTAGTAAGAGAAACTCATGTTAGAAAAGAAGATTTAATATATCCAATATTTGTAGTTGAGCAAGATGATATAAAAAGTGAAATTAAATCATTGCCAGGTGTATACCAAATTAGTTTAAATTTATTGCATGAAGAGATTAAAGAGGCATATGATTTAGGTATTAGAGCAATTATGTTCTTCGGTGTTCCAAATGAAAAAGATGACATCGGATCTGGTGCATATGATCATAATGGAGTTGTTCAAGAAGCGACACGAATATCCAAGAATTTATATAAGGATTTACTTATTGTGGCAGATACTTGTCTTTGTGAATACACAGATCACGGACACTGTGGCGTTATTGACGATCATACGCATGATGTAGACAATGATAAATCACTTCCATTACTTGTAAAAACAGCTATTTCTCAAGTTGAAGCTGGAGCTGACATCATTGCTCCAAGCAATATGATGGATGGTTTTGTTGCTGAAATTCGTGAAGGCCTTGATCAAGCGGGATATCAAAATATTCCTATCATGAGTTATGGTATTAAATATGCTTCAAGCTTTTTCGGTCCATTCAGAGATGCTGCAGATTCAGCACCTTCATCTGGGGATAGAAAAACCTATCAAATGGATCCTGCAAACCGTTTAGAAGCATTAAGAGAATTGGAAAGTGATCTTAAAGAAGGTTGTGATATGATGATAGTTAAACCATCTTTAAGTTATCTAGATATTATTAGAGATGTAAAAAATAATACGAACGTGCCAGTTGTAGCATACAATGTTAGTGGAGAATATAGTATGACAAAAGCAGCAGCGCTAAATGGTTGGATAGATGAAGAGAAAATTGTTATGGAACAAATGATATCTATGAAACGTGCAGGTGCTGATTTAATAATTACTTACTTTGCAAAAGATATCTGTCGTTATTTAGATAAATAGATGATAATTGTGGAGGTCATATGATGAGTTTTGAAAAATCTATTAAAGCAATGGAACATGCTGAGAAATTAATGCCTGGTGGTGTTAACAGTCCCGTAAGAGCATTTAAATCAGTAGACACACCAGCTATTTTTATGGATCATGGTGAAGGATCTAAAATATATGATATTGATGGAAATGAATACATTGATTATGTGCTAAGTTGGGGTCCATTAATTCTTGGACATAAAAATCAACAAGTTATATCCAAATTACATGAAGCAGTTGATAAAGGTACAAGCTTCGGCGCTTCAACACTTCAAGAAAATAAACTTGCTGAACTTGTGATTGACCGTGTACCTTCAATTGAAAAAGTAAGAATGGTTTCCTCAGGAACTGAAGCTACTTTAGACACACTTCGTTTAGCTAGGGGTTATACAGGACGTAATAAAATTATAAAATTTGAAGGGTGTTATCATGGACACAGTGATTCTTTACTGATTAAAGCAGGATCAGGTGTTGCAACACTAGGTTTACCTGATTCACCAGGCGTTCCTGAAGGTATTGCTAAAAATACTATCACGGTGCCATATAATGATTTAGATTCACTTAAATTAGCGTTCGATAAATATGGCGATGATATTGCTGGTGTTATTGTAGAACCGGTTGCTGGAAATATGGGTGTAGTGCCTCCAGTGAATGGATTTTTACAAGGTTTAAGAGATATTACTACTGAATATGGAGCATTACTTATATTTGATGAAGTGATGACTGGTTTCCGTGTAGGTTACAATTGTGCGCAAGGATACTTTGGTGTAACACCTGATTTAACTTGCTTAGGAAAAGTGATAGGTGGAGGTTTACCCGTTGGAGCTTTTGGTGGTAAAAAAGAAATTATGGATTACATTGCTCCTGTTGGGACTATTTATCAAGCCGGCACACTTTCAGGTAATCCTTTAGCAATGACTAGTGGTTATGAAACATTGAGTCAACTTACTCCTGAATCTTATGAGTATTTTAATTCTCTAGGAGATATACTTGAAAAAGGATTAAAAGAGGTATTTGCTAAGCACAATGTTCCAATCACAGTAAATCGCGCTGGTTCAATGATTGGTTACTTCTTAAATGAGGGGCCTGTAACAAATTTTGATGAAGCGAATAAAAGTGATTTAAAATTATTTAGTAACATGTATAGAGAAATGGCTAAGGAAGGTGTTTTCTTACCACCTTCACAATTTGAAGGAACATTTTTATCAACTGCACATACTAAAGATGATATTGAGAAAACTATTCAAGCATTTGATAATGCATTAAGTCGTATTGTGTGATAATTTTAAAATATAATTATTTAAATTAATTGAGTCTAGGGCAAAAATCAATGTCCTAGACTTTCTTAACTTATAAGTAGTTTATAACTGAATTGAAGATGCACTTATATCAAATTTTAAAGCTATTTTATGTCATCAATACAGAAAATTTCACTGAGAAATTCAACAGACAAAGCAAGTTGGGGTTCGATGGTGGACAAGGAATTTAAGATGCATTTTGTTCTACTCTTTTATTTAAATAAAGTTATAAAATTTTTTCGACTTACTTTTAACGAAAGTAGAGTGGTATTTTGAATCGGAATTTTATTAATAATTTAATCATATTATTAATTGCTATTATGTTAAGTCTATTATTAAAAATGTTACATGTGATTTTGCCATTTATGTTTGGACCAATATTAGCGGCGTTATTATGTGTAAAAGTATTAAAATTAAAAATTCGATGGCCATTTTGGTTAAGTCAAATCGGTTTAATATTACTTGGAGTTCAAATTGGCTCTACATTTACACAACAAGTGATTAAAGACATAAGTAAAAATTGGTCAACTATCGTTTTTGTCACTATCCTACTAATTTTATTAGCTTTGATAATTGCATTCTTTTTTAAGAAAATTGCACAAGTGAATTTAGAAACTGCAATTTTAAGTGTCATACCAGGTGCGCTAAGCCAAATGTTAGTGATGGCAGAAGAAAATAAGAAAGCAAATATATTAGTTGTGAGTTTAACACAGACATCACGTGTAATATTTGTTGTTATTTTAGTACCACTTATTTCGTATTTTTTTCAGGATAATCATCATGAAATGAATCATCCTACAATGGAAGTACCTGCACTTTCTCAGACTTTAAATATATGGCAAATAATCATCTTATTCTCAATGGTGGGTATCATCTATATAGGAATGTCAAAAATTAACTTCCCCACTAAACAATTATTAGCACCTATAATAGTTTTAATTATATGGAATATGACAACACATTTAACATTTTCACTAGATCATTGGTTGTTAGCCACAGCGCAACTTATTTATATGATACGTATTGGATTACAGATTGCCAACTTAATGAGTGATTTAAAGGGAAGAATTGCAATAGCAATAGCCTTTCAAAATATAATGCTCATAGTCACAACGTTTATAATGATAATAGGAATACATTTGATTACTAATGAATCCATCAATGAATTGTTTTTAGGAGCAGCACCAGGAGGTATGAGTCAAATAGTTTTAGTGGCTATGGCTACTGGAGCTGATGTAGCGATGATTTCAAGCTATCACATTTTTAGAATATTTTTTATATTATTTGTCATTGCGCCACTAATTGGTTATTTTATTAATATTAAATTAAATGAAAAATGATTTTAATGACCTGAGTTATACGTTTTTTAAATAAAACTTTGAAAATATTTGCGAGCAAATGTAATTATTTAAAAGTGAAATTTGGATAAATTAAACGTTGTAAACTTTTAGTATGTGTGAAAAAACTCATATTGTTTGAATACCCATAGCCCAACTTTTAGCTATGTTTCACCCATGATTTGGTTTAAATGGACATCCTTCAAGATGTGAGTCATACAATCCAGCAGCTTCTAAAAATGAGAACACGGTTACTGGACCTAAAAATTTAAAACCATATGCTTTTAAATCTTTTGATAATTGAGTAGCTCGTTGATCAACTTTTTTACGATCTCTAGGTTTTTTATAACCCATATTTATGGGTTGATGATTTACATAGGACCATAAAAATTTACTAAAACTACCATAGTCTTTTTCAATTTTTAAATATCCCTTCGCTTGGCTCACAATTGCTTCTAATTTTTTACGATTGTGAATAATGTTTGGGAATTTCATTAAATGATCAATATCCTTTTCAGTCATTTGTGCGATAAATTGAGGTTCAAAGTTGTAAAATGCCTGTTCATACGATTCCTTTTTCTTTAATATTGTCAACCATGATAAACCTGCATGTTGTGATTCAAGAGCCATTAGCTTAAATAATTCTTTGCTATCATAGATTGGTTGTCCCCAATAATAATCATGATACTCTAGATATGTGGGATCAGTTGTGTTAAAAGCACATTCGTTCATAAATTCATCTCCAATACATTGACTTATTTTAATATCCATTATAATATAAATGGGTAAAAGAATATATTATTTGGGAAGAGTAAGTTTATATCATTTTAAAGAGAGCATATGGTGGCTGTGAATATGTAAATGATTAAGTCTGAAGGTAGCCCTATTTTATAACTTCTATTGAAACATAGATGACAAGTAGATAGAAGCGTGTATGAGCGTTAATCAGAGACTTAAGTGCTTGAAGAAAAGAATGAATTATTTCTTCTTGAATATAGGTGGTACCACGGAACAGAACATCCGTCCTATTTTTTTATAGGATGGATGTTCTTTTATTTTTTAGGAGGTAGACATATGGAAATGAAACCAAAATATGATCCAAGAGAAGTTGAAAAGGGTCGTTATGAGGAATGGGTAAGTAATGGTTACTTTAAACCATCTGAAGATAAATCTAAAGAGGCATATACAATTGTAATTCCGCCCCCTAATGTTACAGGTAAATTACATTTAGGTCATGCATGGGATACTACATTACAAGATATAATAACTAGAATGAAAAGAATGCAAGGATACGATACTTTATATCTGCCTGGTATGGATCATGCTGGTATAGCAACTCAAGCAAAGGTTGAAGCAAAACTTAATGAACAAGGTATATCCAGACACGACTTAGGAAGAGAGAAATTTTTACAGCAAGCATGGGATTGGAAAGAAGAATATGCAACATTTATTAGACAACAATGGGCTAAACTTGGCTTAGGGTTAGATTATAGTAGAGAACGCTTTACGTTAGATGATGGTTTAAGTAAAGCTGTAAGAAAAGTATTTGTTGATTTATATAATAAAGGTATTATTTATCGTGGCGAAAGAATTATTAACTGGGATCCTAAAGCTAGAACAGCTTTATCAGATATTGAAGTCATTCATGAAGATGTCCAAGGTGCTTTTTATCATTTTAAATATCCTTATGCTGATGGGAATGGATATATAGAAATAGCTACTACACGTCCTGAGACTATGTTAGGTGACACTGCTATCGTTGTAAATCCAAATGACGAAAGATATAAAGATGTGATTGGTAAAACAGTTATATTACCTATTGTAGGAAGAGAGTTACCTATTTTAGCTGATGAATACGTTGATATTGAATTTGGTTCAGGAGCGATGAAAGTTACTCCGGCACATGACCCTAATGACTTTGAAATTGGTCAAAGACATCAATTAGAAAATATTATAGTCATGGATGAATATGGTAAGATGAACGAAAAAGCTGATAAATACAAAGGGATGGATAGATTTGATTGTAGAAATCAGCTTGTTAAAGACTTAAAAGAACAAGATCTTGTTATAAAAATTGAAGAACATACACATTCAGTTGGACATTCTGAACGTTCTGGTGCAATTGTAGAACCTTATTTGTCCACACAATGGTTTGTAAAAATGAAACCTTTGGCACAAAGAGCTTTGGATAATCAAAATACAAAAGATAGAATTGACTTTTTCCCAGGTAGATTTGAAAATACATTCAATCGCTGGATGGAAGAAATTAGAGATTGGACGATTTCACGTCAACTATGGTGGGGACACCAAATACCTGCTTGGTATCATAAAGACACAGGTGAAGTCTTTGTTGGTGAAGAAGCGCCTGAAGACATCGAGAATTGGATACAAGATGAGGATGTATTAGATACATGGTTCTCAAGTGCACTTTGGCCGTTTTCAACATTAGGATGGCCTGACACAAATGCTGATGATTTTAAACGATATTATCCGACAAATGCATTAGTTACTGGTTATGACATCATTTTCTTCTGGGTAGCCCGTATGATTTTCCAAGGATTAGAATTTACTGATAGAAGACCATTTAATGATGTATTACTCCACGGTTTAGTCAGAGCTGAAGATGGACGCAAAATGAGTAAATCATTAGGTAATGGTGTTGATCCGATGGATGTTATTGACGAGTATGGCGCTGACAGTCTACGTTACTTTTTAGCAACAGGATCTTCACCAGGTCATGACTTGAGATATTCTACTGAAAAAGTTGAATCAGTTTGGAATTTCATTAATAAAATATGGAATGCTGCGCGTTTTAGTTTAATGAATATTGGTGAAGATTTTAAAGTCGAAGATATAGACCTAAGTGGTAATTTGTCATTAGCAGATCAATGGATATTGACTAGATTAAATGAAACGATATCTACAGTAACCGAATTAAGTGACAAATACGAATTTGGTGAGGTAGGTCGTGCACTTTATAATTTCATTTGGGATGAGTTCTGTGACTGGTATATTGAAATGAGCAAGATACCTATGAATGGCGAGGACGAATCTCAAAAGCAAACGACGCGATCAGTACTTAGTTATGTTTTAGATAAAATAATGAAAATGTTACATCCATTTATGCCTTTTGTGACAGAAACAATTTGGCAAAGTCTTCCACACCATGGAGAAACAATTGTTAAAGCTAACTGGCCAACTGTTGATCAAGCATTAATCTTTAATGAAAGTAAACAAACAATGGAACAATTAGTTGAAATTATTAAGTCTGTCCGTCAATCAAGAGTTGAAGTTAATACACCGTTATCTAAAGCAATACCGATTTTAATTCAAACTAAAGATGAAAAGATTAAACAAACACTTATGGATAACATAAGTTACCTACACAAATTCTGTAATCCAAGTCAATTGACTATTGATACTGAGATTGAAATTCCAGAAAAAGCAATGACATCTGTAGTAGTTGCTGGTAAGGTAGTTCTGCCATTAGAAGGTCTTATTGATATGGACAAAGAAATTGCTCGACTTGAAAAAGAATTAGATAAATTACAAGGCGAGTTAGATAGAGTAGATAAAAAGTTATCCAATGAGAATTTTGTAAATAAAGCACCAGAAAAAATAATTAATGAAGAAAAAGAAAAACAACAACATTATCAAGAAAAATATAATGGTGTTAAATCAAGAATTGAACAACTAAAGGCATAGGAGCATGATCATGAATTACCTAGACAGCTTGTATTGGATACACGAAAGATCTAAATTTGGTATCAAACCTGGCGTCAAACGTATGGAATGGATGCTAGAACAATTAAATAATCCCCAACATAAAATAAGAGGTATTCATGTGGGTGGAACAAATGGTAAAGGTTCAACTGTTGCATACTTGAGAACCGCATTAATTGAGAACGGATACTCAGTCGGAACATTTACCTCACCATTTATCGAAAGTTTCAATGAACGTATCAGTTTAAATGGTGTACCAATTATGAACGATGAACTTGTTCAATTAGTTGAACAAGTTAAACCTGTTAGTGAAGCCTTAGAGATAGAAACAGATTTAGGTGGGGCTACTGAATTTGAGATTATAACAACAATGATGTTCCTTTACTTTGGTGAGATAAATCCTGTTGATTTTGTGGTAATTGAAGCAGGTTTAGGAATAAAAAATGATTCGACGAATGTTTTTAAACCTGTGCTATCCATACTCACAAGTATAGGACTTGACCATACAGATATCTTAGGTACAACTTATTTAGATATCGCAAAAGACAAGGCAGCTATAATTAAACCACATATACCGATTGTTTATGCGGTGAAAAATGACGATGCTTTAAAGTATGTGAGGGATTACGCGCTAGAACAAAACGCAAAACCAATCGAATTGGATCGGGAGATTACCGTTGTCTCCCAAGATGATGAGTTCACATATCGGTATAAAGATTATGAATTAGAAACTATCATTCTTAATATGTTAGGGGAACATCAAAAGGAAAATGCAGCACTTGCAATTACTGCTCTCATTGAATTAAATGAAAGACAAATTATAGAACTAGATTTTAATAAAATGATAGACGGTATAGAATCTGTGAACTGGACAGGTAGAATAGAACAAGTAAAAGAACAACCATTAATGGTTGTTGACGGTGCTCACAATAATGAAAGTGTTGATGCGTTAGTAGACACAATTAGACATTATTATGGAAGAGATAAAATTGATATTTTATTTTCTGCCATTAAAGGAAAGCCAATTCATAGTATGATTAACAAATTAAATGATATTGCCTCAAAATTCTATATAGCAGATTTTGAGTTTCCAAAAGCATTAGCTAAAGAAGAAATTGCCGAAGAATTGAAATTAGATAATTTACATTTAATTGATGATTATGTTGATTTTATTGAAAATTACGAAGGTGATGGGCTGATTATTACTGGAAGTTTATACTTCATCAGTGAGGTAAAAGCAAAAATTAATTTTAATTAAATTCAAAAGAGTGACAACTGCAGTTAAAACTGTAAGTTTCACTCTTTCTTTTTATAATCTTCTTTAATAATTTATGTTTATTAAAGTATAGAAAAAAGACATACTCACGAATGAATTGTAAAATTCCTCTCATATTTACTTTTATTTAA
The DNA here is from genome assembly GCF_001813195.1 of Staphylococcus sp. HMSC065D05. Classification (NCBI taxonomy): domain Bacteria; kingdom Bacillati; phylum Bacillota; class Bacilli; order Caryophanales; family Staphylococcaceae; genus Staphylococcus; species Staphylococcus sp. HMSC065D05. Next base: position 304,832 of record NZ_KV811746.1, read on the forward strand.
GACTGTTTATAATAAATATTGAGGAGTGTGATATATGCTATTACTTGCCTATACTTGTAGCATTATATTTAGTTTTCTTTATCAATTTTGCAATCAAAATATAGTAAAACTTCAATATCTTTATTCAAGGTCTCACTGTGATTTTTGTCATACTATCATTAAACCCTTAGATTTACTGCCTATTATAAGTTTTTTAAAACTTCGTGGACAATCTCGTTGTTGTAATCAACCATTACAACGGTTATATTTAATCGGAGAATTCGTTTCGTTTAGTGCAATTTTCTTCTTTTATCCTACTCATTTTAATATACACTTCATATTATTTTTAACAACTTTCCTGTTTCTACTGACGATGTGTCTTTACGATATTCACTCAATGCATATAGATTTAAGACTCTTATTTGTCTACACAATCGTATCCGTTTTCGTAACCCAAACCTATTTTGGTAATTTTGTAATGATATTTTTGATTTCACATGTCATTTATCTATTCGCATCTAAATTTATAGGGTATGGAGACATATTGCTTTTTAACATATTGGGACTTATATTTCCGTTAAATTTTTTCTTTTTTATTGTTGTATTTACGTTTATTATTGGGGGGATTTTTGCCATAATTTTAAAATTTTTTTCTTTTAAAGATATTAAATATTTACCTTTAATACCATTTATATTCATATCATTCGTAGTAACTTCATTAGTTTATCGTCACATTTTATTTCTTTTAGGGGGAGAATTTTATTGAGAATAAATGAAATGGCTCTGCATGAAAAACCTAGAGAGCGTTTAATTACATATGGCGCTAAAACTCTATCTAATGTTGAACTTTTAGCAATTCTCTTAAACACTGGTAGAAAAGGATTTTCTAGTATAGACATTGCAAACGAATTATTGAAGCAACAATCCACAATTAGAGATTTAAAAAAAATGTCTATCAATGATCTACTGAAAATAAAGGGCATTGGACTTTATAAAGCTGTAATATTGCAGGCTGCATTTGAACTAGGTGAACGTATTAATTCTACAAGCACTTTAGACAAAGTACAGATTACACATCCTAGTGATGTTGCTAGTCTGATGATGTCGACAATGAAAGATTTAGAGCAAGAACATTTTGTTGTACTTTTACTTAACTCAAAAAATATAGTCACAAAACAAGCTTGGGTATATAAAGGCACATTGAATAGTTCGATTATTCATCCAAGAGAAGTATTTAATATTGCAATAAGAGAGTCTTCTAATTCAATAATAGTTGTACATAATCATCCTTCAGGTGATGTAACACCTTCGAAAGAGGATATTACTACAACTTATAGACTTAAAGAGTGCGGAGATATATTAGGTATAAATTTACTTGATCATATTATTATTGGTGATAATAAATTTACGAGTTTAGTCGAAGCGGGGTATTTTGATGAATAAAAAAGCTAGCTTAATACATTAACAATTTTAATTAAAAAATTTGTATAGCTAACTTATCATTTATTATTGAATAAAACCTGAAAAGTTTTGAAAATGCTCAAATAACCATAATACACCTTGATAACCTAAATAGATACATAACAAAACAATGCCAGCTGAAATCAAAAAGCGTAATATAGATAATCCAACTTTAAATAAGAGGATGACTAGCAAAACAATTAAAATAATCGTTAAAATGCTCATTGTGTTGAACCTCCTTAAATCACTTATATTGTATATGTAGTATTATATATTATATTAACAGATTTGCCATCGGTCTATAGATACATCATCTATACGGCTATAGTCTGATGTAATGAAAAATATTTTAAATTATACTAAATTTGATTTGTAAAGGGGGGTTCGTATGAGGTATATCTTTAGTGTTATAAAAAATATTATTGCAGTAATAGCGATAATATTGATTATATATATAGCTCTTCAACATGCACCATTTCTCAAAAATCAAGAATGGAACCCACTTAATGATATGAACAATCATCATCAAAATATCACACAAAAAGCGAGTCAAAAAAATAATACACTCTATTCACAGCCTAGTAACGATAAAAGTTACATTTTAAAAGATAATGATATCATCAATAATGTTCCAGCAAGTCAAATCAAGACAGTTTTTAATATGATTGATAAGGCAGAATTTATGTCTGTTTCAGGATTAGAACGTATGGGATTCAATGACGAATATCTTGCTGGTCAACAAGGTGATGAATTTATTATTTATAAATTTGGTGATGATTATATCCGAGTTTATAATACTGAATTCGAAATGAACGAAGACTTAAATCAATTAAAGCAACCTATTAATTTGAAGCCAATTGAAGCCTATCAATAACAATAGGAATGATTCATTTGAAAACCAGTTTTAAATACGTTAGGGTTTATATAGATTATTTATAAAGGTTGGTGTGATTCAAAATGGCTGAACAATCGAAAGAAAAACAAGCTAATGAACAAGCAAAAGCGCAAAATCTTTTTGCTCGCTGGAGAAAAGAAGAAACACTTTATAGTGAGGATGAAAAGAAAGAGAAGTCTTCAAATAAGAAAGATAAAGAATAGCTTATCAAAGTAAAGTGAATCAGTAAGTGTAATACAGTAAGTAAAATTGCTCATTTTAGAATGATATAAATATTTTTATCATTTTAATAAAAATAAAATCTTGATCTTTGTGTTAAGCCTGGGACGATGAATTTTGTTCCAGGTACTTTTATGTTCTGACAGCTAATGATTATACTGAAAAATTATTTGAAGTCTAGTTATATCAAGATTTAGTGCCGTTTTCCAAAGCTCGTTTAATCTATCTATTTTATTAATTAGATTAGTTAATGTTAGTTCTAAAGTGGCAAATAATATAATAGAATCAATTTCGTAAAGTTAGTGCTTTATTTAACTGAATGAGTAATATAAAATATATAAAGATACTAATTTTAGTCATATAGAGGTGTTCTGGGTGCTTAAGTTTTTTAGAAATAACAAGCTCATTGTCGTTTTGTGTGCAATGATTATTTTTATTGCATTAATAGGGTTATCGATACGTTCTCAGACCCAATCTCCACCTGAACAATACGTAGGAGACTCTGTATCATTTGGACAAAGAGTTATTAGTTATCCAATTCAATTTGTTACTGGATCTATTGGTAATTTATTTGAAAAAGGAAGCTCAAAAAAGGATAAAAATAAAATCAAACAACTTGAAGCTAAAAATGAAGAGTTAGAATCAGAAAATAAGAAATATAAAAAAGAACTTGATATCAAAGATTTATCAAAATATGAACCTATTTCTACTACAGTTATTGCGAGAAACCCAGATCAATGGATGAATACGATATTAATAGATAAGGGCTCTAAAGCAGGTATAAAAAATAATATGGCCGTCATGACATCAGAAGGATTAGTTGGAAGAGTAACCAAAGTTAATCAATTTTCATCACAAGTAGACCTTATTTCCACTCATACTCGGGCAGGAAAATTATCTGTTAATATTCACCACGGTACTAAGAATATTTTTGGTTTAATTGATCGATACGACAATAAAAACGAAGAATTGATCATAAGTGATATTAATAACAAAGATAGCGTTAAAAAAGGAGATAAAGTAGTAACAAGTGGATTAGCAGATCAATTACCTAGTGGGTTGTATATAGGTGAAGTAACAAAAGTCGAAAATGATCAATACGGGCTTGCAAAACAAGTACGGGTCAAAACTGGAGCTGATATGACAGATTTAACTCATGTATATGTTGCTAAACGTGATGTTAGTACTATTCCTAATGAAGGTAGTGATAATTAATGCGTACTTTTTATTACTTTCTAATAGGAATACTTCTATTTTATATTGATACCATTATAGGGCTTACCATCCCCATGCATTTCGGAAAAATTGATATTATTTTTGTACCACATTTAACTATCATGTACATTCTTATCATGACTGTTTACCGAGGTTTTGGCGTTGCTATGTCTTTAGCTTTCTTCTTCGGAATAGTAACTGATTTATATTTCGGAAGTATATATGGTCTATATATGTTTGGATATATCATTTTAGTTGTTATAGTTGATAAATTTTTTAAGATCTTTTATCGTGATTATTCTGTATTATTTTTTATCATTTTATTATCCACAGTATTTTTAGAAATATATGTGGCTATGATTTATGGAGTAATAGGTTTCATTGAATTTAATTTAATAGAGTTTGTATTATTAAGACTTATTCCAACTCTCATCATTAATTTTTTACTACTAATTATGTTATTTCCTATTATTATTAAATTTACTAAAAAAATAAAAAACACAATTGACAGTAAGGCTTAGTGATGGTAAGATGCAGTAGTTGAGTAGTTTCAAGCTACATACAACCGCTCACATACAGGTTGAAGTACAATCATATTGTCACCTGTATATGGCGTGACTTATTATATAGGAGGTGCAAAGTATGTTTGCTATTATTGAAACAGGTGGAAAACAAATCAAAGTAGAAGAAGGTCAAGAAATCTACGTTGAAAAATTAAATGCTAACGAAGGTGACTCTTTCACTTTTGATAAAGTTTTATTTGTAGGTGGCGACTCAGTTAAAGTTGGTGCTCCAACAGTTGAAGGTGCATCAGTAACTGCGACAGTTAATAAACAAGGACGCGGTAAAAAAATTACTGTCTTCACTTACAAACGTCGTAAAGACTCTAAACGTAAAAAAGGCCATCGTCAACCATATACTAAATTAACTATCGATAAAATCAACGCATAATCGTATGATTACTGTTGATATTACGGTTAATGACGAAGGTAAGGTCACAGATGTAGTCATGGATGGTCATGCAAATCATGGTGAATATGGTCATGATATTGTCTGTGCAGGAGCATCAGCAGTCTTATTTGGAAGTGTTAATGCTATAATGGGATTAACATCAGAGAAGCCAGATATCAACTATGAAGATGACGGCGGATATTTTCATATAAGAAGTGTTGATACGAATAACAAAGAAGCTCAATTAATTCTTCAAGCAATGTTAGTTTCTTTACAAACGATAGAAGAAGAATATAATGAAAATATCAAATTAAATTATAAGTGAGGTGTATCCCGATGTTAAAATTAAACTTACAATTCTTCGCATCTAAAAAAGGGGTAAGTTCTACAAAAAACGGACGTGACTCTGAGTCTAAACGTTTAGGTGCAAAACGTGCTGATGGTCAATATGTATCAGGTGGTTCTATTCTTTATCGCCAACGTGGTACTAAAATCTACCCTGGTGAAAATGTAGGTCGTGGTGGCGATGATACATTATTCGCTAAAATCGACGGCGTTGTTAAGTTTGAACGCAAAGGTCGCGACAAAAAGCAAGTTTCTGTATACGCAGTTGCTGAATAATTTTGTCTAGTAAACACCAGAAGTGAATACTTCTGGTGTTTTATTTTGTTTAGGTAAAGATACTTATTGACTATAGTTTTTATATCATTATGTATAGTGATATAATTAATAAGATGAAAATTTCGGAGTAAAAGAGGTGAGATATATGTTCGTCGATCAAGTGAAAATATCTCTAAAAGCTGGTGATGGAGGTAATGGCATCACTGCTTATAGAAGAGAAAAATATGTACCTTTTGGTGGTCCAGCTGGTGGCGACGGTGGTAAAGGTGCTTCTGTGATATTTGAGGTGGATGAAGGATTGAGAACTTTATTAGATTTCAGATATCAAAGACATTTTAAAGCTAAAAAAGGCGAAAATGGTCAAAGTAGCAACATGCATGGTAAAAATGCGAAAGACTTAGTGTTAAAAGTACCACCAGGTACAATTATTAAAAGTGTTGAAAGTGAAGAAGTGCTTGCAGATTTGGTTGAAGATGGCCAACGTGCTATTGTAGCTAGAGGAGGACGTGGCGGGCGTGGTAACTCAAGATTTGCTACCCCTAGAAATCCTGCACCTGATTTTAGTGAAAATGGTGAGCCAGGCGAAGAATTAGAAGTAACTTTAGAGTTGAAATTGTTAGCAGATGTTGGATTAGTAGGTTTTCCTAGTGTAGGTAAATCCACATTGCTTTCAATAGTTTCTAAAGCGAAACCTAAGATAGGTGCTTATCATTTTACGACAATAAAACCTAATCTAGGTGTCGTTTCAACGCCTGATCATAGAAGTTTTGTTATGGCAGATTTACCAGGATTAATTGAGGGCGCTTCTGATGGTGTCGGCCTTGGACATCAATTCTTAAGACATGTTGAACGAACTAAAGTGATTGTCCATATGATTGATATGAGTGGGTCAGAAGGTCGAGACCCTTTAGATGATTATAAAATTATTAATCAAGAATTAATAAATTATAAACAACGCTTAGAAGATCGTCCGCAAATTATAGTAGCAAATAAAATGGATTTACCTGATTCACAAGGGAATTTGTCACTTTTTAAGGAACAATTAGATAATGATGTGACAGTCGTTCCTGTTTCAACTATTACGAGAGACAATATTGATCAATTATTATATCAAATTGCTGATAAGCTCGAGGAAGTTAAAGATGTTGACTTCTCGGTTGAAGAAGATGAGAATTTAGGTGTTAATCGTGTATTATATAAACACACACCATCAGCAGATAAATTTACTATTTCTAGAGATGATGACGGCGCATATGTAGTGAGTGGCAATGCTATTGAAAGAATGTTTAAAATGACTGATTTCAATAGTGATCCAGCTGTAAGAAGGTTTGCAAGACAAATGCGGTCAATGGGTATTGATGATGCTTTAAGAGAGAGAGGTTGTAGCAATGGTGATATTGTTAGAATCTTAGGTGGAGAATTTGAATTTGTCGAATAGGGGTGTCTAAATTGGACAATAAAGACAATCGAAAATTTTATTTAATTAGAGAAGATGTACTACCAGAATCTGTCATCAAAACTTTAAAAGTTAAGGATGCTTTAAAAAATAATTCGAATTTGTCCATTTATGATGCTGTAAAACAATTCAATCTCTCTAGAAGTGCATTTTACAAATACAGAGAGACAATATTTCCAGTAGATGAAAAAATATTAGATCAAAGAGAATTTACTTTGATTTTATATGTAAATGATATTGTTGGAATGTTAGCCCAAGTTCTTAATGCAATCTCGCAACTTAAATTATCAGTTTTGACAATACATCAAAGTGTTCCAATTGAAGATAAAGCGACAATCACATTATCTTTGAATGCGGGAAATTCTAATTTATCCATTGACGAGGTCATTGAATCATTAAGAGAGATAAATCATGTAACTAAAGTAGACTTAATAAGTATGACTATGTAAAGGAGTACTGACATGTATGCATATATTAAAGGAACATTATCTCAATTGTTCCCTACACATGTAGTAGTTGAGACATGTGGCATAGGTTATGAAATACAAACGCCTAATTCGTATCGTTTTCAAAAATATCTTGAAAAAGAAGTCCAAATTTATACTTCACTAATTGTACGAGAAGATGCCCAATTACTATATGGCTTTATCAATGAAGAGGAAAAAGAAATGTTTCTTAGCTTAATAAAAGTGACTGGTATAGGACCTAAATCCGCTTTGGCGATACTTGCTTCAAGTACACCACATGAAGTTAAATTAGCTATCGAAAATGAAAATGATGCTTATTTAACACAATTTCCTGGGATAGGAAAGAAAACTGCAAGACAAATTGTGTTAGATTTAAAAGGGAAGGTTACAATTACTGAAGAAAATAGTGACGATTTATTACAAACTCAAGTTAATGGTAATGAGCAAAATCAAATTATATCTGAAGCACTATTAGCTTTACAAGCACTGGGCTATTCTAAACGAGAATTAAGTAAAGTAGAAAAATCACTCAACAAACATAATGTGAATAGTGTGGATGAAGCCGTTAAAATAGGACTACAAACACTAGTTTCTTAATGGAGGAAGTCAAATGGATAAAAGAATGGTCGATCAAGAATTTCATAATGAAGATACTGACTTGGAATTATCACTAAGACCAACACAATTAAAGCAGTATATAGGTCAATCCTCTATAAAAAGTAATTTAGAAGTCTTTATCAAGGCTGCTAAACTTAGACAAGAGCCTCTCGATCATGTCTTGTTATTTGGTCCTCCAGGACTAGGTAAAACGACTTTATCAAATATCATTGCTAATGAGATGGATGTAAATATTCGTACTATTTCAGGACCATCTTTAGAAAGACCAGGTGACTTAGCAGCGATATTATCTGGGTTACAGCCAGGTGATGTGTTATTTATCGATGAAATTCATAGATTAAGTAGTGTTGTTGAAGAAGTTCTGTACCCTGCTATGGAGGATTTTTTCTTAGATATCATTATTGGTAAAGGCGATGAAGCAAGAAGCATTCGAATAGATTTGCCGCCTTTTACATTAGTTGGAGCAACGACAAGAGCCGGTAGTTTGACGGGTCCGTTAAGAGATCGTTTTGGTGTGCATCTTAGATTAGAGTACTATAATGAAAATGATTTAAAGGAAATAATCACGCGAACTGCAGAGGTGCTTGGAACGGACATCGATAAGGAAAGTGCTTTAGAATTAGCTCGTCGCTCTAGAGGTACACCTAGGATAGCGAATAGGTTACTAAAACGTGTAAGAGACTTCCAACAAGTAAATGAAGACGATCAGATATATATTGAAACGACTAAACGAGCATTACAATTATTGCAGGTTGATCAACAAGGTTTAGATTACATCGACCATAAAATGATGAATTGTATTATTAATCAGTACAACGGTGGTCCTGTTGGATTAGATACAATTGCAGTTTCAATAGGTGAAGAACGAGTGACTATAGAAGATGTATATGAACCTTTCTTAATCCAAAAAGGTTTCTTGGAAAGGACTCCACGTGGGAGAAAAGCAACTGCTTTAGCCTTTGAACACTTTAATACTACTAACGAAAAGAGGAAATAATTTGAATATCGAAGATTTCGATTATCATTTGCCAGAGTCTCTCATTGCACAAACACCACTAAAAAACAGAGACCAAAGTAGATTGTTAGTTCTTAGAAAAGATACTGGTGAGATGACACACTTACATTTTAGAGATGTCATCCATTATTTTGAGCCAGGTGATACATTAGTTCTTAATGATACACGTGTTATGCCTGCTAGATTATTTGGCCAAAAAGAAGAAACTGGTGCTAAAGTTGAAATGCTAATGCTCACCCAAATTGAAGGTAATGATTGGGAAGTTTTACTTAAACCTGCAAAGAGAATTAAAAAAGGTCATCGTCTAAATTTTGGAGATGGTAAAATCGTTGCTGAGTGTATTGAGGAACTTGAACAAGGTGGGCGTATTATGCGTCTACATTATGAGGGTATACTTCAAGAACGCTTAGATGAATTAGGTGAGATGCCATTACCTCCATACATTAAAGAAAGATTAGATGATCCTGATAGGTATCAAACGGTTTATGCTAAAGAGAGTGGATCAGCAGCTGCACCAACAGCAGGTTTACATTTTACTGATGATTTATTAAATAAAATTGAACAAAAAGGGGTTCATATTGCCTTTATTACATTACATGTTGGATTAGGAACCTTTAGACCCGTAAGTGTTGATAATATCGATGATCACGAAATGCATAGTGAGTATTATCAAATGACACAAGAAACGGCTGATTTATTAAATCAAACAAAAGAAAATGGTAAGCGTGTGATATCAGTTGGGACAACATCAACGCGTACATTAGAAACGATACGTCGTGATCATCCTCAATTTGTTGCTACAAGTGGATGGACTGATATCTTTATTTATCCTGGCTTTGAGTTTAAAGCGATAGATGGATTAATTACTAATTTCCACTTACCCAAATCAACGTTAGTCATGCTAGTTTCAGCATTTAGCAGTAAAAAATATATTTTAAATGCTTATCATAAAGCTGTTGAAATGGAGTATCGATTCTTTAGCTTTGGAGATGCAATGTTAATTATATAAAAGAATGTGAGGTTTAACATATGCCTGCAGTGACATATGAGCATATAAAAACATGTAAACAATCCGGTGCCAGATTAGGAATTGTACATACACCGCATGGATCTTTTGAAACACCAATGTTTATGCCGGTTGGGACAAAAGCAACAGTTAAAACAATGAGCCCGGAAGAATTAAGAGACATAGAAGCAAAGATTATATTAGGAAACACATATCATTTGTGGTTACAACCAGGAAATGATATTATCAAGCACGCTGGGGGATTACACAAATTCATGAATTGGGACGGTCCAATTTTAACAGATTCTGGTGGTTTCCAAGTATTTAGTTTAAGTAATTTGCGTAAAATTTCTGAAGAAGGTGTAGAATTTAGACATCATACTAATGGCTCAAAACTATTTTTGAGTCCTGAAAAGTCTATGCAAATACAGAATGATTTAGGTTCTGATATTATGATGGCATTTGATGAATGTCCACCAATGCCAGCTGAATATGAGTACGTCAAGGATTCAATCGAACGTACAACTCGATGGGCAGCCAGATGTTTAAAAGCACATCAACGCCCTGAAGATCAAGCACTGTTCGGCATTATTCAAGGTGGAGAATACAAAGACTTAAGAGAACAAAGTGCTAAAGAACTTGTCAATCTTGATTTTCCAGGGTATGCAATAGGAGGGCTGTCTGTAGGTGAGCCAAAACCTGTTATGTATGACATGGTTGAACATACAGAACAATTTATGCCGAAAGATAAACCTAGATATTTAATGGGAGTAGGTTCTCCTGATGCTTTGATTGAATGTAGCATTAGGGGTATGGATATGTTTGATTGTGTATTGCCTACTAGAATTGCTAGAAATGGTACTTGTATGACATCAAATGGTCGATTAGTTGTTAAAAACGCTAAATATGCAGATGATTTAAGACCACTTGATGAACAATGTGACTGTTATACATGTCAACATTACACAAGAGCTTATATTAGACATCTAGTTAAAGCGGAAGAGACTTTTGGTATCCGTCTTACTACTATTCATAATTTACATTTTCTGCTAAAATTAATGGAAGATATTAGACAAGCCATTCGAGAAGACCGTCTTTTAGATTTTAAAGATGAATTCTTTGAACAATATGGATTAAATGTAGAAAACCCTAAAAACTTTTAAAGAGGAGTAACTAAAATGGAATTAACTTCATTGATTATACCAATTTTATTATTGGTTGTAATGTATTTCTTATTAATAAGACCACAACAAAAACGTGCAAAAGAACATCGTGCAATGATTAACCGTGTAGAAGCGGGTCAAAAGATTACTACAATCGGTGGTATTAAAGGAACTATTAAAGCTGTAGATGAAACTTCTGTAATCATTACTGTAAATAGTAATGGAACAGAAATGACTTTTGAAAAACCAGCAATAAAACAAGTAGACCCTTCATAAATACAGATTGATACCTAAATGTAGGGGATAAATAGCTTATGGAATATTTTATCTTTCTACTGTAATGGTATTTTAGTCTTAAATGAATAAAATAAATTCATTTTAACTTCTGTATTGATTATTATAATGTTAAGAATGCCTGGGACAATTTCTGTCTCAGGTTTTTTAGCATTGTTTAAATAGAAAAAATATTATAAAATTGTTGCATTTTTAGACAATAATTTCACTATTTCTATGAGTATGTTAATATAAGTAAGTCCGTTAAAGTGAACGTAATATCATTTTAACTTGCACGATAATTTATTCATCGAGTATTCTAGATACATAAGTAAATAATGAGGTGTTCATGTGAAGAAAACGAGTAGAATAATTGCATTCATACTCCTCGTAGCTCTACTATTCACTGGAATGGGTATGACGTATAAGAATGTAGTTAAAAATGTTAATTTAGGTCTAGATTTGCAAGGTGGTTTTGAAGTCCTCTTCCAAGTAGATCCTTTAAATAAAGGAGATAAAATTGATAAAAAAGTACTTCAGGCTACATCTCAAACATTAGAAAATCGTGTAAATGTTCTAGGTGTATCAGAACCGAAAATACAAATCGAAGATCCTAATCGAATTCGTGTACAATTAGCAGGTATTAAGGATCAAGCACAAGCGCGTAAATTATTATCGACACAAGCTAATTTAACAATTAGAGATGCTGAAGATCATGTTTTAATGTCTGGTTCAGACATTAAACAAGGCTCTGCTAAACAAGAATTTAAACAAGAAACTAATCAACCAACAGTTACATTTAAAGTAAAAAGTAAAGATAAATTTAAGAAAGTAACTGAAAAGATTTCTAAAAAACGTGACAATGTCATGGTAGTTTGGTTAGATTTCGAAAAAGGCGATAGTTACAAGAAAGAAGCTAAAAAGCAACAAGAAGGTAAAAAGCCTAAATTTATATCTGCAGCGAGTGTAGACCAACCTATTAATTCTAGTAGTGTTGAAATTTCAGGTGGCTTCAATGGTAAAAAAGGTGTTGAAGAAGCGAAACAAATAGCTGAGTTATTAAATGCCGGCTCATTACCAGTTGATTTAAAAGAAATTTACTCTAACTCTGTTGGTGCACAATTTGGTCAAGATGCTTTAGATAAGACCATGTTTGCATCAATTGTAGGTATAGCATTAATTTATTTATTTATGCTTGGTTTCTATCGTTTGCCTGGTTTAGTTGCAATCATTGCGCTAACCACTTATATTTATTTAACTTTAGTCGCATTCAATTTCATATCAGGTGTATTAACTCTACCTGGATTGGCGGCATTAGTTTTAGGTGTAGGTATGGCTGTCGATGCCAATATCATTATGTATGAACGTATTAAAGATGAACTAAGAATTGGACGCACGCTTAAACAAGCGTATTCTAAAGCAAATAAAAGTTCATTCTTAACTATATTTGATTCCAATTTAACAACTGTCATTGCTGCGGCTGTGCTTTTCTTCTTTGGAGAAAGTTCAGTCAAAGGCTTCGCAACGATGTTACTCTTAGGTATCTTAATGATATTTGTAACCGCAGTATTCTTATCAAGAGGGTTGTTATCATTACTGGTATCTTCAAACTTCTTTAAAAAACAATACTGGTTATTTGGTGTTAAGAAGAAGAATAGACATGATATTAATGAAGGTAAAGATGTACATGATTTAAAAACATCATATGAAAAGTTAAACTTTGTTAAATTAGCTAAGCCACTTATTTCACTTAGTATTTTAATTGTAATTATTGGATTGATTATCATTTCGATATTTAAATTAAACTTAGGTATTGATTTCTCATCCGGAACAAGAGCAGATATTCAATCTAAAAATGCTATAACACAAGCACAGGTTGAGAAAACTGTAAAATCAGCTAGATTAGAACCAGATCAAATACAGATTAATGGTAGTGGAAATAAAAATGCCACAGTTCAGTTTAAAAAAGATTTATCACGTGAGGAAGACAATAAATTAAGTGCTAAGGTGAAATCTGAATTTGGAGATAATCCACAAATTAATACCGTTTCACCTCTCATTGGCCAAGAACTTGCTAAAAATGCTGTAACTGCATTAATACTTGCTTCTATAGGTATTATTATCTATGTTTCACTAAGATTTGAATGGCGTATGGGCCTATCTTCTGTACTTGCATTATTACATGATGTATTTATCATCATTGCAATCTTTAGTTTGTTTAGAATAGAAGTAGATTTAACGTTTATTGCAGCAGTATTAACTATCGTTGGTTATTCAATCAATGATACGATCGTAACTTTCGACCGTGTTCGAGAAAATCTGCATAAAGTTAAAGTCATTACGCATACTGATCAAATTGATGATATAGTCAACCGCTCTATTAGACAAACTATGACACGTTCTATTAATACAGTGTTAACTGTAGTTGTAGTGGTAGTTTCAATTTTAATTTTAGGTGCACCAACAATATTTAATTTCTCTTTAGCATTGCTAATTGGATTATTATCTGGTGTATTCTCATCAATTTTCATTGCTGTACCATTATGGGGCATGTTGAAGAAACGACAGTTTAAAAAGACAAAAAATAATAAATTAATAGTGCACAAAGAGAAGAAATCTAACGATGAAAAAATCTTAGTTTAACTTCTTCACATTTTTATAATTTTAAAAGTTTACAAGCCAACCAAGGTGAATTATCTACTTTGGTTGGCTTGATTTCATGTATTAGCGTTTAATCATTAAGTTAGCAGTTAATGAAAAAACTGAACGATAAAAGTTTTGTGAAGAATTGTAACTTTATATTCTTTTAAAAAATGCAAGTACTTTTTATTTCATTAAAATTTCGGTATAATGACCTGTGGAAATGAGGACGATTATAATGATTAAATCAAAATATAATTGGGATATAACTCAACCTGACACCTTTATAAGTGAGAGTAGTAGTGATCAATTTAAACTTTCACCCATAGTAAAAAAGGTATTAGAGAGTAAAAATATTGTGGATAATCAGGAGATTCAAAATCTATTTAAAGACACTAACATTAGTCATGATTATATGTTATTAAGTGATATGCAAAAAGCGATTGATCGCATTAAATTAGCTATCGATCAAAATGAACGAATACTAGTATATGGTGACTATGATGCAGATGGTGTTACATCTACTACAATTCTAGTGTCTACTTTACGTATACTTGGCGCTCAGGTGGGGTGGTATATTCCCAATAGATTTACAGAAGGATATGGACCTAATGAATTAGCATTTAAAAATGCTTATGACGAAGGGATCTCCTTAATAATAACTGTAGATAATGGTATACAAGGACATCATGAAATAAGTACCATACAAGAATTAGGTGTAGATGTTATAGTGACAGATCATCATGAAATAGGAGAAACTTTACCTGATGCTTTTGCAATTGTACATCCGATGCATCCTAATTTTGAATATCCTTTTAAATATTTATGTGGTGCGGGTGTTGCTTATAAATTGGCCCAAGGATTGATAAAGCATCCACCTCAACATTTCATAGCATTAGCTGCCATAGGTACGATTGCAGATTTAGTATCATTAACAGATGAGAATAGATATATTGTAAAGCAAGGATTAAAGATATTAAACAGTCATACACCATCGTCCATAAAGGCTATCTTAAATCAAGCGGGTTTTAATGATGAAATAACAGAAGAAACGATTGGTTTTATTATTGGACCTCGATTAAATGCTGTTGGTAGACTAGAAGATGCATCATTAGCTGCTGAACTTTTATTGTCCGATGAATTTGAAGAGGCGGAATTTTTAGCTGAACAAGTTGAACATTTTAATCAAGAACGTAAAGATATAGTATCTAAAATTACTGATGAAGCATTGATATTAGCAGAGGAACAAATCAAACAAGGACATTTGTTTCTTTTACTTGCCAAAGAGGGTTGGCATGAGGGTGTATTAGGTATTGTTGCATCTAAAATTGTAGAAACATATGCATTACCAACATTAATTTTAAATATTGATAAAAATCAAAATCATGCCAAGGGTTCTGCGAGGTCGATTGAACAAGTTTCCATGTTTGATATTTTAAATGATCATCAACAGTTAATTGATAAGTTTGGTGGTCATCACATGGCTGCAGGAATGACGATGCCTATCGATAATATTGAACGTTTACATAAAGAGCTAAATGTGTGGATGAAGGAACTTACAGTTACCACTTCATTAGAGCCTTCAATAAAGGTGGATGCGCAACTTGAAGAAACAGAAATTAACATTAAAAATATTAAAGATATATTTCAATTAAGGCCTTTTGGTACGGACTTTAATAGTCCTCTTTTTATGGTTAGAGATTTAATTGTCAAGTCAACAAAAGGAATCGGACAGGATAATAAACATCTTAAGTTAACGCTTGGTCATTCAGGTTTAACTGCTTTATTTTGGAATCATGGACATTTAGCAAGTGAACTCGAAGCAGGTCAACCGATTCATATAATAGGAACATTGCAAATTAATGAATGGAATGGTAATCAAACACCTCAATTTATCATCAAAGATATTGCTATAGACCAATTACAAATTTTGGATTATCGTAGTAAACGTAAAAATATACAATTTAAAGAAACTGAATCAAATGTTGCCTATGTCATTCATCCGAAACTCAAAAAAAGCAATTCACATTACTATCATTATGGTGAGGCTATTGATAGACCTTATGATAAAATAGTGTTTAGAGACTTACCTAATACTATGGTTGAAATTGAACAAACTTTAGAACATTCACAAATTTCTCAACTATATTTAGTTCTGCAGCATGATAAGTCAATATATTTTGAAGGTATCCCTAGCAAGTCGCTTTTTAAAAAGTGTTACAAAGCTTTAATAAACAAAAAAGAAACTGACTTAATTAAAGAAGGTATGCTGCTTTGTGAGTACTTAAATATTAAGCCCGAAATATTAACATTCATGCTTAAAGTCTTTAAAGAATTGGAGTTTATTTACGACGAAAAGGGATTGATTAAGATAAATCCGACGCCAAATAAACAAGATATAGAAAATAGTCGTATTTACCAAATGAGACAAGCACGTATGGAAGTAGAAGAACGCCTTCTCTATGATGATTTTTTAAATATAAAAGAATGGATAATATCAAAGTTAACATAGCTTTCAGGAGGAAAAACAATGGATTTAAAACAATATGTTTCAGAAGTAAAAGATTGGCCTTCAGCAGGTGTAAGCTTTAAGGATATAACAACTATAATGGATAATGGTGAAGCTTATGGCTATGCTACGGATCAAATTGTTGAATATGCAAAAGAAAAAAATATAGATATAGTAGTTGGTCCTGAAGCCAGAGGTTTTATAATAGGGTGTCCAGTTGCTTACTCAATGGGTATTGGTTTTGCTCCAGTACGTAAAGAAGGAAAACTACCTCGAGAAGTTATTCGTTATGAATATAATTTAGAATATGGAACTAACGTATTAACTATGCATAAAGATGCGATTAAACCTGGACAACGAGTTTTAATTACTGATGATTTACTAGCTACAGGTGGAACAATTGAAGCTGCAATAAAACTTGTTGAACAATTAGGTGGTATAGTTGTAGGTATTGCGTTTATTATTGAACTTAAATATTTGAATGGAATTGATAAAATAAAAGATTATGATGTGATGAGTTTGATTTCATATGATGAATAAAAATAATAAAATTTAGATTTTTATGAGCCTGAAAAAATAATATCAGGCTCATTAATCTTTTTGAAAAGCTTAATGTATTAAAATGATTATCAATTTTATATTAGTTTATTTTATAACTACTGTGAACATCAGCTAAGTATTCATCTCTATTTATAATTGGACATTGTTTTAAATCGATATTAAATAAAATTATGTGTTTTAATTTTTTAATTGGAACCGACAACTTAAATGTAAATTTAAATGTGTGATTAAAGTTTAACATCATTTATTTATTTGTAAGTCATATTGTAGTATCATGAAACTATTATTTAGAAAATTAATAAATGAGTTTCAATTATATAGTTGAACATGATAATTTGATATATGTAGAACCTTTCTACTTTCTTAAGCTATAAATGATTTATGGTAAAATGAATACAATAACAATGAATAAGTACTTTCATGTGGTATGTTAAACATCTTTGCAACATGAGTACTAAACGAAAGTAATGAATTGAGTGGGGTGTCATTAAAGTGAATAACGAGTATCCATATAGCGCGGATGAGGTGCTTTATAAAGCTAAATCATATTTATCAACAAGTGAATATGAATATGTTCTCAAAAGTTATCATATAGCTTATGAGGCACATAAGGGTCAATTTAGAAAAAATGGCTTACCATATATTATGCACCCTATTCAAGTTGCAGGGATTTTAACAGAGATGCGTTTAGACGGACCCACTATTGTCGCTGGATTTCTACATGATGTGATTGAAGATACTTCTTATACATTTGAAGATGTTAAAGATATGTTTAATGAAGAAATTGCACGAATCGTAGACGGGGTAACTAAACTTAAAAAGGTTAAGTATCGTTCTAAGGAAGAACAACAAGCAGAAAACCATCGTAAACTATTTATTGCTATTGCTAAAGATGTACGTGTAATTTTAGTGAAGTTGGCAGATCGGCTTCATAATATGAGAACTTTAAAGGCAATGCCAAGAGAGAAGCAGGTAAGAATCTCTAAGGAAACCTTAGAAATCTATGCTCCGCTAGCACATCGACTTGGAATCAACACGATAAAGTGGGAACTTGAAGATACAGCGCTGAGATATATTGACAGTGTCCAATATTTCCGCATCGTTAATCTTATGAAGAAAAAACGTAGTGAACGCGAAGCTTACATTACAAATGCAATCAATAAAATTAAAAACGAAATGACTAAAATGAATCTTTCGGGCGAAATTAACGGTAGACCAAAACATATTTACAGTATATATCGCAAAATGATTAAACAAAAAAAGCAATTTGATCAAATATTTGATTTGCTTGCTATACGTATTATAGTTAATTCGATAAACGATTGTTATGCGACGCTTGGTTTAGTTCATACATTATGGAAACCAATGCCTGGACGTTTTAAAGATTATATAGCTATGCCTAAACAAAATATGTATCAATCACTACATACCACTGTAGTTGGACCCAATGGCGACCCTTTAGAAATACAAATTCGAACACACGAAATGCATGAAATCGCTGAACATGGTGTTGCTGCACATTGGGCTTATAAAGAAGGTAAGACAGTTAATCAAAAAACACAGGATTTTCAAAATAAGCTTAATTGGTTAAAAGAACTTGCTGAAACTGACCATACTTCTGCAGATGCGCAAGAATTTATGGAATCCTTAAAATATGATTTACAGAGCGATAAGGTATATGCATTTACACCAGCTAGTGATGTTATAGAGTTACCTTATGGTGCAGTACCAATTGATTTTGCTTATGCAATACACAGTGAAGTAGGAAATAAAATGATTGGGGCTAAGGTTAATGGTAAAATCGTACCTATAGATTATGTTCTACAAACTGGTGATATTATAGAGATTCGTACAAGTAAACACTCTTACGGTCCAAGTAGAGACTGGTTGAAAATTGTAAAATCTTCTAGTGCTAAAAGTAAAATCAAAAGTTTCTTTAAAAAACAAGATCGTTCTTCTAATATAGAAAAAGGTAAATTTATGGTAGAAGCGGAGATTAAAGAGCAAGGATTCCGTGTTGAGGATATTTTAACTGAGAAAAATTTAGAAGTCGTTAATGAAAAATATCATTTTGCAAATGATGAAGATTTGTACGCAGCTGTTGGATTCGGTGGTGTTACATCAATACAAATCGTCAATAAATTAACTGAACGACAAAGAATATTAGATAAACAAAAGGCATTAAATGAGGCGCAGGAAGTTACAAAATCTGTACCTATAAAAAAAGATATTACCACAGACAGTGGTGTATACGTTGAGGGATTAGAAAACGTCTTAATCAAGTTATCAAAATGTTGTAATCCTATACCAGGTGATGATATTGTTGGTTATATCACTAAAGGACATGGGATTAAAGTTCATCGTACAGATTGTCCAAATATAAAAAATGAAACAGATCGATTGATTTCGGTAGAGTGGGTAAAATCTAAAGATTCAACACAACAATATCAAGTCGATTTAGAGGTTACTGCATATGATAGAAATGGCTTGCTCAACGAAGTATTACAAGCTGTGAATTCTACTGCTGGAAGCTTGATTAAAGTTTCTGGGCGTTCAGACATTGATAAAAATGCTGTAATTAATATTAGCGTGATGGTAAAAAATGTCAATGATGTGTACCGTGTCGTTGAAAAAATTAAACAACTAGGTGACGTTTATACAGTATCTAGAGTTTGGAACTAGAGGTGCAAAAGAAATGAAGATAATTGTACAAAGAGTTAAAAATGCTAGAGTTACGAATGATACAATTGATAACCAAATTAATAAAGGGTATTGTTTACTTGTAGGAGTAGGTCAAAGTTCTACCGAAGAGGATGTAAAAGTCATCGCAAGAAAGATTGCTCATGCACGTCTCTTTGAAGATGAAAATGACAAATTGAATTTAAATATTCAACAAGTCGAAGGAGAAATTCTTTCAGTTTCCCAATTTACTATATACGCTGATGTTAAAAAGGGAAATAGACCTGGATTCTCAAATTCTAAAGCTCCAGAACAAGCTAAAGACTTATATCAAAAATTTAATAAAGAATTAGAAGGTTATGGCTTAATTGTCAAAACAGGTGAGTTTGGAACACATATGAATGTAGAAATTCATAACGATGGACCTGTCACATTGATCTATGAATCGCAGGATGGGAAAATAATATGAAGAAAATAGATTCATGGCTAACTAAACATGGTCTAAAAAATCGACTTACGCTTGTAGTAATTGCAATTTTTATTATATTTTTAATTTTACTTTTTATGTTTGTTAATTTAAGCGATGAAGATACAGGTCAAATTACTATAACTGATAATGCTGAGTTAAGAACAGGACCTAATGCCGCCTATCCTGTTATATATAAAATAGATAAAGGCGAAAGTTTTAAGAAAATAGATCGAAAAGGGAAATGGATTGAAGTTCAAAATCACGCTGGCACTGAGAAAGGCTGGGTTGCTGGTTGGCACACGAATTTGAACATTCCTGCTGATCAATCACTTTCGTCAAACCCTCTAAAAGGAAAAACAATTGTACTTGACCCTGGTCACGGTGGAAGTGACCAGGGTGCCTCAAGTAGTACGCCATCTAAAAGTCTCGAAAAAAATTACACGCTTAAAACTGCTAAAGAATTGAAAAAGTTATTAAACAAGGAAGGTGCTCATGTAAAAATGACTCGTTCCAATGATAAATATGTGTCCCTGGATGATAGAAATATAAAGGGTGACGCATTTATTAGTATACATAATGATGCGCTTGATTCTTCAAATGCCAATGGAGTAACTGTTTATTGGTTTAAAGACAAGCAAGAATCACTTGCACAAACTTTAAATTCTGCAATTCAAAAGAAGGCATTATTGACAAATCGAGGTTCTAGACAACAAAATTATCAAGTGTTGAGACAGACAGATATACCAGCAGTACTGTTAGAGTTAGGCTATATAAGTAACCCTACTGACGAATCTATGATTAATGATCAATTACATAGACAGGTGGTTGAACAAGCTATTGTTGATGGTCTAAAACAATATTTCTCATCCTAGACCTTGCAAATTATTCTAAAAATCGTTATCATTATTGATGAACTTTATAAATAAAACCGATATGATTCTTGAAATTTTAAATGAAGTAGGTAGCATTTAATGCGTAGAAATACAATCCCTGGCTGTAAGATTGTACTTAGTAATTTAAAAATTTGAACGCAAGAAGAGGTACTTTTAATTAAAAGTCGGATGGCGCACGTTAAGCGTTTTGAGTGGATTGTGCTTTTATAAGTATAATCAAATAGGGTGGCAACACGGTGAATCGTCCCTTGTATAGTTTTGTACTATACAAGGGACTTTTTAATTTTTTATAACCCATATGAAAATGAAAGACTATTTTAATCTTTTTTAATAATAAAGGAGAGAGTTTTATGATTAAGATGCCGAGAGGTACCCAAGATATCTTGCCGCAAGATTCTGCTAAATGGCGTTACATTGAAAATCGATTACACACATTAATGGAATTGTATAATTATAAAGAAATAAGAACGCCAATTTTTGAAAGTACTGAACTTTTTGCAAGAGGCGTGGGGGATTCTACTGACGTTGTTCAAAAGGAAATGTATACATTTAAAGATAAAGGAGGTCGTAGTTTAACGTTACGTCCTGAAGGAACTGCAGCCGTTGTACGTTCATATATTGAACATAAAATGCAAGGTGAACCCAATCAACCTATCAAACTTTACTACAATGGTCCTATGTTTAGATATGAACGTAAACAAAAAGGAAGATATCGCCAATTTAACCAATTTGGTGTCGAAGCAATAGGAGCGGAAAACCCTAGTATTGATGCTGAAATACTCGCTATGGTTATGCATATTTATGAGTCTTTCGGATTAAAACACTTAAAGTTAGTTATCAATAGTATTGGAGATAGTGAGTCACGTAAAGAATATAACGAAGCATTAGTAAAACATTTTGAACCTGTAATTGATACATTTTGTTCAGATTGTCAATCAAGATTACACACTAATCCTATGAGAATTTTAGATTGTAAAATCGATAGAGATAAAGAAGCAGTAAAAAATGCACCCTGTATCACAGATTATCTCAATAATGATTCTAAATCTTATTATGAACAAGTTAAATTACATCTTGATAATTTGAACATATCTTATGTTGAAGATCCTAACTTAGTTCGTGGATTAGATTATTATACTCATACTGCCTTTGAATTAATGATTGATAATCCAGAATACGATGGTGCTATCACTACATTATGTGGTGGCGGTCGATATAATGGATTGTTACAATTATTAGATGGTCCAGATGAAACAGGTATTGGATTTGCACTAAGTATTGAAAGATTATTAATGGCACTTGATGAAGAAGGTATTTCATTAGATGTAAGGGAAGATTTTGATTTATTTGTTGTGACAATGGGAGAAGATGCCGATCGTTATGCTGTTAAGTTAATCAATGATTTAAGAAGAAATGGAATAAGGGTAGATAAGGATTATCTAAACAGAAAAATTAAAGGACAAATGAAACAAGCTGATCGTCTTAATGCTAAATATACTGTAGTAATTGGAGATCAAGAACTTGAAAATAATGAAATTGGTGTGAAAAACATGATTTCAGGTGAAACAGAAAATGTGCAATTAGATGAATTAATTAACTATTTTAAAAATAGAAAGGAAGTCTAAAAATGAATAAAAGAACAACGTATTGTGGTTTAGTCACAGAAGAATTTTTAAACGAAAAAGTAACATTAAAAGGTTGGGTTCATAACAGACGCGATTTAGGTGGATTAATTTTTGTTGATTTAAGAGATCGTGAAGGTATTGTCCAAATAGTTTTTAATCCTGACTTTTCAGAAGAAGCATTGCAAGTTGCTGAAACAGTACGCTCAGAATATGTAGTCGAAGTTCAAGGTGTAGTAACAAAACGTGATGCTGAAACTATTAATCCAAAAATCAAAACAGGTCAAGTTGAGGTTCAAGTTTCAAATATTGAGATTATTAACAAATCAGAAACACCTCCATTTTCAATTAATGAAGAAAATGTAAACGTTGATGAAAATATTCGATTAAAATATAGATATTTAGATTTGCGTAGACAAGAATTAGCACAAACTTTTAAAATGAGACATCAAACTACGCGTTCTATCCGTCAATACTTAGATAATAATGGGTTCTTCGATATTGAAACACCAGTATTAACAAAATCAACACCTGAGGGTGCGCGAGATTATTTAGTACCTTCCCGTGTACACGAGGGTGAATTTTACGCGTTGCCACAATCACCACAATTATTTAAACAACTATTAATGATAAGTGGTTTTGACAAATATTATCAAATTGTTAAATGTTTCCGCGATGAAGACTTACGTGCAGATCGCCAACCAGAATTCACTCAAGTTGATATTGAAATGAGTTTTGTCGATCAAGAAGATATCATAGCCATGGGTGAAGATATGTTACGTAAAGTTGTTAAAGATGTAAAAGGAATAGACGTTAGTGGGCCTTTCCCACGTATGACATATGCAGAGGCTATGGATCGTTATGGTTCAGATAAACCTGACACTCGTTTCGGTATGGAACTTATCAATGTGTCACAGCTTGGTAAAGAAATGAATTTTAAAGTTTTTAAAGATACTGTAGACAACAACGGCGAAATTAAAGCAATTGTCGCAAAAGACGCTGCAGATAAATATACACGTAAAGACATGGATGCATTAACAGAGTTTGTAAATATATATGGTGCAAAAGGATTAGCTTGGGTTAAAGTTGTTGATGATGGTTTAAGTGGCCCAATTGCTAGATTTTTCGAAGATGCTAATGTTGAAACACTTAAACAATTAACAGAAGCTAAACCTGGAGATTTAGTAATGTTTGTAGCTGATAAACCTAATGTTGTTGCTCAAAGTTTAGGGGCTTTAAGAATTAAGTTAGCAAAAGAATTAGGTTTAATTGATGAATCAAAATTAAATTTCTTATGGGTAACTGATTGGCCGTTATTAGAGTATGATGAAGATGCAAAACGTTATGTAGCTGCACATCATCCATTTACTTCACCTAAAAGAGAAGATATCGAAAAGCTAGACACAGAACCTGAAAATGTACAAGCTAACGCTTATGATATTGTTCTAAATGGTTATGAACTTGGTGGTGGTTCTATAAGAATACACGATGGTGAATTGCAACAAAAAATGTTTGAAGTTTTAGGATTTACTAATGAACAAGCTCAAGAACAATTTGGTTTCTTATTAGATGCCTTTAAATACGGTGCTCCACCTCATGGTGGTATTGCGTTAGGATTAGATAGACTTGTGATGTTATTAACAAATAGAACAAACTTAAGAGATACAATTGCATTCCCTAAAACAGCATCAGCTACATGTCTTTTAACTGACGCTCCAGGAGAAGTATCTGATAAACAACTCCAAGAACTCTCACTAAGAATCAGACACTAGGGCCCCAACAAAGAGAATTTCACAAAGAAATTCAACAGACAAAGCAAGTTGGGACTAGGGCCTTAATTTAATGGTTCTTAAGAGATTGGCACAGAGAGGTCAATCGTAAGAAATGAATGTAAAACAACGATGAGTAAGATAATTAATCAGACATTATATTCTAATTTTGGAACTAGTTTAGAATTCATGAAAAATTAATACACATTTGAGCTAAATGATAAGTCTTTAAAATTTACTTCTCTTTTTAAATTGTGGTATGATAATTTCATAAGATAGTCATCTGTGGTGTTCGTAAGTTTGCTTTTTATTTGGGCCTAACACTCTTTGATCAGGGAGCCCAATAGGTTTTCTCGCAGCGCACACGCCTCTATAGGAGGACTTGCAAAACGAGAAACAGGGCACCCACCTGTATATAGCAGGCCGAATGATCAAGCTATTTATAACTACGGCATCAACGGACTCTATCGGTACGCAAGACTTTTGTCTTGCGTATTTTTGTGTAAATAATTATAAAGAGGCATAGATATAATGAATTGGAATTAAAGGAGCTAAAGATGAAACATCAATTTTCAAGGAACGAATTAGCAATAGGACAAGAAGGGCTGGACTTACTAAAAAATAAGACTGTTGCAGTTTTAGGCGTTGGCGGCGTCGGGTCATTTGCAGCTGAAGCATTAGCTCGGACTAATATTGGGCACATCATACTTATAGATAAAGATGATGTCGATATTACAAATGTGAACAGGCAAATCCATGCACTGACATCAACTATTGGTCAAAGTAAAGTCACGCTAATGGAAGAAAGAATCAAATTAATAAATCCTGATTGTAAAGTTACTTCTTTGCATATGTTTTATACTGAGGAAACATACAAAGATATTTTTAATAATTATGATATTGATTATTTTATTGATGCGAGCGATACAATCATTTATAAAGTTCATCTCATGAAAGAGTGTTTAGAAAGAGGAATTGAGTTAATTTCAAGTATGGGTGCAGCAAATAAGACTGATCCGACACGTTTTGAAATTGCAGATATTTCAAAGACACATACTGATCCTATGGCTAAAGTAATTAGAAATCGTTTGAAACGTCTTGGTATTCGTAAGGGTGTTAAAGTAGTATTTTCTGATGAAAGTCCTATTGTTATACGCGAGGACGTAAAAGAAACAGTAGGAGATAAAAATGCAATCAATAGAAAAGGGCAAATGCCTCCATCTTCTAATGCATTTGTTCCAAGTGTAGTAGGCCTTATTTGTGCAAGCTACGTTGTCAATGATATTTTAAAAGATATACCTGTAAGGCGAATTAAAGATAAAGGACTAAATTAAAGTCATCTATCTCATTGCAAGAAAAATACTATCTTCTATTTTTTGTAAAATTTGATTCATAGTTTAAATAAATCTACAATAACTTATTGTAAAAACCTGGGACATTACCATTGTCCCAGGTTTTTTGCAACTAACATATTAATCTTCGCTACATATTTTCAATGAATATAATTATGTTTTATTTCGTAAATTATCGTAAATTGTTTTAAATTGTTGTTCGCTTTTTGATGTGGTTTTTGGTTCATAATACACTCTGTTTTTTAATTTTTCTGGTAAGTACTGTTGTACAACATGACCATTTTCATAGTTATGAGGATATTTGTAACCTATAGCCCGTCCTAACTTTTTAGCGCCTGAATAATGACCGTCTTTCAGATAATCTGGTATTTGACCTATATGTCCATTTCTTATATCTCCAAGAGCTTTATCTATTGCTGTGATACCAGAATTTGATTTAGGTGATAAGCATAATTCTATTACCGCTTGACTAAGGGGAATTCGTGCTTCTGGAAAACCTAGACGTTCAGCTGATTGTATCGCTGCTAAAGTCCTCTGACCTGCATTAGGTGATGCTAACCCAACATCTTCATAACTAATTACAAGTAATCGACGTACGATTGTAGGTAAGTCACCAGCTTCAATTAGACGTGCTAAGTAGTGGAGTGCTGCATTGACATCACTACCTCTAATTGATTTTTGAAAAGCACTCATGACATCGTAATGCATGTCGCCATCTTTATCGCTTACAAAAGCACCTTTTTGTAAGCAATCTTTTGCGTCATCTAAAGTAATATGTCTTTCGTTTTGTTCATCAATATGAGCACTTAGTACAGCTAATTCCAAAGCGTTTAATGAACTTCTAACATCGCCTTGGCTTTGCGTTGAAAAATATTCGATAGCATCTTCATCTACAATAGGATGATAAGTACTTAAACCCCTTTCCTTATCATTTATAGCTCTATCTAATGCCAATCTTATATCATCTTGATTTAATGGGTAAAGCTCAAATATTTGTGCTCTAGATCGTATCGCTGGATTTATCGCATGATAAGGATTTGAAGTTGTTGCACCGATTAATACAATTTTACCATTTTCAAGATGAGGTAATAAAAAATCTTGTTTAGCTTTGTCTAAACGATGAATTTCATCTAATAGTAAGATAACTTGTCCTGACATCTTCGCTTCTTCGACAACTAACTGCATATCTTTCTTTGTATTAGTTACGGCATTTAATTGTCTGAATTTAAATTGTGTACTTCCTGAAATTGCTTTTGCAATACTTGTTTTACCAATTCCAGGTGGACCATAAAAAATCATAGAAGAAAGACGTTTAGTATCTACCATCCTTCTTATTATACCTTTCGGACCAACCAGGTGCTGTTGAGATATAATTTCATCTATATTTTTCGGTCTCATTCGAGAGGCTAATGGTTCTGTACTCACATTTTTCACACCTTTCTAATATTATATTAACGTAAAAAATGATAGAATGGTAACAGATACTATTCGAATTAAGTGAGGTTATACAATGAAAATATCAACAAAAGGGAGATACGGATTAACATTGATGATATCTCTTGCTAAAAGAGAAGGTCAAGGTTGTGTATCACTAAAAACAATTGCTGAAGAAAATAAACTAAGTGATTTATATCTTGAACAATTAGTAGGCCCTTTAAGAAATGCTGGATTAATTCGAAGCGTTCGAGGTGCTAAAGGTGGTTATCAACTTAGAGTTCCATCAGAAGAAATTACTGCAGGAGATATTATCCGATTACTAGAAGGACCGATTACGTTTGTAGAGAGTATTGATTCAGAACCGCCTGCACAAAAGCAACTATGGATTAGAATGAGAGACGCTGTAAGAGATGTTTTAGATCATACTACATTAAAATATCTTGCAGATTACAAAGATACGAATGAAGACTTAGATGGTTATATGTTCTATATTTAAATTTTTATAGTGGTTAAATAGATATATAGATATGACCATTTATTATTTACTCGTAAAAATTTTGCCTACAATGTTTAACTAATATTTTTTGAGGTTATAACAAAACATAGCAATCATGGATTCACATTTTTAATCCATTTTATTGTTGCTATAAATAAACTTTTATAACTGAGAGGAGTAAATTTTATGGGTTTTATGGATAAAGCTAAAGAAGCTGCTGAAAAATTTAAAGATAGTGATAACGAACAAGTTAACAAAGTAAAAGATAAAATAAATGAATATACAGGTGGCGAAGACAACAAAGATAAAAACGACAAAAAGGATAAATAAAAAAAGCCCCTAAATGATTTTAAAAGGTTAAATAGCTACCAACACAGTTTGAAACAGTGTTGGTAGCTATTAATTTTTTAATACAAAATGATTTATATATAAAGTTATGAAAATCATATTTAACTTATTAAAATTCATCAAAAGAGTGAGACAATATTGAATGTCTAACCCTCAGTAAACATTGGTAAGGTGTTAACATTTTACTATGATTTAATTGCACGTTCTAATCTTCGATATGATTCTATTTGTTTGTCTTGATCATAGATATAACTAATTGCCATGAGTTCATCGATATCGCCGTATTCTTTTATGAACGATTCAAGTTTTTGTTTAACTGTATCTTCAGATCCTATAAGTGAACCTTTTAAACGTTGTTGCGCTAATTCATATTCGCGCGGTGTTAATAGTGCCTTTAAATCATCTGTTGGTGGTTGGACAGGTTGCATTTTTCCTCGTGTTATACTCACCATTATTTGAGACGTCGTAGTTGCTAAATATTCTGCTTGTTCATCAGAGTCTGACACAATTGTATTTAAACAAACAATTACATAAGGTTTATCTAGTACTTCTGAAGGTTCAAATAATTCTCTATAAATTTGTAGTGCTTCCTTCATTTGTTGTGGAGCAAAATGTCCTGCAAAAACATATGGTAACCCTTTACGTGCAGCTAAATGTGCAGAATCTGTAGATGAACCTAAAATATACATTGGGACATTTTTATTTACCGCAGGATAAGCACGTACATATGCTTGTTGATGACCCGGTCCAAAATATTGTTGCAGTTGTTCAACTTCTTCAGGAAATTGATAAACACCATTATGCTGATCTCTTCTTAATGCGCTCGCAGTCATCATATCTGTACCAGGAGCACGTCCTAATCCTAAGTCCACACGTTGAGGGAATAATGTTTCTAATGTCCCAAATTGTTCTGCTACGACTAATGGTGCATGATTCGGTAACATTATGCCTCCAGAACCTACTTTGATAGAATGAGTATGTTCTAATGTATGTTGAATTAATAGAGAAGTAGCTGAACTAACTAAATTTGGAGCATTATGATGCTCTGCAATCCAGTATCGCTCATAATCTAAGTCATCTAATGCTTGAGCGAGTGTAACCATGTCGTTAATTGCATCTTTATCTTCTTGACCTTCACGTATAGGTACTAAGTTTAATGCAGATAATTTTATATTTTTCATACAAAATGCTTCCTTTCCATTATTAATAATAGTTGAAGTATAACAATCATTTTCGATTTTCAATATTGAATTGCTCAAATTATTTTAACTTTATATACAAAAATGTTATTCGATAAATTGGTAGGTTAGATGTTAAAATTTAAATGACTTACATTTTCTTTCATTGGAAAAACAGAAAAGTAGAAATAAATAAATAATGGTGCTATTATAGGAACATTGATAATTTGACAAGGAGTGTCCAAACATGGAAGTATACGCAGATTATGCTGCGACTACGCCAGTAAAACAAGAAGTAATAGATGCTATGATGGAAATATATCAATCTCATTTTGGTAATCCATCGTCAATACATTCTATTGGTAGAGATGCGCGTAAATATCTTGACCAGTCACGTCGTACAGTTGCACAATTGTTGGGAGCGAATCCAAATGAAGTAATATTTACAAGTGGTGCAACAGAATCAAATAATACTGCTATAAAAGGATTAGTGAAAGCGAATGAACAATTAGGTAATCATATTATTACCACGAAAATTGAACACCACTCAGTATTACATGTATATGAGCAACTTGAAAAAGAAGGTTATGATGTTACGTATCTAGATGTAGATGATACTGGTGCAGTTGATTTAGACCAATTAAAAGAAACAATTAATGATAGAACAATTTTAGTATCAATTATGTTTGTAAATAATGAGATTGGAACAGTACAAAATATTTATGATATTGAAGATATTATTGCAGACACTCATGCATTATTCCATGTTGATGCTGTTCAAGCCATTGGACATTTAGATTTAGATTTTCATAATTTTAAAATTGATACGATGAGTATTTCAGCACACAAATTTGGTGGTCCTAAAGGTGTTGGTTTGCTATTAGTAAAAGAGTATACACCAATAGCATATAATCAACTTGGTGGTGAACAAGAAACCAAACGTCGAGCAGGTACAGAAAATTTACCTCAAATTGTAGGATTAACAAAGGCACTTGAATTAGCTATAACTAATCAAGATGCAAATAATGTTCATTTAATGAATTTAAAAGAATTATTTTTAGTTCAGTTACAGGAAAGGGCAATTCCGTTTGAATTAAACGGTTCGATGACAGATTCAACGGGGCATATTTTAAATATTTATTTTCCATTTATAGATGTTGAAACAATGTTAACATTACTAGATTTAGCCCATGTATATGTATCTTCAGGTTCTGCTTGTACAGCAGGTTCTACGACACCATCTCATGTACTCGCAGCTATGTTTGAAGATGAAGAACGAGCAAAACATTCAGTACGTTTTAGCTTTAATGAACAAACAACACCACAAGAAATTAAATATATAGTAGCTGAAATTCATAAAATCTATCATAAATTTAAGGAGGAATCATAGTGTCTAACAAAGATATACGCGTAGTTGTGGGCATGTCTGGTGGAGTGGATAGCTCTGTTACTGCATACTTGTTGAAAGAACAAGGTTATGATGTAATAGGTATATTTATGAAAAATTGGGACGATACTGATGAAAATGGAGTGTGTACAGCCACTGAGGATTATAATGACGTGATTGCAGTATGTAATCAAATTGGCATCCCATACTACGCTGTTAATTTTGAAGAACAGTATTGGGATAAAGTATTTACTTATTTTCTTGATGAATATAAAAAAGGTCGTACACCTAACCCTGATGTAATGTGTAATAAAGAAATTAAATTTAAAGCATTTTTAGAACATGCTTTAAAATTAGGGGCTGATTATGTCGCTACAGGTCATTATGCACGTATACGTCGTCATGAGGATGGGCATGTTGAAATGCTAAGAGGTGTTGACAATAATAAAGATCAAACTTACTTTTTAAATCAATTATCCCAAGAACAACTATCCAAAGTCATGTTCCCAATTGGAGATATTGAAAAAAGTGAAGTAAGACGTATTGCAGAAGAGCAAAATTTAGCTACTGCCAAGAAAAAAGACTCAACAGGTATTTGTTTTATCGGTGAAAGAAACTTTAAAGAATTTTTATCACAATACTTACCAGCTCAATCTGGTGAAATGTTGACATTGAACGGAAAAAAAATGGGACAGCATAGCGGATTGATGTATTATACAATTGGTCAACGCCACGGCTTAGGCATCGGTGGAGATGGAGATCCATGGTTTGTTGTTGGTAAAAATTTAAATGATAACATATTATATGTTGAACAAGGATTCCATCATGATGCACTTTATAGTGATTATCTTATAGCTTCTGATTTTTCATTTGTTAATCCAAGTGAAATTGATTTGGAAAAAGGTTTTGAATGTACAGCTAAATTCCGTTATCGCCAAAAAGATACTAAAGTTTATGTTCAACGCGAAAACGAGAATTCCATTAGAGTAACTTTTGCTGAACCAGTAAGAGCAATCACACCTGGTCAAGCAGTTGTCTTCTATAATCAAGAAGTATGTTTAGGTGGCGCTACAATTGATGATGTTTATAAAAACGAAGGTCAATTAAGTTACGTCGTATAAATTGCTTATACCGTTAATTCATGAGAAATTCTTGTATTAACGGTTTTTTTATGACTTGTTTTTTAATAAAAAATATATAAATAAAGAAAAATTGACTTAAATGTCCTGAAAATACATATTTCAATAATCATGTTATAATCGTGTAGAAATGAGGGAGAAAAAATGCACGAACAAAGTAAGATATACCAAAACATTAAAGATGGTAAATTAGATACCGCTTTGAAAGACTTGTTTGAAAATATAGAAGAAAATCCAGCCATTGTTGAAAATTATATTAACGCAGGTATTGTATTATCAGATGTTGGAGAAATTGAAAAAGCAGAACGTTTTTTTCAAAAGGCATTAACTATTGAACCTGAAAATGGTGCTGTTTACTATAACTTGGCGAATATTTATTATAATGAAGAACGTTATAACGAAGCAATAAAACTATATCAAACTGCACTACAATATGAAGTTGCGAAAAAAGATTGTAATTATATGATTGGTATGTCATTTAATCAACTAGGTGCTTTTAAAGAAGCTTTACCATTTTTAATGACTGCAGCTGAATTGGACGATGATAGAGATTTAGAAGTACGATTTCAATATGGTTTAGTACTATGTCAACTCGAAATGTTTGATGAAGCAATTAAACAATTAAATAAGGTTCTTTCTATCGATTCACAACATGTAGATGGTATATATAATCTTGGTTTAGCAACATATATGAAAAATGAAGATTTAGATGAAGCAATTGCATATTTTGAACAAGCAATATCAATTGATGAAAAACATTTACTTAGCCAACATGCATTAAAGACATTCAAAACTATGAAAGAGGAGGAATAATATGTCTGACCCTACACTTTTTGATTATTCAATGATCAAAGGTACAGTTGATACTATTTTATTTCAAAATACGGATAATTTTTATACTGTTCTAAAAGTAGATACTATCGAATCAAACGAAAAATTTGATAGTATGCCAACTGTGGTAGGGTTTCTTCCCAATGTAGTTGAAGGCGATGTTTATACTTTTAAGGGGCAAGTCGTACAACATCCACGTTATGGTAAGCAATTAAAGGCTGAAAGATTTGAAAAAGAGTTACTTCAAACTAAAGATGCTATTATTAGTTACTTATCAAGTGATTTATTTAAAGGCATCGGTAAAAAAACGGCTCAAAACATTGTAAATACACTAGGTGAAAATGCTATAAATGATATTTTAACTCGCCCAGAAATCTTAGAAAATGTACCTAGTTTACCAAAGAAGAAACAAAAACAAATTGCTGATCAGATTAATGCAAACCAAGAATCTGAGAAAATTATGATACGTTTACACGACCTTGGGTTTGGACCGAAATTATCAATGGCTATATATCAGTTCTATATGGGTGATACTTTAAATGTTTTAGATAAAAACCCTTACCAATTAGTATATGACATTAAAGGTATTGGATTTAATAAGGCTGATCAACTCGCTCGAAACGTCGGTATTGAGCCACATTCACCTGAAAGATTAAAAGCAGCATTATTATTTACATTAGAAGAAGAATGTATTAAACAAGGACATACATATCTACCTCGTACCATTGTTATAGAAACAACACAAAATTTACTCAATGAAGATATTGAGAAACCAGTTGAAACAGAGCAATTACTAGAAATAATTGACGTTTTATCAGAAGAGAAAAAATTAGTATCTGAAGCTGATCAGGTATCAATTCCAAGTTTATACTATTCAGAATTGAAAAGTGTGCAAAACTTATACCGAATTAAAACAAACACATCTAAATTAAAAGAAATAGAACAGTCTGATTTACAAATACATATTGGTGATATTGAGTCACAAAATAAGGTTAATTACTCTGCCTCTCAAAAAGAAGCGCTTGAAACAGCAATAAATTCTAAAATTATGCTTTTAACTGGCGGTCCGGGCACCGGTAAAACCACAGTCATTAAAGGTATAGTTGAATTATATGCAGAAATACATGGGCTCTCTCTCGATTATGATGATTACAATGAAGATGATTATCCAGTAGTGTTAGCCGCACCCACAGGTCGTGCTTCTAAGCGCCTTCATGAATCGACAGGTTTAGAAGCAATGACAATACATCGTTTAATCGGTTGGAACCAAGATACACAACCTCAGGATATTTTAGAAAATGAAATAAATGCAAGACTCATTATCATCGATGAAATGTCAATGGTAGATACTTGGTTGTTCCATCAATTTTTAAGTGCTGTGCCTTTAGAAGCACAAATTGTATTTGTCGGAGATGAAGATCAGTTACCATCAGTAGGTCCAGGACAGGTATTTAAAGACCTTATTGATTCTGAAATAATACCGCGTGTTAATCTTACCGAAGTATATCGTCAGCAAGATGGTTCCAGTATTATTGACTTAGCTCACCGTATGAAATTAAATGAACCTATCGATATTACTAAACGTTATCATGATCGTAGTTTTATTCGTTGTGGTACGAATCAAATACCAGACGTTGTTGATAAAGTAGTTAAAAGCGCTGTAGCTAAAGGCTATGATATGAGTGATATACAAGTTTTGGCTCCTATGTATAAAGGTAACGCTGGTATTAAGAGACTTAACCAAGTTCTACAATCTATTCTTAATCCGAAACAACAAGATGATCGTGAAATAGAATTTGGTGAAGCGGTGTTTCGAAAAGGGGATAAAGTACTTCAGTTAGTTAATCGACCTAATGATAATATATTTAATGGGGATATAGGTATAATAGTAGGTATATTTTGGGCCAAAGAAAATGCTCTAAATAAAGATGTGTTAGTTGTAGATTTTGAAGGTAATGAAATTACATTTACTAAACAAGATTTAATGGAACTAACACATGCATATTGTACATCTATCCATAAATCACAAGGTTCAGAATTTCCTATTGTTATTATGCCTATTGTTAGACAATATTATAGGATGTTACAACGTCCCATTCTTTATACAGGATTAACTAGAGCTAAACAATCACTTGTTTTGCTTGGTGAACAAGAAGCGTTTGATATAGGTTTAAAAACAAATGGACAAACACGATTAACACAATTAAATGATTTGTTAAAATCGTATTTTGGACAAAACAAAAATAATTTAAATACAAATAAACAAACTATTAACGAGCAAAAACAAAATGAAAATCAACTGGATTTGAATAATGAAAAAGAAAATGATATCCAATTAAACGAGTCGACAATTTTCCAAATTGATCCAATGATTAATATGGGGGAAATGACGCCATATGACTTCGTTGAACATTGACAAATCAATGTAAAGAAAATAAAATAAAACTAAGTAAGTATAGAGACGAGTAAATAACTTTTGAATTATAGAGATGTACTGGTTGGTGAAAAGTACAAACAAAATTATTGAATGCTACTCTATATTAGGTAAATAAAGTATACAAAGTGATAAGAAATAGTAGACAAACAAAATTCAAGTATGTAAATAGGTCACAATTCTTATAACTAGGGTGGTACCGCGATAACGTTCGTCCCTTTGTGGATGAACGTTTTTATATTCTTGAATAATACTCAACTATGACTATCTAACTGAGCTAACAAAAACGTATGAAGGAGAGTTTTTATTTATGAAAAAAATGAAAGCTAGTGAAATTAGGCAAAAATATTTGGATTTCTTTGTAGAAAAGGGCCATATGATTGAACCATCTGCACCACTTGTACCTATCGATGATGATTCATTATTGTGGATCAATTCTGGTGTAGCTACCTTAAAAAAATACTTTGACGGGCGTGAAACTCCTAAAAAACCAAGAATTGTCAATTCTCAAAAAGCTATACGAACAAACGATATAGAAAACGTCGGTTTTACTGCTCGCCACCATACTTTTTTTGAGATGCTAGGTAATTTTTCAATCGGTGACTACTTTAAACATGAAGCGATTGAATTTGCTTGGGAATTTCTAACAAGCGATAAATGGATGGGCATGGAACCTGAGAAGCTATATGTGACTATTCATCCTGAAGATACTGAAGCTTATAGAATTTGGCATGAAGACATTGGTTTAGAGGAAAGTCGTATTATTCGAATAGAGGGCAATTTTTGGGATATCGGGGAAGGACCATCTGGACCGAATACAGAAATTTTCTATGATCGTGGATTGGCTTATGGAAAAGATGATCCTGCTGAAGAAATGTATCCTGGTGGTGAAAACGAAAGATATTTAGAAGTCTGGAATCTAGTGTTTAGTGAGTTTAATCACAATAAAGACAATACTTACACACCACTACCAAACAAAAATATTGATACTGGCATGGGATTAGAACGTATGACTTCTATCTCACAAAATGTAAGAACAAATTATGAAACAGACTTATTTATGCCTATAATTAAGGAAGTAGAACATGTTTCAGGAAAAAAATATTTAATTGATGATGCACAAGATGTTGCATTTAAAGTTATCGCAGACCACATTAGAACAATTTCATTCGCAATTGCTGATGGCGCATTACCAGCTAATGAGGGTCGAGGATATGTATTAAGAAGATTATTACGTAGAGCAGTACGCTTTAGCCAATCATTGGGAATTAATGAACCATTTATGTATAAACTTGTTGATATAGTCGCTGATATCATGGAACCATATTATCCAAATGTCAAAGACAAGTCCCACTTTATTAAACGTGTCATTAAATCAGAGGAAGAACGCTTCCATGAAACGCTTGAGGAAGGTCTTACGATTTTAAATGAACTGATAAAAGAAGCGAAGAATAGTGATCAGGTTATTAAAGGTCATGATGCTTTTAAGTTATATGATACTTATGGATTCCCAATAGAATTAACCGAAGAATTAGCAACTCAAGAAAATTTGTCTGTTGATATGCCTACTTTTGAGCAGGAAATGCAACAACAGAGAGATCGAGCTAGACAAGCTCGACAGAATTCTCAATCAATGCAAGTTCAAAGTGAAGTACTGAAAAATATTCAAGATGATAGTCAATTTGTTGGGTATGAAACTACGGACTATCAATCATTATTAACTCATATCATATACAATGGTGAAGAAGTCAAACATGCTGAAGCAGGAGAAACAATTTACTTTATTTTAAGAGAAACGCCTTTCTATGCAGTAAGTGGTGGACAGGTCGCAGATAAGGGAACAGTTGGTAATGAGAACTTTGAAATAAATGTAACTGACGTAACTAAAGCACCTAATGGCCAAAACTTACACAAAGGTGTTGTGCAATTTGGCGAAGCAACACAGAACGCGAAAGTTGAAGCACGTGTTAACAAAGAGGATAGACGACTTATTCAAAAAAATCATAGTGCTACACATTTACTACATGCTGCTTTAAAAGAAGTATTAGGAGATCATGTTAATCAGGCTGGTTCGTTAGTTGAACCTGAAAGACTACGTTTTGACTTTTCACATTTTGGTCCTATGACACAAGAAGAAATTAATTTAGTAGAACGTAGAGTAAATGAGGAAATTTGGAGAGCTATCGATGTCCGTATTCAAGAAATGAGTATTGAAGAAGCCAAATCAATAGGCGCTATGGCTTTATTTGGTGAAAAATATGGAGATATTGTTCGCGTTGTCAATATGGCACCATTTTCAATAGAATTGTGCGGTGGAATACATGTGAATAATACTGCGGAAATCGGTCTCTTTAAGATTGTGAGTGAATCTGGAACAGGCGCTGGTGTTAGAAGAATAGAAGCTTTAACAGGTAAAGGTGCATTCTTACACCTTGAAGAAATTGAAACTCAATTTAATACTATTAAAAATCATTTAAAAGTTAAATCTGATAACCAAGTAGTTGAAAAAGTTAAACAACTTCAAGAAGAAGAAAAAGAACTGCTTAAACAATTAGAACAACGCAACAAAGAAATCACATCACTAAAGTTGGGGAACATTGAAGAACAGGTTGAGTTAATTAATGATTTGAAAGTTTTAGCAACAGAAGTAGAAATTCCAAATCCAAAAGCGATACGTTCAATTATGGATGACTTTAAATCTAAACTTCAAGATACTATTATAGTGTTAGTCGGACAAGTTGATGGAAAGGTTTCTGTAATTGCTACAGTACCAAAATCACTTACAAATCAAGTGAAAGCTGGAGATCTTATCAAAAACATGACACCAATTATTGGTGGAAAAGGTGGCGGCCGTCCTGATATGGCTCAAGGTGGCGGAACCCAACCTGAAAAAATAACAGAAGCATTACGCTTTATTAAAGATTACATTAAAAATCTATAACTCCAATAAATAATGGTGTAGAATTAAAGTGAGTCAGAATACGCTTATGAAGGAGTGTCGTATATGGAAAATTTTGATAAAACAATGAAATTTAGTTATGAAGAAATTCCTAAGGAAGATGTCAAATCAGTTCTTCAGAATGTCCATCGTACATTAGAAGAACGTGGATATAATGCAGTTAATCAAATTGTGGGTTATTTATTATCTGGAGACCCTGCATATATTCCACGTCAAAATGAAGCAAGAAACCAAATACGCCATATAGACCGTGATGTAATTATGGAAGAACTCGTTTCAAACTATTTAAAAGAGTCTAAGAATTAATATGCTAAAGCATAAAATTTTAGGACTAGATGTTGGAAGTAAAACTGTTGGCATTGCTATAAGTGACCTTATGGGTTGGACTGCTCAAGGGTTAGACACACTCCGTATCAATGAAGAACAAGAGGATTTAGGAATTGATCAACTCGTGAAGATTATTAAAGATAATCAAGTTGGAACTGTTGTTATTGGCTTACCCAAGAATATGAACAATTCAATAGGTTTTCGTGGAGAGGCTTCAATAAAATATAAAGAAAAGTTACAAGAGTCTGTCCCTTCTATTGATATTGTTATGTGGGACGAACGTTTAAGTACAATGGCTGCTGAAAGATCTTTACTTGAAGCTGATGTTTCAAGACAAAAAAGAAAGAAGGTAATAGATAAAATGGCAGCTGTATTTATTTTACAAGGCTATTTAGATTCTATTCAATAAAGGAGAAAATGAAAATGACAGAACATAATCACGATGCAGAATTAACAATAAATAATGAAGAGGAATTACTTACGTTATATGATGAAAACGGAAATGAAGTTTTATACCGTAAAATGTTAGAATTTTATCATCCAGAATTCAAAAAAGAATATGTCGTTCTTGCAGAAGAAGGTGCACAATCAGATGACGAAGACATGATTGAACTTGTACCAATGATAAATGAACCTGATGAGTCTGGTGATGGAGGGAAATTAGTCCCTATTGAAACAGATGAAGAGTGGGATATGATTGAAGAAGTTGTAAATACTGAGATTAACGAATAATCTTTATAAGATGTTGTATGAGAAGTGTAATTGAGTTTCTAGGTCTCCTCTATCAAGGAATTATATTGAGAGGGAAAGTTTAATATTATTAAATTTTTAACTTAGTTACCATCTTAAATTACATTCAAAATGCCTGAGACAATCAAAGCTGTCCCAGGCATTTTAATATTAGAATTATTTGAATTTACCCTACTAATAATAGTGCTCAAAGACATATTCGTATAATTGCCTCTTATAAAAATCTTTGAATTATGGTAAAATGTCTAAAGTTAATTTCTATGAATACTCATATTTACTTCTAATATAAAAGTATAGAAGAATTACTATCATAATCAGTCATTTTCATTGATTAACTATCAACATAATCAATACATGGGCTGATTTATTTTGTTTTTGCAATTGTTAATGATGAAGGAAGTTTTAATGATATGGATTCAAATCAAAAATATTTAACACAATTACATCAATCAATTGATACTGAAATCGAAGAACTAAGAGTTTATGCCGAAGAAAATCAAGTTCCTATTGTTGATAAATTAACACTTGATTTGATAAGACAACTCATTCGAATGAATAGAACTAAAAATATTTTAGAAATTGGTACAGCCATTGGTTATAGTTCAATGCAATTCGCTAATATTTCTAAAGATATAAATGTAACAACAATTGAACGAAATGAGGACATGATTCATCTTGCAAAAAAGTTCATAAAAAAGTATCGATACCAGAATCAAATCCACATAATTGAATATGATGCTTTGAATGCATTTGAACAAGTCAATGACAAACAATATGATATGATATTTATCGACGCAGCTAAAGCACAATCAAAGAAATTCTTCCAACTATATACACCGTTATTAAAAAAAGGTGGAATTGTAGTTACTGATAATGTTTTATATCATGGATTTGTTTCAAATATAGACGTTGTTCGTTCTAGAAATGTGAAACAAATGGTTAAGAAAGTGCAACAGTACAATGAATGGTTGATGGCGCAATCTCAATTTACAACAAACTTTATAAATATGGATGATGGATTAGCAATATCTATAAAAGGAGAATGACTATGGTTGAATTATTAGTTACTCCTAAGTCAATAACTCATATGGAAACACTAATAGATAAAGGTGCAGACGCATTTGTTATTGGTGAACAAAAATTTGGTTTAAGACTGCCGGGAGAATTTAATCGTGATGCTATGCAAGAAGCTGTAGCATTAGCCCATAAAAATAACAAAAAAGTATACGCTGCTGTGAATGGTATTTTCCATAATTACCACTTAGACGCTTTGGAAGACTATATTAACTTTTTACATGATATTCAAGTAGATCGCATTATATTTGGTGATCCAGCTGTCGTTATGTATGTTAAACAACACGAGCATCCAATTCCATTAAATTGGGATGCTGAAACTCTTGTAACGAATTATTTTCAGTGTAATTACTGGGGGAAAAAAGGTGCAAATAGAGCAGTATTAGCTCGAGAACTTAGTTTAGATGAAATAATTCATATTAAAGAGCATGCTGATGTAGAGATAGAAGTTCAAGTTCATGGTATGACTTGTATGTTTCAATCCAAAAGAATGCTATTAGGAAATTATTATACTTTCCAAGAGCGACAAATGAAGATAGAACGTCAACATGATCATGGAGACTTATTATTATACGATGAAGAAAGAGATAATAAATATCCAGTTTTCGAAGATTATAATGGTACGCATATCATGTCTCCAAATGATATCTGTTTAATAGAAGAATTAGAGCCTTTTTTTGAGGCAGGGATAGACGCGTTTAAAATAGATGGTATTTTACAAAGTGAAGAATATATAAATGTAGTCACAGAGCAATATCGAGAAGCTATAGATTTATTTAATGAAGATCCGGATGCATATGAAGATGAAAAATTTATGCTCGTTGATCCTATAGAAGAAATACAACCTGAACATCGTCCATTCGACGAAGGTTTCTTGTATAAACAAACAGTATATTAAGGAGGCTTATCATTAAAATGAAAACTTTAGAAGAAGTTAAATCCAAGACCCAAAAGATAATGAAAAAGCCTGAACTACTTGCACCAGCTGGTAACTTAGAGAAACTTAAGATTGCTGTTCACTATGGTGCAGATGCAGTGTTTTTAGGTGGCCAAGAATATGGATTACGTTCTAATGCTGATAATTTTACTATGGAAGAGATTGCTGAAGGTGTAGACTTCGCTAATCATTATGGCGCTAAAATTTATGTTACAACGAATATTATTGCACATGATGAAAATATGGAGGGACTAGAAGAGTACTTGCAAAATCTTGAATCTACAGG
Organism: Staphylococcus sp. HMSC065D05; assembly: GCF_001813195.1. NCBI lineage: Bacteria > Bacillati > Bacillota > Bacilli > Caryophanales > Staphylococcaceae > Staphylococcus > Staphylococcus sp. HMSC065D05. Next base: position 346,248 of record NZ_KV811746.1, read on the forward strand.
TGCTACAGGTATTATAGTAGCGGATCCTCTTATCATAGAAACTTGTAAAAAAGTTGCGCCTAGACTAGAAATTCATTTATCAACGCAACAATCTCTTTCAAATTATAAAGCTGTTGAATTTTGGAAACAAGAAGGATTAGACCGAGTTGTACTTGCACGTGAAACTGGTGCAATGGAAATGAGTGAAATGAAAGAAAAAGTTGATATTGAAATAGAAGCGTTTATACATGGCGCAATGTGTATCGCATATTCTGGTCGTTGTACTTTAAGTAATCATATGACAGCTCGAGATTCTAATCGAGGTGGTTGTTGTCAGAGTTGTCGATGGGACTATGATTTACTTGAAGTTGATAGTGATGGAGACCTAGATTTATATTATGACAACAGTGATGTTACTCCTTTTGCAATGAGTCCTAAAGATTTAAAATTAATAGAATCTATACCTCAAATGATGGAATTAGGCATCGATTCGTTAAAAATTGAGGGACGCATGAAATCTATACATTACATTGCCACAGTTGTTTCTGTATACCGTAAAGTCATTGATGCATATGCTGAGGATCCCGAAAACTTTAAAATAAAACCGGAATGGTTAATGGAATTAAATAAATGTGCAAATCGTGACACAGCACCAGCTTTCTTTCAAGGTACACCTGGTTATGAAGAGCAAATGTTTGGTGAAGAACAGTCTAAAAAGTCATCTTATGATTTTTGTGGTCTCGTGCTAGATTATGACCATGAAACACAATTAGCAACAATACAACAGAGAAATCATTTTAAACCAGGACAAGAAATTGAGTTCTTCGGTCCAGAAATTGATAGTTTTAAACAAGTTGTTGAAGCGATTTACGACGAAGAAGGTAATTCTTTAGATGCAGCACGTCATCCATTACAAATTGTACAGATTAAAGTAGATAAGCCTATTTATTCTAACAACATGATGAGAAAGGAAATTGGCTAATGAATCAGACAACGATTATTGGCATTGCAGGGGGTTCGGGCTCTGGAAAAACTACAGTTACAAATGCAATTATGAAGAATTTAGAAGGTCATAGTGTCGCACTCTTAGCACAAGATTATTACTATAAAGATCAATCACATTTAACATTTGAAGAACGGCTTGAAACAAATTATGACCACCCGTTTGCATTTGATAATGATTTACTTATTCATAACTTAAAAGATTTAAGAAATGGAAAACCAGTTGAGGTACCTACGTATGATTATTCTCAACATACACGTAGTAAAGAAACAATTGCATTTGATCCAAAAGATGTTATTATCGTAGAAGGTATCTTTGCTTTAGAAAACAAGACATTACGAGACATGATGGATGTGAAAATTTATGTTGATACTGATGCTGATTTACGAATTTTACGCAGACTTACTAGAGATACTAAAGAGCGTGGTCGTACAATGGAATCAGTAATTAATCAATATCTTAATGTAGTTAGACCTATGCATGAGCAATTTATTGAACCTACAAAAAAGCATGCTGACATCATAATTCCTGAAGGAGGCAGCAATAAAGTTGCCATAGATATTATGACTACTAAAATCCAATCACTCGTAAGCAAAAAATAGTAATTTTTATAGTAAAGGAAGATGAGATTTATGGAAAACCAAAAACAATATCCTATGACTCAAGAAGGTTATGAGAAACTTGAACAAGAATTAGAAGAATTAAAAACGGTTAAAAGACCTGAGGTAGTTGAAAAAATAAAAGTAGCCCGTTCATTTGGAGACCTATCTGAGAACTCTGAGTATGATGCTGCTAAAGATGAACAAGGCTTTATTGAACAAGATATACAACGTATTGAACACATGATTAGAAATGCTTTAATCATTGAAGATAACGGTGATAACAATGTAGTTCAAATTGGTAAAACAGTTACTTTTATTGAATTACCTGGAGATGAAGAAGAAAGTTATCAAATCGTTGGGTCTGCTGAAGCTGACGCATTTAAAGGAAAAATTTCTAACGAATCTCCAATGGCAATAGCATTAATTGGTAAAGGATTAAATGATCAAGTACGTGTTCCACTTCCTAACGGTGGCGAAATGAACGTTAAAATCGTTGAAATTAAGTAAATAATTTACTAAATGAGGGAAGTCAAACTTAAAAATCATTGAATTACTTTCTAAACTCAATTCCGGATAGTAATATAGAGAAATTTTGAGTAGAACCTTGTATATATAAGATTCTAATATATCATTTAAAAAGTGTTATTCTTGTATTTTGATAGTTATGATTACACTTAAATGCACTTTAAAACCTGAGACTATTTTTGATGTCTCAGGTTTTTTTGTGTAATTTGAGAATAGTTTAAACATATGTTTGATGAGGTTTTATACAACACAGTATGACAAACTGTCATCAATATGATTAAATGATAATAGAAATTTAATGTTTAGAAGTTTGCAATAATTAAGATAACCTAATAACTTTAATTCAATTTATTATTTGTTATTATTAGCTATTTGAATTAATTATTAAACAACATCTTTATTGCAATGGTACAATAAAATTGTTGTAACAAATAATTCCTTAGTATTTTTAAAAGGAGGGATTTTGTTTTGAGGACACAATTTATTAATGAACAAACAATTATGATTTACTTTGAAAATGAAATTAGTGAATCTACGTTCAAAAAGGTACAACAAACAATTCAATACATAAAATCGAAAAATTTATCAGAAATAACAAACATTGTACCTTCTTATCGTGCTATTCTAATTTACTTTGATAACTCAGAGATAAATGGAGCTGAATTATTAGAAAATTTAGAATTTGATGAAGGTTTGAACAGTGGAAAACAATCACATTTTAAACAGCGTATCATTCATATACCTGTATTATATGGTGGAGATTTTGGTCCAGATTTATCAGAAGTAGCTAACGTTAATAAATTAAGTCAGGAAGCAGTTATTCAAATACATACACAACAACCTTATCTAATCTATATGCTTGGGTTTATGCCGGGTTTCCCTTACTTAGGTGGATTAGATGCTAAGTTGCACACACCTAGACGATCTGAACCTAGAATCAAAATTAACGCTGGTTCTGTTGGAATAGCAAATAATCAAACAGGTTTATATCCTATGGACTCACCTGGTGGTTGGCAGATTATTGGTCGCACACCAATAAAAGTTTTCGATTTAAATAGGTCACCAATGACGTTATATGAAGCTGGTGATTACATACAATTTTATAGTATTAATTATCAAGAGTTTGAAAAAATATCAAACGATATTAATAAAGGAAAATTTGATATAGATAAGTGGGTGACATATCAAGATGAGTATTAAAATTTTAAAGCCTGGTCTGTTTTCAACAATTCAAGATATAGGTAGAATTGGGTATCAGGATTTAGGATTTTCTGAAGCAGGTGCTTTAGATTACTATAGTTTTTCTATTGCACAAAAACTTATCGGAAATCAAGGACCAGCAATTGAATATACGTTAGCAGGTCCTAAGATAGAATTTTTAACAGACAATACTTTTGCCATTGTCGGTGGTGATTCAGAACCGAAACTTAATGGTAACAAAATTGATTTACTAACCGTTTATCATGTGAGAAACGGAGATCAATTAGACATTGGTCAAATCACTGAAGGAGCAAGAGGATATATTGTTTTTGGACACCCACTTAAAATTAATAAAGTGGCTCAAAGCTATTCTACACATGTTAGGAGTGGAATGGGCGGATTTAAAGGTCGTGCATTAAAGAAATACGATGTTATTGCAACTCAAGTTAATCATAACTATAAAACTAATTTAGGAAAAACAATTGATTTCTCATCTATACCTGATAATAATTACATACACGTCATTGAAGGACCTCAAATCAATGAATTTGATGAAGAAACGATAGCTAAATTCGTAAATAGTGATTTCAAAATTTCTGATCAATCAGATCGAATGGGATACAGATTAAAAGGTAATACAGTAGCACCTAAAAATAGTGCTGATATCATTTCTGAACCTGTCGCTTTGGGCAGTATTCAAGTACCTAGCGACGGTAATCCCATTATTCTTTTAAATGATAAACAAACAATTGGTGGTTATACAAAAATTGCAACGGTAACACAATTAGATTTAAGAAAATTAGCACAGATGAAGCCTGGAGACATTATACAGTTTGAATGGATAACTGTTGAAGAAGCTTCTAAAAGGCTTAAAGAATTTAAGTCTAAATTTGAACAATTATTAAAGCGTTTTGATGAGCAACCATTGTTTAACCTAAATCATATTAGACATACTTCTAATAAAATTGCAGAAATAATTAAGGAGGATAGTTAAATGGATATTAAAAAAATTGAGAAAGTCATTAAATTGGTAAAAGCTAATGATGTAAAAAAATTTAAGTATAAGGACGCTGATAATGAAATAGAACTTGATTTTACTAATGGAGCATCTCAACAATATTCACAACAGTTATCTCAAGATATTCAACAAGATAATATTAAATCCTATGATGAAAAACAAGAAGCCATATCAAATGACCAGCAAGAGATTAAATCTCCTATGGTTGGAACATTCTTCTTACAAGATAGTAAAGAATTAACAGAACCTAAGATTAAAGTTGGCGATACAGTAACTGAAGGAGATGTTATCGGTTACATTGAAGCTATGAAAGTTATGAATGAAGTAACTACGGATGTTTCAGGTGAGGTCACAGAAATATTAGTAGAACATGGAGACAATGTTGAATATGATCAGCTACTAGTCAGAGTTAAATAGGAGGAATTCATTGATGTATCGATGTTTGATTGCAAATAGAGGCGAAATAGCAGTAAGAATTATAAGAGCTTGTAGAGAGCTTAACATAGAGACAGTTGCCATTTATGCAAAAGGTGATGAAACTAGCTTACATGTAAGTTTAGCCGATCAAGCAATATGCATAGGTGAAGCAAATCCATTAGACAGTTATTTAAATATTGATCGTATTATATCTGCTGCAAAAGTTACAGAATCAAACGCTATTCACCCTGGCTATGGTTTCTTATCGGAATCTACGAATTTTGCGAAAGCCGTTGAAGACAATCATATACATTTTATTGGTCCTAGTAAGAAAACTATGGAAATGATGGGGGATAAAATTACTGCCAGACAAACTGTGAAACAAGCAGGAGTACCTGTTATACCAGGTTCTAATGATGCTGTTCAAAGTGTAGATGAAATTAAATTATTAGCCAAAGAAATAGGATTTCCAGTTGTACTAAAAGCAGCTAGTGGTGGTGGTGGGAAAGGCATAAGAATTGTTAAAGAAGCATCTCAATTGGATCAGGCTTTGAAAGAGGCTAAAAGTGAAGGACAAAAATACTTTAATGATGATCGAGTGTATGTAGAGGCATTCATACCAGTAGCAAAACATGTAGAAGTGCAGATTATCGGAGACGGTAAAAATAACTATGTTCACTTAGGTGAACGCGACTGTTCTGTTCAACGAAAGAATCAAAAATTAATAGAGGAATCGCCTTGTGCTGCATTAACTGAACAAAGAAGAACAAGAATATGTAACGACGCAGTTAAAGTAGCTCAAGCTTCAAGATATCGTAGTGCTGGAACTATAGAATTTTTAGTTACTGAAGATGCACATTACTTTATTGAAATGAATGCTCGTATTCAAGTTGAACATACAGTTACAGAAATGCGTGCTGATAGAGACTTATTACAAGCTCAGTTATATTTATTAACACACGGTGAATTACCATTCACTCAGAAAGATATTTTATTTAATGGTCATGTAATTGAGGCACGTATAAATGCTGAAAATCCTGAAAAAAATTTTTTACCTACTCCAGGAAAAGTTAATAAATTACACTTACCTCAAGGATTTAATATACGTGTAGATTCTTTACTTTACACAGGTTATCAAGTTTCTCCTTATTATGATTCACTTGTAGCTAAAGTGATTGTAAAGGATTCTAATAGACAAACTGCTATTAATAAACTAAAAGTTGCGTTAGATGAACTGGTCATCGAAGGTTTTACTACTACAGCTGACTTTCTATATGCGGTTTTAAATTATCCAATATATGCAAAAGGCGATGCAAGTAAAGTAGATATTAAATTTCTTGAAAAACATCAAATCATTAAAGAGGTGAAATGAAGTTGAAAATTGACTTAAATTGTGATTTAGGAGAAGCTTTTGGTAATTATACATTCGGTGGAGATCAGCATATTTTACCATTAATAACTTCTGCTAATATTGCTTGTGGTTATCATGCAGGTGATGAAGATGTTATGAATGAAACCGTTCAATTAGCGAAAAAAAATAATATAAGTATTGGAGCGCATCCAGGTCTTCCTGATTTGAAAGGCTTTGGTCGTCGTAAAATGGATCTTACTCCAAATGAAATTTATAACTTAGTTGTATATCAATTAGGTGCGTTAAGTGGCTTTTGTAAAATCAATCATGTAAAAATGAAGCATGTTAAACCACATGGTGCTCTTTATCAAATGGGGGCTAGAAATAAAGAAATTGCACATGCAATTGCTCAAGCAGTTTTTGATTTCGACTCAAATCTAATATTTGTCGGCTTAGCGAATACATTACTTATTTCGGAAGCTGAATTAGTTGGGCTTAGGGTAGCTTCGGAAGTATTTGCTGACCGTCGTTATGAAGATGATGGACAATTGGTAAGTAGAAAAAAAACCGATGCCACTATCACTAATACAGACGAAGCAATCCAACAAGCATTAAAAATGGTTTTGGAAAATAAAGTTATAAGTAAAAATGGAAAAATCATCGATTTGAAAGCAGATACAATTTGCGTTCATGGAGATGGTGAACACGCATTAGAATTTGTTACGCAAATTAGAAATGAATTAATGAAAGAAGGCATTGATATTCAATCCTTATAGGGGGTCAAAAGATGGGGGAAAATACAAAACAAGATTTCAATCAAAAAGGACAAAATTTTAAATTCACAAAAAAGCATAGACGATTATTATATGGTTCAGTTTTTTTAATGGCTACATCAGCTATTGGTCCAGCATTTCTGACTCAAACTGCAGTGTTTACTGCACAATTTTATGCTAGTTTTGCATTCGCAATATTAATTTCTATTATTATAGATATAGGCGCTCAAATAAATATATGGAGAATATTAGTGGTAACTGGTTTACGTGGTCAAGAAATATCTAATAAAGTATTACCTGGACTTGGTACTATTATCTCCATTCTAATTGCATTTGGAGGTCTCGCATTTAACATAGGTAATATTGCTGGTGCAGGTTTAGGTTTAAATGCAATATTTGGTCTTGATGTCAAATGGGGGGCTGCAATAACAGCTATTTTTGCGATTCTTATCTTTGTTAGTAGAAGTGGTCAGAAAATAATGGATGTTATTAGTATGATTCTAGGTATCGTAATGATTTTAGTAGTAGCTTATGTCATGGTCGTTTCAAATCCCCCTTATGGAGATGCATTAGTACATACATTTGCACCTGAACATCCTTTCAAACTTATATTACCTATAATTACATTAGTTGGTGGTACAGTAGGGGGTTATATTACTTTTGCAGGTGCACATAGAATTCTAGATTCTGGTATAAAAGGTAAAACATACCTTCCTTTCGTAAATCGCTCTGCTATAGCAGGTATTTTAACAACTGGTGTTATGCGTGCCTTATTGTTTTTAGCTGTACTAGGTGTTGTTGTAACTGGCGTTACGCTTAGTTCAGATAACCCACCAGCATCGGTTTTCCAACATGCATTAGGTCCTATAGGTAAAAATATTTTTGGTGTAGTAATATTTGCAGCAGCAATGTCCTCCGTAATTGGTTCTGCATATACAAGCGCAACATTTTTAAAAACACTACACAAATCGTTACTCCATAAAAATAATCTTATCGTTATTATATTTATTGTAATTTCAACTTTTATTTTCTTATTTATTGGTAAACCGGTGAGTTTACTTATAATAGCTGGAGCGATTAATGGTTGGATTCTACCAATCACATTAGGTGCAATTCTCATTGCAAGTAGGAAAAAATCTATCGTTGGTGATTACCAACACCCAACATGGATGCTTGTTTTTGGTATTATAGCCGTCATTGTCACGATAATGACTGGTATTTTTTCATTACAAGATTTAGCAAGTCTTTGGAAAGGTTAATTTTATAATAAAGTTCTATGACTACCCGCAACTGTTTTTAAATCAATTGCAGGGTAGTTTTTAATTATAAATAAGAATAGATATTATTTAACCATAGCGATTTAAGCATTGATACTTTAAAACTCGCTATCGTGGAGATATTTAAAATGTGATAAAATACTTATGCTAATGCTTTATAAATGAGGTGTAAAAAGATATATGATAGGAATTATTGGAGCAATGGAAGAAGAAGTGACGATTTTAAAGCGTAAATTGAATGATATGAATGAAATAAATATTGCGCATGTTAAATTTTATGTTGGCACGCTAAACCACAAAGAGGTGGTTTTAACACAAAGTGGTATAGGTAAAGTTAATGCTTCTATCTCAACGACTTTGTTATTAGAAAAATTTAATCCTGAAGTCGTCATTAATACTGGATCAGCAGGTGCATTAGATCAAACACTATCTATTGGAGATATATTAGTGAGTAACCATGTTTTATATCATGATGCTAATGCTACAGCGTTTGGTTATGAATTTGGACAAATACCTCAAATGCCTAAAACTTATACTACTGATCCTACATTGTTGAAAAAAACAATGCATGTATTAGAACAACAACAACTGAATGGTAAAGTAGGTATGATTGTTAGTGGTGATAGTTTTATAGGTAGCTCAGAGCAGCGACAAAAAATTAAGCAACAATTTCCAGAAGCTATGGCTGTCGAAATGGAGGCAACTGCAATTGCACAAACATGTTACCAATTTAAAGTACCATTTATCGTAACTAGAGCTGTTTCTGACTTAGCAAACGGTAAAGCCGATATTTCTTTTGAAGAATTTTTAGATAAAGCAGCTTTATCATCTAGTGAGACAGTTTCATTATTAGTAGAATCATTATAAAGGTAAAGGTGAAAAGATAGTGGGAATCATAAAAAAATTATTTATGCCAAATGCATATGTGAAATCAATATTTGAAATTGATATAGAAAAACTTGCCGATAGTGGTGTTAAAGGTATCATAACTGATTTAGATAATACACTTGTTGGTTGGGATGTTAAAGAACCTACTAACGGTGTTAAATCGTGGTTTGCTAAGGCTAAAGATTTAGGAATAACTGTTACAATTGTGTCAAATAATAATAAAAGTCGTGTATCAAGTTTCTCTAGTAGTTTAGGTGTAGATTATATATTCAAAGCACGTAAACCAATGGGGAAAGCCTTTAAGATGGCTATAAAAAAAATGAAAATCCAACCGAGAGAAACTGTTGTTGTAGGAGATCAAATGCTTACTGATGTGTTTGGTGGCAATTGTAATGGTTTATATACAATTATGGTAGTACCTGTTAAACGGACTGATGGATTAATTACAAAGTTTAATCGATTAATTGAAAGACGATTATTAAATCATTTTAGAAAAAAAGGTTATATTAAATGGGAGGAAAATTGATTGAATGAAATACTAAAATGTATTGGATGTGGTGCACCCCTACAGTCAGAAAATAAAGACGCACCCGGCTATGTTCCAGAACATAATATGTTTCGAGAAGATGTCATCTGTAGAAGATGTTTTAGATTGAAAAATTATAATGAAGTTCAAGATGTGGGTATGGAAAGTGAAGATTTTTTAAATCTACTTACTGGACTATCTGAAAAAAAAGGAATTATTGTCAATGTAGTAGATGTGTTTGATTTTGAAGGGTCATTCATCAATGCAATACAACGGATTGTTGGTAATAAAAAAATTATATTAGTGGCAAATAAAATAGATTTATTACCTAAACAAATTAATCATCGACGTGTAAAAGAATGGTTAAGAAAATCTGCTCGTAAATATGGATTAGAAGCAGAAGATGTCGTTCTTATTTCTGCAAATAAAGGTTGGGGGATTGATGAATTATTGCAATCTATAAACCATGTAAGAAATAAAGATGACGTATACATTGTAGGTACAACAAATGTTGGGAAATCTACATTAATTAATAAATTAATTGAACAGAGTGTGGGAGAAAAGGATGTAGTAACTACATCACGCTTTCCAGGAACAACTTTAGATATGATAGATATTCCATTAGACGAAAAATCATTTATGTTTGATACACCAGGTATCATTCAATCACATCAAATGACAAACTATGTATCTGAAAATGAGTTGAAAATCATCATACCTAAAAATGAAATAAAGCAACGTGTGTATCAACTTAATGAAAAACAGACATTATTTTTCGGAGGATTGGCACGCATTGATTATGTATCTGGTGGTAAAAGACCACTTGTTTGTTTCTTTTCTAATGATTTAAATATTCATAGAACTAAAACCGAAAAAGCTAATGATTTATGGAAATCCCAATTAGGCGCATTGCTTTCACCACCTCAAGATGCACAACAATTTAATCTTAATGATGTAAAAGCAGTAAGACTGGAAACCGGTAAAACTAAACGTGACATAATGATATCTGGTTTAGGATTCATAACTATTGATGCTGGTGCAAAAGTGATAGTTCGTGTTCCAAAACATGTAGATGTTATTTTAAGAAATTCAATTCTCTAAAATGAGGTGATAAAAGTGAAATTTGCAGTAATTGGAAACCCCATTTCTCATTCATTATCGCCATTGATGCATCATGCAAATTTTCAATCTTTAAATTTGGAAAGCACTTATGAAGCGATAAATGTACCAGTTAATCAATTGCAAGACATTAAAAAAATAATTTCAGAAAAGAGCATTGATGGATTCAATGTTACTATTCCACATAAAGAACGTATTATTCCGTACCTAGATGATATTAATGAACAAGCGAAATCTGTCGGTGCGGTAAATACAGTTTTAATTAAAGATGGTAAGTGGATTGGTTATAATACTGATGGAATTGGTTATGTCAATGGTTTAAAGCAAATATATGAAGGTATAGAAGACGCTTATATATTAATTTTAGGTGCAGGTGGAGCAAGTAAAGGCATAGCAAATGAATTATATAAAATCGTTCGTCCTACTATAACAATCGCAAATAGAACGATGTCTCGTTTTAATAATTGGTCGTTAAATATTAACAAAATAAATTTAAGCCATGCAGAACGCCATTTAGATGAATTTGATATTATAATAAACACTACACCTGCTGGTATGTACGGAAATAAAGATTCTGTAATTTCTTTAAATCGTTTAGCTTCTCATACATTAGTAAGTGATATTGTTTATAATCCATATAAAACACCAATACTGATAGAAGCCGAACAAAAAGGAAATCCAATCTATAATGGTCTCGATATGTTCGTTCATCAAGGTGCTGAAAGTTTTAAAATTTGGACTAATCTAGAACCAGATATAGAAGCAATGAAAAACGTAGTAATTCATGAATTGAAAGGAGAATTATGATGTTAACTGGTAAGCAAAAAAGATATTTACGTAGTTTAGCTCATAACATTGATCCAACTTTTCAAATAGGTAAAGGTGGTATTAATGAAAATATGATTCAACAAATTTCTGAAACATTAGAAAAGAGAGAATTAATTAAGATTCATATATTACAAAATAATTTTGATGATAAAAAAGATTTAGCAGCATTAGTAGCTGAGCAAACGCAAAGTGAATTGGTACAAATAATCGGGTCAATGATTGTGTTATATAAAGAGTCTGAAGAAAATAAAGAAATCAAGTTGCCATAATGAATCAAAAAATCGTTCTCTTTGGCGGTCAATTTAACCCGATTCACACTGCTCACTTAGCAGTAGCAAGTGAGGTTTATCATGCTATTAAACCAGACATATTTTTCTTTTTGCCTAGTTATATGGCCCCTTTAAAGCATCATAATACGCAATTATATTCTGTACAGCGAGTAAAAATGATACAGCTCGCTATTAAGGAGATTGGATTTGGTGAAATTTGCACTACTGATTTAGATAGAAAAGGTCCAAGCTATACGTATGAAACCATTTTGCATCTCAGAAAAATATATCATAATGCACAGTTATACTTTATTATTGGAACAGATCAGTATAAACAATTGGATAAGTGGTATAAAATTAATGAATTAAAAAAACTTGTAACCTTTATTGTTGTGAATAGAGAAACTGATAACCAAAATGTAAGTAAAGAGATGATTTCTATAAAGATACCTCGAATAGATATAAGCTCCACAATGATTAGAAATAGAGTGAAAATGAACCAATCTATAAAAGTTTTAGTACCCAAAGGGGTAGAGAATTATATAAAGGAGGAGGGGTTATATGGAGATAAGTAAAGCTAAAGAACTGGTAAAAGAAAAACTGCCTGATAAACGTTATCAACATTCATTACGAGTGGCGGATACCGCAGTTAAGTTAGCAGAAATATACGATGGTGATATCAAAAAAGCTGAGTTGGCAGGTATATTACATGATTACTGTAAATACGAAGACTTAAGTACAATGTATCAAATTGTTAGACAATATGACCTTGAAAGTGATTTGCTTAGTTATGGTGGAGAGATTCTTCATGGACCAGTATGTGCGGCAATTATGAAGCATGAATTTGATGTAAATGATGAAGAAGTTTTACTTGCTATAAAATATCATACGACTGGACGTCAACAAATGACTAAAACTGAGAAACTTGTTTTTATTGCAGACTATATAGAGCCTGGTAGAAAAACGCCTGGAGTTGAAGAAATTAGAGATATGGCATACAATCAAGGTAGCTTAGATAAGACAATTTATGAGATTTCTAAGCGTACTGTATTATTTTTAATAGAAAAGGATATTACTGTATATGGCGCCACAATTGCGTGTTTAAATTATTATAATTATAGCGATGAAAGAATAAAGGATGATTAAATGAATTCAGAAGAATTATTAAATATTGCTGTCGAAGCGGCAGAGAATAAGAAAGCAGAAGATATTATTTCTCTCAATATGAATGAAATTAGTGATATGACAGATTATTTTGTAGTCTGTCACGGGAACAATGAACGTCAAGTTCAGTCCATTGCTAGATCTGTTAAAGAAGTGGCACATAAACATGATATTGAAGTTAAACGTAGGGAAGGCTATCAAGAAGCTCGATGGATACTTATTGATTTAGCAAATGTAGTTGTTCATGTGTTTCATAAAGATGAAAGAAGCTACTACAATTTAGAGAAATTGTATCAAGATGCACCTATTAAAGAATATGGTCAGGCAGTATTTTAGTCATGAATCAATATGAAGATATGAGTTTAGTTTATGACCAACTTACTCAAGATCAACCGTATCATTCGTGGTTTAATATTGTTCAACATTTCTTACCTTCTGATAGTCATGATTTGTTAGATATTGGTTGTGGTACTGGCAACTTAACACAGTTACTAACGTCACTAGGTGAAGTTACTGGTATGGATATTAGTGTAGATATGTTATCAATAGCTAGCCAAAAAACAAATCAGGTGAAGTGGATTGAAGGCAATATGACTCACTTTAATTTGAACAAAAAATTTAATATGATTACAATATTTTGTGATTCACTGAATTATTTAGAAACATTAAATGATGTAAAAATGACATTCGAAAGAGTGTATCAGCATTTAAATAAAAATGGTGTTTTTATTTTTGATGTACATACTGTTCATAAAATGAAAACATTATTTAATAATAAAAGTTATATTGATGAATCTGATAATGTTTTTGTAGGTTGGGATGCAATATGTGGGGAAGAACCATTAAGTGTTTATCATGAAATGACTTTCTTTGTATCACAGCAAAATGGATTGTATCGACGCTTTGACGAATCACATTATCAAAGAACATATGACGAACAAATCTATCGAAATTTACTACAAGATGTTGGGTATCATAGTGTTAAGACTTTTACAGACTTTAACATTCACAGTCATGAAGAAGATGCTCATCGTTTATTTTTTGTTGCTAAAAAATAAATTTTTAAAAGTAAAATCACTTCTCAGTACGTTAATAATACTGAAGGAGTGATTTTTTGTGTTTAATATTAATAGGCGATATATCGACTTTTTTATGAAATGGAAATTTTACATCTTAATTATATTAATAATGTTAATAACATTCTTTTTTTACTTGTTCAACGATAATAATAGTGATTTGAAACAGAATAGTCAGGAAGGACAATCTAAATTATCTGACCAGCAAATAACAAACAACAAAAAGTTAAATAAAAAAGAAGTGTCTATTCAAAAAGATAATACAAAAGAAACTAAAATATTTATCGATATTAAAGGTGCTGTTAAACATCCGAATGTATATGAAATGTCTTCTTCGAATAGAGTCATTGATGCTTTAAATAAAGCAGAGGTATTAAAGGATGCAGACTTATCACAATTAAATCTTTCTGAAAAATTAGTTGACCAAAAACTTATCTATGTTCCTAAAAAGGGTGAGAATAGTATGAAAATAGACTCACAGCAAGCAGCATTGAATTCGAGTGACGTAAAAATCAACACGAATCAACCTTTGAATTTAAACTCTGCTACTGAAGAACAATTGAAAAACATACCAGGTATAGGTCCAAGTAAAGCTAAAGATATTTTAAATTACAGAGAAAAAAATAATGGATTTAATAGTATCAATGACTTAATGAAAATAAAAGGATTTGGAAAGAAGACATTTGAAAAACTGAAAGAACATTTTGCTATTTAAATCATCATTTATTGCAATATTAAATCTAAATGATTAAGCTATAAATATTACAACTACTTATTTTAAGGAGGCATAGTTAATGGAACGAATTAAATGGGAAGAATACTTCATGGCTCAGAGTCATTTACTGGCATTAAGATCAACGTGTAGAAGATTATCAGTTGGTGCTACAATCGTAAAGGATAATAGAATAATAGCGGGTGGATATAACGGCTCAGTAGCTGGAGAAGTGCACTGTATTGATGAGGGATGTTTGATTGAAGATGGACATTGTATACGTACTATTCATGCAGAAATGAACGCGCTACTACAATGTGCAAAACAGGGTGTATCAACAGAAGGTGCAACGATTTACGTTACTCATTTCCCTTGTTTAAATTGTACGAAATCAATAATACAAGCAGGTATCAAAACGATTTACTATGCACAAGATTATCATAATCATGACTATGCCATTAAATTATTGAAGCAATCAGGAATTGAATATAAAAAAATTCCGTTTTCACCTGAATATGTTGCTCAATATCTGACTCAAGAATAACCAATGTTTTACATTGCTCTTTCTTTTTTGGTAGGGGTACTTTGGATAAAATTCAAAGTAATCTCTATCTCCTTAATATTAACGCTTTTGTTACTAATTATGATTAAAAGGCTTAATATTATAATACTATCATTAATGTTTATTTCAGCTATAAGTTCATTTTTTTTAATAAGTTCCTATAACCAAACTGAAATTAAAAACTTAAATAGTTTATATAGTGAACCTTTTATTGATGATTTTGTTAGTTTTAAATCTTTTACACCTAAATCAACATACTATACTGGCATATTAAATTATAAAAATAAAGACTATAGATACTTTTATAAAGCATTAAAGTCAAATTTGAAGCAAGATTTAACTCATAAAAGTTGTCGAGTTAAAGGAGAATTTAAATTCGATAAAGAGTTTCTCTTGTTGAATATTTCAACAGTTCAATTTAAGTCTTGCCAGGAAAACAGTATTTTCACTCCTATATATCATCATCAAAATTATATCACCAAAATTATTCATAAATCTGGAGTCACGCATCCTGAAAGAATATTAGCGTTGATAACTGGTGATACCTCTCTAATTGATGAATACTACAAATCTAACATCAGAGATATAGGTATTTACCATTTACTAGCTATAAGTGGTACACATGTTGGTACAATTATTGTCCTCGTTTATCAACTGTTAGTACGTTTAAATATACCTCTAGTTCTCATTAAAGGTGTAACTATTTTACTATTATTAATCTACGCTGTTTATACTGGATTTGTACCCAGTGCCATGCGTGCTATTTCAATTGCAATCATCATACTTATGTTGCCAATCCATTTTAGGAAAAGTTCTATACATGTGCTTTCATTTATATTTGTGTTAATGATTGTCTTAAATCCTCAATTTATTAATCATATTGGTTTTCAGTTCTCTTTTTTGATAAGTTTGTTTATTATATTGACAAAACCATATATAAGTGGTTTAAAACCACTTAAATGTTTATTTATTATTAGCTTTTTGGCTCAATTAGGTTCAATTGTAATTAATACCTATCATTTTAATCAATTTCAATGGATAGGTTTGCTATCTAATTTGATATTTGTTCCATTCTACTCTTTTATATTATTTCCTTCTGTCATTATCTACTTTATTTTAATTCATATTTTTCAACATAGCTTCCTATTAAATACTTATATAAATATACTTTTTAAATTTCACGATTGGATAGTTCATTTATTCTTAAATTTAAATCATTTTAAGTGGTACATTCCTAAATTAAACCAATATAGTTTACTTATTTTGATTATACTAACGTTAATTTTTCTTTACATACTTGTCTATAGAGGGATTGTTACATCCGTAATAAGTTTTTTAATTGTTTTAATCATTTTTACACATTTAATTGGACCACATTATGCCGAGTTAACACTTTTTGATGTGGGCCAAGGAGATAGCATTTTATTCAAAACAAAGTCAAATAAAAATGTTTTGATTGATACAGGAGGGAAAAGAAATGAAAATGTAAGTTTTAAACATAATAATATTGCCAAATATAAAATTTTACCCAGTATTAAGAAAAAGGGTATTACCACTATAAATTATTTAGTAATTACACATCCTCATGCTGATCATATGGGTGAATTAATATATTTTTTAAATAATATTAATGTGAATAATCTCGTTTTAAATATTGAAAGTTTCCCATTAGAATTACTTAAAGAGGTTACGACAAAATGCAAGGAGAAAGAGATAAAGATCATAGATGTAAACCAAGTAAAAAAAATAGAAATTGATAATAGTAAGATAAGCTTTTTAAATAGTTTTATACCATTAAGTGATGATAAAAATGAACATTCTATTGTTACATTAATTCAATATAATGGTATTAATATTCTACTGATGGGAGATGCAACTGTTAATAACGAAGACATTCTTATGAAGAAATATAATTTACCAAAAATAGATATTCTAAAAGTTGGTCATCATGGAAGTAGGACGAGTAGTTCGGAATTATTTATTAAAGATATTGAACCTAAAATCAGTCTTATATCTAGTGGTAAAAATAATAAGTATCATTTACCTAATTTTGATGTTATTCAAAGATTAAAATATTATGGTAGTAAAGTTTTTGATACTCAAGACAACGGGGAATTAACTATAAATTTAGATGAAGAAGTTTACATAGTCTACCGTGATATTTTAAATCAAAAGAGTTTAGCTAGAGAAAGTGTATCGTAAAGTGATATAATTCATGCGTATGATATATAGAGGAAGGTGTACGTATGAGCAACAATATCTTCACTGTCTACGGTGAAGTACCAGAATTAGTCGAAAAGAAAACAAAAGAAATTGTAAATGATTATCTAGGACAAGAGATAGATGACTTTAATTATGTAAAATACAACTTGTACGAGAGTGACCTAACTCCGATTATTGAAGAGACACTTACTATGCCTTTTTTTTCGGATAAAAAAGCAATTGTTGTTAAAAACTCATATGTTTTTACAGGAGAAAAATTTTCTAAAGATTTAAATCACAATTCTGACGAGCTTATAAAATTTTTAGAAAAATATGATGGTGAAAATCTCATTATTTTTGAAGTGTATCAGTCTAAACTAGATGAGCGAAAAAAACTCACGAAAACATTAAAGAAAAATGCACAACTTAAGAAAATTGAACAAATGTCTGAGAAGGAATTAAAGCATTGGATTAAAAATACACTAAACAATAATTATAAAGATATTAAGCAAGATGCTCTTGAATTATTTATTGAATTAACTGGTGTTAACTATAATATTGTTTCTCAAGAATTGGAAAAGTTAATTTTATTCATAGGCGAAAGACCTATAATTAATAAAGAAGATATCGATCTAATTATTAATAGAAGTTTAGAGCAAAATGTTTTTCTACTAACTGAATACATTCAAAAAGGTAAAAAGAATAAAGCTATACAATTAGTCAATGACTTAATTATTATGAAAGAGGAACCTATAAAATTACTGGCATTAATTACTAGTAATTATAGATTATATTATCAATGTAAAATTCTTAGTCAAAAAGGCTATAGTGGGCAACAAATTGCAAAGACTGTAAATGCACACCCTTATAGAGTAAAACTAGCACTCAATCAATCCCGTCATTATAAACTAAAAAGTTTGTTTAACATCATAAACGCTTGTGCAGAGACTGACTACAAACTAAAATCATCTTATATGGATAAACAACTTATTTTAGAATTATTCATACTATCTCTATAAAAAGTTTGAGGTAGCAAATATAAAATATATCCTATCAACAATAGAAATATTGCTTGTAAAGGAATAAAAGGAGTGTGGGACATAAAGTCCCAGGATAAGTAAACAAAGACAATTTCTATTGAAATAATATAGAAATTGTCTTTTTTATAATTTTTTTGATTATTTTCAGCTCGTTGAGCTGTTACTTCTCTTATATTAAGTACCATTAGCACAAATCCTAGTTCTCTATTATAATTTTTCATTATTTTTTTATTTGTTTTT
>NZ_KV811746.1:365118-366087 GCF_001813195.1 Staphylococcus sp. HMSC065D05
GATGTCACTTTTATATTTTTTAGTTTTATCTTTTTTAAACATTCCATAAGTTATGAGTGGCGTTCGATTAAAATTATCTATAATTGCCATATAATTGGCTTCGCTACCATAACCTGCGTCAGCTACAATATATTCAGGTAAATGACCGTAAGTCTCTTGAATTGAATTTAAAAAAGGTATTAGTGTTCTTGTATCAGTCGGATTTTGATACACATCATAAAATAAAACGAATTGAGAATTTGTCGCTATTTGTAAATTATACCCTGGCTAAAGTTGTCCATTTTTCATTTAATCTTCTTTCATTCTCATAAATGTGGCATCGTGGTCTGTTTTAGAATAACTATTTCTATCCTTTAAAATAGATTTTTGGACTTCGTATTTATGCTTTCGCTTAGAGTAATCATTAATTTGCTTTTTGTATTTTTTAATTTTAGTTCTTTTGAGCCGTATTTGTTTTCTTATTTTAGTACATTTTTCATTATCGATATGTTGGTTTAAATCTTCGATTTCTTTATCTAAGTGACTACCAATCAAATCTATTTCTTCTTTTGTTAAGTCATTATCATGCTCTTCTTTAATCTCAGGTATGATTCTATTTATCACTAATTCATGATAGAGTGCTTTAGAGTTTTCATTCATCCTTGACTCAAGGTTTTGAATACTCTTTTTCCATACAAATGTATATCGATTGGTATTTACCTCAACTTTCGTACCATCAATAAAAATGGCCTAATCATCTATAATATTTTGTTTCAAACACTGACTATGAAATTGAATAAATAATGATTCTAATAAAGCGTCTACTTTGGGATTTACTCTGAATCGATTAATCGTTTTATAAGAAGGCTTTTGATTTTGTGATAGCCACATCATTCGGATACTATCATTGAGTAATTTTTCTATCTTACGTCCTGAAAACACAGATTGGGTGTAGGCATATAAACACAAAGTATTTTGGCGAGACTCTTG
>NZ_KV811746.1:366187-492113 GCF_001813195.1 Staphylococcus sp. HMSC065D05
GCTATTTTGCTAGGAATTATGTCCCAGCCTCTCTGTTTTAATAATCATTATTTATTAGCTGACA
Source organism: Staphylococcus sp. HMSC065D05 (assembly GCF_001813195.1). Taxonomy (NCBI): domain Bacteria; kingdom Bacillati; phylum Bacillota; class Bacilli; order Caryophanales; family Staphylococcaceae; genus Staphylococcus; species Staphylococcus sp. HMSC065D05. The sequence continues at coordinate 366,252 of NZ_KV811746.1, forward strand.
TAAGTTTAGATTTAATACGGTCAGCTTTATTAGAATGGATTAAATTACTTTGAGATGCTTTATCAACTTGTTTGATAGCAAATCTTAATAATTCATCTTTGTTTTCAGCATCAGTAGAGATAGCTGTTTTAGCTCGTTTCACAGCTGTACGCATAGCGTTTTTCTTAGAAATATTTCTTTCTTCAGCTGTTTCAGTTGTTCTTACACGTTTGATTGCAGATTTAATGTTTGGCATTACTGTCACCTCCTAAAAGTGATCATAACTTATCAAAATTTATTTGATTACAACAAGAAATATTTTATCAAATGTCTTATATTTGTGCAATCATTTATTTAAAAGTAACTTCAATTGAATTTATTACTTTTTAATTGTTGGAATGAACTACTGAAGTAGATATAATAGTTATGTTAGAATTTACATTTAATTAATTATGTCAAAGATATATTGCATTAAAGTAATAAAAACGTTACTATATCAAAGATACATAGAAGTGAAAGGTTATAAAGATGAAAGCGAGAAGGATAAAATGGATAAGCAAGAACGATACAATAGAAGAGAAAATATTAGAAATTTCTCCATTATTGCGCATATAGACCATGGTAAATCGACATTAGCTGATCGAATTTTAGAGAATACAAAATCAGTTGAAACTCGAGAAATGCAAGATCAATTACTTGACTCTATGGATTTGGAAAGAGAACGAGGCATCACTATTAAACTAAATGCTGTTCGATTAAAATACGAAGCTAAAGATGGAGAAACTTATACATTTCATTTGATAGATACACCAGGGCATGTCGACTTTACGTATGAGGTTTCTCGCTCATTAGCTGCATGTGAAGGTGCAATTCTTGTAGTTGATGCTGCCCAAGGTATAGAAGCACAAACCTTAGCAAACGTTTATCTAGCATTAGATAATGATTTGGAACTTTTGCCAGTTGTTAATAAAATAGACTTGCCTGCAGCTGAGCCTGATAGAGTTAAGCAAGAATTAGAAGATGTTATAGGTATTGATCAAGAAGATGTAGTACTCGCAAGTGCTAAGTCAAATATAGGTATTGAAGAAATTTTAGAGAAAATAGTTGATGTTGTACCAGCACCGGACGGTGATCCTGAAGCCCCACTTAAAGCACTTATCTTTGATTCAGAATATGATCCATACAGAGGAGTAATATCTTCAATTCGAATTATTGATGGTGTTGTTAAAGCTGGGGATAGAATTAAAATGATGGCTACCGGTAAAGAATTTGAAGTTACAGAAGTGGGAATCAATACACCTAAGCAACTACCGATAGAAGAATTAACAGTTGGTGATGTGGGCTACATTATCGCAAGCATCAAAAATGTTGATGATTCTAGAGTAGGTGACACAATTACTTTAGCTGAAAGACCTGCTGACAAGCCGTTACAAGGATATAAAAAGATGAATCCAATGGTATATTGTGGTCTATTCCCTATTGACAATAAAGACTATAATGACCTAAGAGAAGCTTTAGAAAAATTACAACTTAATGACGCATCCTTAGAGTTTGAACCAGAGTCTTCACAAGCCCTTGGTTTTGGATACAGAACTGGATTTTTAGGAATGTTACATATGGAGATTATTCAAGAAAGAATCGAAAGAGAATTTGGTATTGAACTCATTGCAACAGCGCCTTCTGTTATCTATCAATGTATTTTAAAAGATGGTTCTGAAGTTTCAGTTGATAATCCAGCACAAATGCCCGAAAGAGATAAAATAGAACATATTTATGAACCATTTGTCAAAGCTACGATGATGGTGCCGAATGATTATGTAGGTGCAGTGATGGAGTTATGTCAACGTAAAAGAGGTCAATTTATAAACATGGATTATCTTGATGATATAAGGGTTAATATTGTTTATGAAATTCCATTATCTGAAGTAGTTTTCGATTTCTTTGATCAACTTAAATCTAATACAAAAGGTTATGCTTCTTTTGATTATGAATTTATTGAGAATAAAGAAAGTAATCTTGTTAAAATGGATATATTACTGAATGGAGATAAAGTTGATGCTCTAAGTTTTATTGTCCATAGAGATTTTGCATATGAAAGAGGAAAAGCGCTTGTAGAAAAATTAAAAACATTAATTCCACGACAACAATTTGAAGTGCCAGTTCAGGCGGCTATTGGTCAAAAAATTGTTGCACGAACAAACATTAAATCTATGGGTAAAAATGTTTTATCTAAATGTTATGGTGGAGATATCAGTCGTAAACGAAAACTTTTAGAAAAACAAAAAGCAGGTAAAGCTAAAATGAAAGCAGTAGGCAATGTGGAAATTCCTCAAGATGCATTTTTAGCAGTATTAAAAATGGATGATGAATAATGTAGATGAATGGGGTATAGACATTCTTTATGTCTTACCTCATTTTATAATGTCTAGAGTGATATAAGCATATAATGTGAAAACTATATAAATGATTTAAAGATTGGTGGTTATAAAGTGAGTGTAAAAAGTGCATATATTCATATTCCATTTTGCTATAGAATTTGTACTTATTGTGATTTCAATAAATACTTTATCGATAAACAGCCAGTCGATGAATACTTAGACGCACTTATTAACGAGATGCAAGTTGATAATAACAGAAATCTTGAAACAATGTATGTCGGAGGTGGTACACCGACAGCCTTGAATATGAGACAACTTGAGAAGCTACTTAAAGCAATTAATCAAACATTTACAATTAGCGGAGAATTTTCTGTTGAAGCTAATCCTGATGAGTTAACTTATGAAAAAGTTGTACTTTTAAAACAATATGGCGTAAATAGAATATCAATGGGTGTACAAACATTTAAACCTGAACTATTAAAAATTTTAGGCAGAACTCATAAAACTGAAGATATATATAATGCTGTTAGTCATGCCCGAAAAGCAGGTATTGAATCAATAAGTTTGGATTTAATGTACCATTTACCACAACAAACTATCGACGATTTTAAAGACAGCCTAGAACGTGCCATTGCATTGGATATTGATCATATTTCAAGTTATGGATTAATTCTTGAACCTAAAACCCAGTTTTATAATTTGTATAGAAAGGGACATTTAAAATTACCAAATGAAGATTTAGGGGCAGAAATGTATCAATTTTTAATGGATCGTATGAAAAACTCATCATTTCATCAATATGAGATTTCTAATTTTAGTAAACTTAATCATGAATCAAACCATAATAAAGTATATTGGTTAAATGAAGAATACTATGGCTTTGGTGCTGGTGCAAGTGGTTATGTAAACGGTGTACGTTACACAAATCTTAATCCAGTAAATCATTATATTAAAGCGATAAATGAAGGAAAAAAACCAATACTATCTGAAACATCTCCTACTTATAACGAAAGAATGGAAGAAGAAATGTTTCTTGGTTTAAGAATGAATCAAGGTGTTAGTAAAAGCCGTTTTAAGAAAAAGTTTAATAAATTAATCGATGAGGTGTTTGGTGAAACTATTAAAGATTTGAGGTGTAGGGGACTCATAAAAGAGGAAAGAGAATTTATATCTTTAACCGAACGTGGAAAAGTCATAGGTAACGAGGTTTTTGAAGCATTTTTGCTAAATTCATAAAAAGTTAGAAATTTTAGTGCTTTAACATTGACTTACTTTGACCAATTTGATAAATTATAATTAGCACTTGAGACAAAAGAGTGCTAATGAGGTGAAAACATGATTACAAAAAGACAATTAAGCATCCTTAATGCTATTGTTGAAGATTATGTTGATTTTGGACAACCGATTGGATCTAAAACTCTAATTCATCGTCATCACTTGGATGTGAGTCCAGCTACCATTAGAAATGAAATGAAGCAACTCGAAGAAATGCATTTCATTGAGAAGACACACACATCTTCTGGAAGGGTTCCATCTGAATCAGGGATTAGATATTATGTCAATCGCCTTTTAGAACAAACATCTCATCAAAGTCAAAACAAAATTCAACGTTTAAATCAATTATTAATTGAGAATCATTATGATAGTTCGACTGCACTTTCAAACTTTGCACATGAATTATCTATGAAATCTCAATATGCAACGTTGGTAGTCCGCCCGAATCACAAGCAAGATGTTATAAATGATATACATCTAATTCGTGCTAACAACCATTTGATTATTTTAGTAATGGTATTTTCTTCTGGACATGTTGAAAATATACATTTTGTATCGCATGCTCAACTAAATAATATTAATTTAAATAAAATAGCAAACTTTTTGACTGAACATTTCAGTTTTAATCGCAAAGTACTAACTCAAAACATCGAGTCTTACTTTAGTCAAAAAGAAGAGCTATTGCTTGCAAATGAAGTAGTTGAGATGATAAATTTACAAATTGGTAATCAAAGTAATAGCATTTATATGGGTGGAAAGGTTAAACTTATTGATGCGTTAAATGAGTCCAACGTTTCATCTATTCAACCGATTCTTCAATATATAGAATCAAATAAAATAACTGAATTATTAGAAGATATATCAACATCTCAAATCAGTGTCCGAATTGGTAAAGAGATTGATGATAGTTTAAGCGATATATCAATTGTGACTAGTCAGTATCATTTTGATGAGTCACTAAAAGGTCAAATTGCAGTAATCGGACCAACTGCAATGCATTATCAAAATGTAATTCAATTATTAAACCGTATATGGTAGTAATTGGAAATGTATTGGAGGTCAGACTATGTCAGAAAAAGATCAGTCAGTGAATAATACTGAGGAAGATATTAATGTAGAAACTGAAGATAATCAGAATGATACAAAGATTGAAAACTCAGTATCTAACACAGATAATAGTGAAGCTAATGCTAGCGATTCAGAAAATAATTCAGAAGAAAGTATCAAGGATGAAGAGTCAGAGTCTCAAGATACTAAAATTAAAGAATTAGAAAAGCTTGCAAATGATAATGAAGAAAAATATTTAAGATTATATGCTGAATTCGAAAATTATAAACGCCGAATTCAAAAAGAAAATCAAATTAATGCTACTTATAAAGCTCAAGGTGTTTTAACTGACATTTTACCGTCTATAGATAATATTGAGCGTGCACTACAAATTGAAGGTGATGATGAATCGTTCAAATCACTTCAAAAAGGAGTGCAGATGGTTCATGAAAGTTTACTAAGAGCTTTAAAAGACAATGGTCTTGAAGAAATTTTAGCTGAAGGTAAGGAATTCGATCCTAATTTACATCAAGCTGTCGTTCAAGATGACAATCCTGATTTTAAATCAGGTGAAGTTACTCAAGAATTGCAAAAAGGATACAAACTTAAGGATCGTGTTTTAAGACCATCAATGGTAAAAGTAAATCAATAATTAGATTGAAAATACATTGAAATAAATAAAATGATTAAATTGGAGGAATTATATTATGGGTAAAGTAATTGGAATTGATTTAGGTACAACTAACTCTTGTGTTTCTATCTTAGAAGGAGATGAACCAAAAGTAATTCAAAACCCAGAAGGTGCACGTACTACACCATCAGTGGTTGCATTTAAAAATGGTGAAACTCAAGTAGGTGAAGTAGCAAAACGACAAGCTATCACAAATCCTAACACTGTACAGTCTATTAAACGTCATATGGGTACAGATTATAAAGTAGATATTGAAGGTAAATCTTATACACCACAAGAGCTTTCAGCAATGATTTTACAAAACTTAAAAAGCACTGCAGAAAACTATTTAGGAGATACAGTAGACAAAGCTGTTATCACTGTCCCTGCTTATTTCAATGATGGTGAACGTCAAGCAACTAAAGATGCTGGTAAAATTGCAGGCTTAGAAGTTGAACGTATTATCAACGAACCTACAGCTGCTGCACTTGCTTATGGGTTAGATAAAACTGAAACAGATCAAAAAGTTCTCGTATTTGACTTAGGTGGGGGAACATTTGACGTATCTATTCTAGAGTTAGGCGACGGTGTATTTGAAGTATTATCAACTGCCGGAGATAATAAACTTGGTGGCGATGACTTTGACCAAGTAATTATTGATTATCTTGTTTCAGAATTCAAGAAAGAGAATGGTGTTGATTTATCACAAGATAAAATGGCATTACAAAGATTAAAAGATGCTGCTGAAAAAGCTAAAAAAGATTTATCAGGTGTTTCTCAAACTCAAATTTCATTACCATTCATTTCTGCTGGAGAAAATGGACCATTACACCTAGAAATTAGTTTGACTCGTTCTAAATTTGAAGAATTAGCTGATTCATTAATCAAAAAAACTATGGAACCGACTCGTCAAGCATTAAAAGATGCTGGTTTATCTACTTCAGAAATAGATGAAGTTATTTTAGTTGGTGGTTCAACACGTATTCCGGCCGTTCAAGAAGCTGTTAAAAAAGAAATTGGTAAAGAACCACATAAAGGTGTTAACCCAGATGAAGTTGTAGCAATGGGTGCTGCTATTCAAGCTGGTGTAATCACTGGTGATGTTAAAGATGTGGTATTACTTGATGTTACGCCATTATCTTTAGGTATCGAAATTATGGGTGGACGTATGAACACATTAATTGAACGTAATACTACTATTCCAACATCCAAATCACAAGTTTATTCTACAGCAGCTGACAATCAACCAGCGGTAGATATTCATGTATTACAAGGTGAACGTCCAATGGCATCTGACAACAAAACTTTAGGAAGATTCCAATTAACTGACATTCCACCTGCACCACGTGGTGTACCTCAAATCGAAGTAACATTTGATATCGATAAAAACGGTATTGTTAACGTTACAGCTAAAGATTTAGGTACTAATAAAGAACAAAATATCACAATACAATCAAGCTCATCTCTATCTGATGAAGAAATCGATCGCATGGTTAAAGATGCTGAAGAAAATGCTGAAGCAGATAAAAAACGTCGTGAAGAAGTTGACTTGAGAAACGAAGCAGATAGTCTAGTATTCCAAGTTGAAAAAACAGTTAAAGACTTAGGCGAAAATATTAGTGATGAAGATAAGAAAAATGCTGAAGAGAAAAAAGATGCACTTAAAACAGCATTAGAAGGTGAAGACATCGATGATATTAAAGCTAAAAAAGAAGAACTTGAAAAAGTAATTCAAGAATTATCTGCAAAAGTTTATGAACAAGCTCAACAAGCACAACAACAAGCTCAAGAAGAACAAGGTTCTCAAGATAGTACTGTTGAAGATGCAGACTTTAAAGAAGTTAAAGATGACGAAGATAAAAAATAAGTTTAGTATTTAACTTATAATTATCTATTAAGTTTTTAGTAAAAAAGTCAAAGTCAATCGATCATTGACTTTGACTTTTTATTTGGATATTAAGAAACAATTAGATAAACTATTCTTGTTAAACGTATAAAAGGAGAGGTAATTATGGCCAAAAGAGACTATTATGAGGTCTTAGGCGTAAGCAAAAGCGCTTCTAAAGACGAAATTAAAAAAGCTTATCGTAAATTATCAAAAAAATACCATCCAGATATAAATAAAGAAGAAGGCGCAGACGAAAAATTCAAAGAAATCTCCGAAGCATATGAAGTTTTAAGTGATGAAAACAAACGTGCAAATTATGATCAATTTGGTCATGACAGACCACAAGGTGGATTTGGTAGTCAAGGCTTTGGTGGCAGTGACTTTGGTGGATTTGAAGATATTTTCAGCTCATTCTTTGGTGGCGGTTCACGTCAAAGAGATCCTAATGCACCTCGCAAAGGTGATGACCTTCAATACACAATGACAATAACATTTGAAGAGGCTGTATTCGGAACAAAAAAAGAAATATCAATAAAAAAAGATGTAACATGTCATACATGTAACGGTGATGGGGCTAAACCTGGTACAAGTAAAAAAACTTGTAGCTATTGTAATGGTGCTGGTCGTGTTTCTGTTGAACAAAATACTATTTTGGGTAGGGTTAGAACTGAACAAGTCTGTCCTAAATGTGAAGGTAGTGGACAAGAATTTGAAGAGCCATGTCCAACATGTAAAGGAAAAGGTACTGAAAATAAAACAGTTAAACTAGAAGTAACTGTTCCTGAAGGTGTGGATAACGAACAGCAAGTTCGTTTAGCTGGAGAAGGTTCACCTGGTGTTAACGGCGGACCACATGGTGACCTATATGTGGTGTTCAGAGTTAAACCATCCAATACGTTTGAACGTGATGGAGACGATATCTACTATAATCTAGATATTAGCTTTTCACAGGCTGCACTAGGTGATGAAATTAAGATACCTACACTAAAAAGTAATGTTGTTTTAACCATTCCTGCAGGTACACAAACGGGTAAACAATTCCGACTTAAAGATAAAGGCGTAAAGAATGTTCATGGTTATGGTTACGGGGACTTATTTGTCAACATAAAAGTGGTTACACCAACAAAATTAAATGACCGTCAAAAAGAATTATTAAAAGAATTTGCTGAAATTAATGGTGAAGATATAAATGAACAGTCATCTAATTTTAAAGATAGAGCAAAAAGATTCTTTAAAGGAGAATAGTCAATGAATTGGATGGAACTCTCAATTGTAGTTAATCACGAAGTAGAATACGATGTTACGGAAATTCTTGAAAGTTATGGCTCTAATGGAGTTGTAATTGAAGATTCACATATTTTAGAAGAACAACCTGTTGATAAGTTTGGAGAAATTTATGATTTAAACCCTGAAGATTATCCTGAAAAAGGAGTTCGATTAAAAGCTTATTTTAATGAGTTCACTTATAATGAAAACTTAAAATCCAACATTAATCATGAAATATTGAATCTTCAGCAAATTGATAAAACAATTTATGATTATCAGGAAAAACTTATTGCCGAAGTAGATTGGGAAAATGAATGGAAGAATTATTTTCATCCATTTAGAGCTTCAAAACAATTTACGATAGTACCAAGTTGGGAATCATATGTTAAAGAAAATGATAACGAATTGTGCATTGAATTAGATCCAGGTATGGCTTTTGGAACAGGTGATCATCCAACTACAAGTATGTGTTTAAAAGCAATTGAAACTTTTGTAAAACCAACGGATTCAGTTATCGACGTTGGAACAGGCTCAGGCATTTTAAGTATTGCTAGTCATTTACTTGGAGTTCAAAGAATAAAGGCATTAGATATAGATGAAATGGCTGTAAATGTAGCAAAAGAAAACTTTAAGAAAAATCATTGTGATGATGCAATTGAAGCAGTTCCAGGTAATTTATTAAAAAATGAAAATGAGAAATTTAATATCGTTATTGCAAATATTCTTGCCCATATTATTGAAGAAATGATTGAAGATACTTATAATACTTTAATTGAAGATGGTTATTTTATCACATCAGGTATTATTGAAGAAAAGTATCAAGACATAGAATCACAAATGAAGCGTATTGGTTTCAAAATTATTTCAGTAGAACATGACAATGGCTGGGTTTGTATAGTTGGTCAGAAAGTGAGTGGATAATTTGCAAAGATATTTTATGAATCAAAGCGCTGATGAAAATCAGTGCTTTTTTATTGAGAACAAAGAAGACTATCATCATATCGTGAATGTTATGCGTTATAAAGAAGGACAAAATATCATTGTCACTTTTTCAGATGAAAATGTATTTAGATGTAAAATTATTTCAATAAACGATCAATCGATTGAAATTAAATTAGAAGAAAAACAACAAATTAACACTGAACTACCTCAGAACATTACAATATGTAGTGGTTTAATCAAAGCAGATAAATATGAATGGATGATACAAAAAGCAACTGAAATGGGGGCAAACGAATTTATAGCTGTAGCTATGGAACGCTCTGTGGTCAAGCTCAATGATTCTAAAGTAGAAAAGAAATTATCGAGATGGCAAAAAATTATAAAGGAAGCTGCAGAACAAAGTTATCGTTTAACAATACCAAATATAAAATTTAAGTCGAATTTAAAAGAAATTTATGGTATGATAAATCAATATGACTATGTTCTTATAGCATATGAAGAACAAGCAAAGCACGGTGAATTAAGTCAATTTAAGCAAACAATTAAACAATTTAAGACACAGGACCGTGTTTTAATCATATTTGGACCTGAAGGTGGGTTATCAGATAGTGAAATTGCATTATTCGATGATGTAAGTACTATAGTTGGATTAGGTCCACGTATCTTGCGTGCTGAAACTGCACCTCTTTACGCTTTAAGTGCAGTAAGTTATGAAAAAGAATTATTGGGGTGAAGATTATGTCAACAGTTGCGTTTCACACATTAGGTTGTAAAGTAAATCATTACGAAACTGAGGCAATTTGGCAATTATTTAAAGATGCAAATTATGAAAGAGTAGAATTTGAAACAAATGCTGATGTATTTGTTATTAATACATGTACGGTGACAAATACAGGGGATAAAAAAAGTCGTCAGATAATTAGAAGAGCGATTAGACAAAATCCTGATGCAGTCGTTTGTGTAACTGGATGTTATGCACAAACATCATCTGCCGAGATTATGGAAATCCCTGGTGTTGACATCGTTGTAGGTACTCAAGACCGACATAAATTGTTAGATTATATTCAACAATTTCAGGAAGAGAGACAACCTATTAATGGTGTAGGTAATATTATGAAAAATAGAACTTATGAAGAATTAGAAGTTCCTTACTTTACTGATAGAACGCGTGCTTCATTAAAAATACAGGAAGGGTGCAATAATTTTTGCACGTTCTGTATTATCCCGTGGGCACGTGGATTGATGCGTTCTAGAGATCCAGAAAAAGTAGTAGAACAAGCTACTCAACTTGTTAACTCTGGTTATAAGGAAATTGTCTTAACGGGTATTCACACTGGTGGTTATGGGCAAGACCTTAAAAATTATAATCTAGCACAATTGCTAAGAGATCTAGATACTATTGAAGGGCTTGAACGTATACGTATTTCTTCGATTGAAGCAAGTCAACTTACTGATGAAGTTATTGATGTCATAGGAAACTCAAATAAGGTAGTACGTCATTTACATATACCGTTACAATCTGGGTCTGATGATGTGTTAAAACGTATGAGACGTAAATATACGATGGCACACTTTTCAGAAAGATTGACAAAATTACATCAAGCATTACCAGATTTAGCAGTTACTAGTGATGTAATTGTTGGTTTCCCTGGAGAATCTGAAGAGGAATTCCAAGAAACTTACGATTTCATCGTAAATCATCATTTTTCAGAGTTACACGTATTCCCTTATTCTCCTAGAATAGGAACGCCTGCTGCAAGAATGGACAATCAAATTGATGAAGAAACAAAAAATGTTCGTGTGCACAAACTAATTAGTCTAAGTAATCAATTAGCCAAAGAATATGCTTCTAAATTTGAAGATGAAGTTTTAGAAGTTATACCTGAAGAAATGGGTGAAGAACCACAAACACTTGTTGGCTATGCTGACAATTATATGAAGGTAAGATTTGAAGGAGATGACTCATTAATAGGTCAAATAGTGAAAGTTAAGATAGTTAAAGCTAATTATCCAATTAATGAAGGCAAAGCAATACGTGTTGTTAAACATGCAACGAATCAATCTGAAAAAGAAGTACTTGTTTAATTAATAAAAATTGTAAATTTTACTGATTGACCGTCATTTAGAGTTATATTATACTAATAACTGCATAGTTTTACTATGCAATGACTATAAAGTTCCGTTGATATTTGGAGGGAGGGAAATACAGATGTCTAAAACAGTAGTACGTAAAAACGAATCACTAGAAGATGCTTTACGTAGATTTAAACGTTCAGTATCAAAAAGTGGAACTATTCAAGAAGTACGTAAACGTGAATTTTACGAAAAACCAAGCGTAAAACGTAAAAAGAAATCTGAAGCTGCACGTAAACGTAAATTCAAATAATTAATAGCTCTGTTGACTCCCTCAACAAGAATGTTAATTATATATTAGGACAGAATTTGAATTGAATTCACTGTTCTATCTAGAAATGAAGACTAGAACTGATTTATTTGTTTTTAACGTATTTCAGTTCTAGTCTTTAATTGTTAATAAGTCAAAGCTTGGGACAATGATTGAGCTATCTCCCAAATATCGGTAAAAAACACTTTCGTTGAATTCATATTAAATTGATTCATGCGAAAGTGTTTTTCTATTAAAAGAAAATCTTATTCGATAGAAACAAAATATCAAGCAGTTGAAATGAAAGTAGATGAGTATGATTTAAAACAATTATGGAACCATTGAATCTTCAAAATAAAACACAAGTCAAGTATTGTTAGCGATGATATCAAAATGCTGAAAGCTACACATTTTCTCAACATACTAGAAAATATTAGAAAAGATATAGAATTGGATATTAAAAAACTATAAGGTAATGAAAAAAGGTATCAGCAGTAATGATTGATTTAGTGGATCACTTAAAACTAAAATATCTGTCCGAACTAATAATAGAAGTCATGCGTATATCTAAATTACCATAATAGAAAGTTTATAATATTTTCAAGTGTGTGTTATTGATATGTCTCAGTTTTTTCATTTTTATGTCCGACTATACGCTTGTAACTGTAACAAACTGTTGCAACTATATTTAAATGCGTTTGAGTAATAGTTAAAATGCTTTGATTTTATATCGTCTTATATTGCGTTTTTATTTTACTAAATTAACATACTATTTTTATTATAGATATGTAAATGACTATATGATATGTTTCATTTCATGTATAATTATTTTGAGGGCGAGGTGAAAAAATGGATAACTTACATCTAATACATATGCTGTTTATGACAAAACCTTTAAATGGAATGAATTGGGTTGAAAACCTTGCACAGTTTATCACTCAACCTTTTGTTTCTCTTATTTTCACTTGTATTATATTTATTGGCTTTTTATACCAACTATATTCAAAACGCATAAACTTAATGGGAATAATTGCATTACTTGCTTTACTACTTTTATTTTTAGCATTCCTAATTAATGGCGACGTCAACGTGATGTCAGTATTACTGTTTACAATTGGTCTCATACTACTCATCATTGAATTATTTGTTATAGGGGCTGTAATTGGTATGATTGGTATTATTCTAATAACACTAAGTATTATTATACTTGGTGACAATATTTTATTAATGCTTGGAAATGTTATAGTTGCATTAATATTATCAATTATAGAATGGGTGATTTTAGTGAAAATATTCAATAGAAAAATTCCATTTTTAGATAAAGTTATTTTAAAGGATTCAACAAATTCTGAAGCAGGTTATCGTTCACATGACGACCGCTCTCATCTTTTAGGAAAAACCGCACATACTGTTACCGATTTAAGACCAGCAGGAATTATAACTTGTGACAATGATCGAATAGACGCAGTATCTGATGGATCATTTATTTTACGTAATCGACAAGTTAAGATTCTTGAAGTGGAAGGTACACGTGTTGTTGTTAGAGAAATCGAAAAATAAAAAGGAGCGATTTAATGTTTAGTATTGGTTTTATAATCATTGCAGTCATTATAGTAGTTGCACTACTCATTCTGTTTTCATTTGTTCCAGTCGGATTATGGATTTCAGCACTAGCTGCTGGAGTACATGTTGGAATAGGCACGCTTGTGGGGATGCGTTTAAGACGGGTTTCACCAAGAAAAGTTATCGCACCTCTGATCAAAGCGCATAAAGCTGGTTTAAACTTAACTACAAATCAACTTGAGTCTCATTACTTAGCAGGTGGTAATGTTGATCGTGTTGTTGATGCAAACATTGCAGCACAACGAGCTGATATCGATTTACCATTTGAGCGAGGCGCTGCCATTGATTTAGCTGGTAGAGATGTATTAGAAGCAGTACAAATGTCAGTTAATCCAAAAGTTATTGAAACGCCATTTATTGCTGGTGTAGCTATGAATGGTATCGAAGTTAAGGCAAAAGCTCGTATTACCGTACGCGCTAACATAGCAAGACTTGTTGGTGGTGCTGGTGAAGAAACAATCATTGCTAGGGTCGGAGAAGGTATAGTATCTACAATTGGTTCTAGTGAGCATCATACAGAAGTGCTCGAGAATCCAGATAATATTTCAAAAACAGTACTAAGTAAAGGTTTAGACTCTGGAACTGCATTCGAAATTCTATCTATCGATATTGCCGATGTTGATATTAGCAAAAACATCGGTGCTGATTTACAAACAGAACAAGCACTTGCTGATAAGAACATTGCACAAGCAAAAGCAGAAGAACGTCGCGCAATGGCTGTTGCTTCTGAACAAGAAATGAAAGCGCGCGTTCAAGAAATGAGAGCTAAAGTTGTTGAAGCTGAATCCGAAGTACCTTTAGCTATGGCTGAAGCATTAAGATCAGGCAATATTGGAGTTAAAGATTATTATAACCTTAAAAATATTGAAGCAGATACAGGTATGAGAAATGCAATAAATAAGCGCACTGATCAAAACGATGATGAATCACCACAACAATAATGAAGAGGTGATAAGATGAATATTGGCATTATCATTTTCATCATATCTGTGATAATTACAGGTGTTAGCGCATTACGAGATAAAAGTCACGAGGACAGACAAAATCAAAGACCCAATCAAAAACCCTCAAACGACCAACCTCAAGAAGGTGGTTTCTTTGAAAAATTAGAAAAAACTTTTAAAGAAATTAGTGACGAATTAAATGATGAACCTGAAAAAAAGCAGAGTAAACCTTTTGAACCTTCATTACCACCACTGAATGAAGATTGGAATAAAAATGAAAAGAAAAACACATCACATCCTAAAGAAAAACAAAATACTTCACAATCCAAACGTCAAACAACGTCTACTCATGAACATCAAAATATTCCTCAGCTAGATAAGACAACATCAAGAGATGATAATTATGAAAAACTTAAACAGGAACTTGAACAAGATGTAACTAAAAATTTAAGTGATGTACGGAGAGAAATTGATAAAGAAAAAGAAAAGCAACTTGTTATGATTGAGAGAAAAGCTCAAGACATTATCAACGATAAATATCTCTCAGAAAGAACAAAGCGATATCGATTAAAACAACTACTAAATTCTAGGAATGTTGAAAAAAACATGTCGCACTCTGCTTTTCAATATGATAGTGATGAAGTTATAAATGGTATTATTTGGTCAGAAATTTTAAGTAAACCAAAACAGCTTTAATTAGTTTTAAATTTTCAAACATTAATTTAAATATTTAAGTATATGAGAGAGTATATTGTAATTTATTACGGTATACTCTCTTTTTAGTTTGTCTAAAAACAGGTATTTTAGTAAAATTTAATTAAGATTTAAAATGAAATTTAGCTATGAATGATAGTAAGAGTTTAATTCATCATTTATTCATAGCAAGCATGATACAATATTGATGTATCAAGCTAAATTTTATATTATGAAATTTATCTCATGTTGATGAAACATTAAATTTACGTAACTTGAAAAGGAGCGCGTTTATGCCAGGAATAATTCAAATTGACGATATTAATCAATCTCAAGCTTTAATAGGAAATAATGATGAAAACCTAAAAGCGATTGAAGCACATTTTAATGTCGTAATACATGCTAGAGGTCAAGAAATTGCTGTTAAAGGTGAAAAACTAGAGCATGTTGAAAAAGCAGAATTAGTTCTAAAAAATTTACTTAAAGTAATTGAATTAGGTAATACAATTACGCTTAAAGATGTAGAAGCTGCTATAAAAATGGCCGACAATAATACAATTCATCATTTGTTAGATTTATATGATGAAGAAATTACAAAAGATGCTTATGGTAAAACAATTCGTGCTAAGACTATGGGACAACGTATATATATTAATGCTATGAAGCGTAATGATTTAGTATTCGGTATTGGTCCAGCTGGAACTGGTAAAACTTTTTTAGCAGTCGTATATGCGGCTAAACAACTACGTAAAGGATCTGTTAAGCGTATTGTTCTAACGAGACCTGCTGTTGAAGCAGGTGAATCTCTAGGATTTCTGCCAGGTGACTTAAAGGAAAAAGTAGATCCATATTTAAGACCCCTTTACGATGGGTTAAATACTGTTTTAGGTAGAGAGCAAACTCAAAGACTCATCGAACGAGGTGTAATAGAAATTGCACCATTAGCATATATGAGAGGTAGGACCCTAGATGATGCATTTGTTATATTAGATGAAGCTCAAAATACGACACATGCACAAATGAAAATGTTTCTTACCCGTTTAGGATTTGGATCAAAAATGGTTGTCACTGGTGACCAAACTCAAATCGATTTACCAAAAGGGGTAAAAAGTGGTTTAAAAGAAGCGGTAAAAAAACTAAGTGGTGTCAGTGGCATAAGTATTATGAAAATGGATCAAAGCGATGTAGTTAGACATCCACTTGTAAGTAAAATTATTAATCGTTATGAAGGAGTTGAATAAATGTTTACTATAGATTTTAGTGACCATACGGGTCTAGTAGAAACGTCTTGGTTTGACCAAATAGATCAATTATTAACATTCGCAAAAAAGAAAGAAAATATTCATAATGATGCTGAATTATCAGTAACTTTTGTAGATAAAGAGGAAATTCAAAATATAAATAAAGTATATCGTAACAAAGATAAAGTTACTGATGTCATCTCATTTGCTCTAGAAGAAGATGAACCAGAAATAGATTTCAATGACTTTGAGATACCACGTGTTCTAGGTGATATTATTATATGTACAGATGTTGCCAAAGAACAAGCAGAAAGCTACGGACACTCATTTGAGCGTGAATTAGGATTTTTAGCATTACATGGCTTTTTACATTTGCTAGGATACGATCATATGAATGATAATGATGAAAAAGAAATGTTTGGTCGACAAGATGCTATACTTAACGAATTTGGTTTAACTAGAAATTAATATGAAACGTTTTAAATATGCATATGAGGGTTTTCGCGCAATTTTAAAAAAAGACCAAAATTTCTTATTCCACATTTTAGCGGCTATAATAGTTATCATATTAGGAATTGTGTTAAATATTGATCGTATAGATTGGATATTAATCATTGTAGCTATAGGACTTGTTTTAAGTTTTGAAGCTATTAATACCTCAATTGAATTTGTTGTCGACTTAATTACCACTGACTATCATGAATATGCAAAATATGCTAAAGATATAGCTGCGTTTAGTGTTGTCATCGTTTCAATCGTTTCAATATGTATTGGGCTAATTGTTTTTATACCATATATATTAGAAATATTTAAGGGAGGAATGTAATGAGTTATCAATCACACTACTTTAAAGAAGTCCGAGAGGCACAAAAAAATGCTTACGCACCATACAGTAACTTTAAAGTTGGTGCTTATTTAAGAACGAAAGATGGTCGGTGTTTTCACGGAGCAAATGTTGAGAACGCTGCATACCCGATGGGGATATGTGCAGAAAGATCAAGTTTAGTAAGCGCTATATCAGAAGGTTATCAACCGGGTGATTTTGAATCCATTACAGTTACTGTCGATGCTGATAAACCCTCGTCCCCATGTGGCGCATGTCGCCAGGTGATGATGGAACTTTGTGATAAAGATATGCCTGTATATATGACCAATCAAAACGGAGATATGATAGAAGCTACAGTTGGTGAATTATTACCATTAGGATTTTCTGGAAAGGATTTAAATTAATGACAGAACATAAATCAGGATTTGTTTCAATAATCGGTAGACCTAATGTAGGTAAATCTACCTTTGTAAACAGAGTAATAGGACATAAAATTGCTATTATGTCAGATAAAGCTCAGACGACTAGAAATAAAATACAAGGTGTAATGACGAGAGATGATGCTCAAATCATCTTTATCGATACACCTGGTATCCATAAGCCTAAACATAAATTAGGAGATTACATGATGAGAGTAGCTAAAAATACACTTTCTGAAATTGATGCTATTATGTTTATGGTTAATGTAAATGAAGATATAGGTAGAGGAGACGAGTATATAATGGAAATGCTAAAAAACGTCAAAACACCTATATTTTTAGTTTTAAATAAAATTGATTTGGTTCATCCAGATACATTGATGCCAAAAATTGAACAATATCAGTCATATATGGATTTTACAGACATAATTCCAATTTCTGCTTTAGAGGGGTTGAATGTTGATCATTTTATTGATGTATTAAAATCTTTTTTACCAGAAGGGCCTAAATATTATCCTGACAATCAAATTTCTGACCATCCTGAACAATTTGTAGTGAGTGAAATCATTAGAGAAAAAATTCTACATTTGACGAGTGAAGAAATTCCACATGCAATTGGTGTCAATGTCGATCGTATGATTAAAGAGGATGAAGATAAAGTACGTATTGAGGCGACAATTTATGTTGAAAGAGATTCACAAAAAGGTATAGTAATAGGTAAAGGTGGTAAAAAGCTTAAAGAAGTAGGTAAACGTGCACGTAGAGATATCGAAATGTTACTTGGCTCGAAGGTTTATCTTGAATTATGGGTGAAAGTACAACGTGATTGGAGAAATAAGGTTAATTTTATAAGACAAATTGGATATGTTGAAGATCAAGATTAATCAATAGAAAGTTGGTGATCAACTGATGCTAATGAAACAAAAGGGCATCATTATCAAATCTGTTGATTATGGTGAGTCAGATAAAATCATTACAATATTAAATGAATACGGAGCTAAAATACCACTAATGGCCAGACGAGCAAAAAAAGTTAAGTCTGGATTTCAAGCAAATACACAGCTTTTCGTATATGGCTTATTTATTTATAATAAATGGCGAGGCATGGGAACACTAAATTCTGTTGATGTGATTAATCAACATTATGAACTCCAACTCGACTTATTTGAAAGTAGCTATGCATCTTTATGTGCTGAAACAATTGACCGATCAATGGAAGAGAATGAGGTTTCAAAATATAATTATGACTTGCTTCAATTTGTTCTTTCCAAAATTAACGAAGGAACTCCAGCACAATTAATGTCTGTAATCGTCTTATTAAAAAGTATGTCTAAATTTGGATTCACAGCTTCATTTGATCACTGTGCAATTACCGGCATTCAAGATCAATCAAAACTTATAGCGTATAGTTTTAAATATGACGGTGCTATTTCAGAATCTGCATTATATCAGGATCAACATGCTTTTCAGCTCTCTAATCGCACTTTATATCTTCTTAATATCCTACAGCAATTACCCATAAGTAAGATGAATCATCTAAATATTCAGCAAGACATATTAAATGAAATGTCTGAATTACTTATCATGCTTTATCGTGAGTATGCTGGTATGTTTTTTAAAAGTCAAAAATTAATAAACCAATTAAATAGATTAGAAAAAGATTCATTGTGAAAAGATTTCAGAATAAATTTATCATAAAAAGCTCCTATCTGCTGTTGTTAAAACTTAAGATAGGAGCTTTATTCATAATCAAAATTTTTACTTATAAATAAATAGTAAACTAAAATTTAACTTTGTCAGCTAAAAATGTTTCTAGTTCTGATATTGGCATACGTACTTGTTCCATACTATCTCTGTCACGCACTGTTACTTGGTTGTCCTCTAATGAGTCAAAATCAAAAGTGATACAATATGGTGTACCTATTTCATCTTGACGACGATAACGTTTACCAATAGATTGTGATTCATCAAAGTCTATTGCAAAGCTAGAGCTTAGTTGTTCAAAAATTTTAATAGCTTCACTTGATAATTTTTTACTCAATGGTAGTACCGCCGCTTTATATGGTGCTAAAGCTGGGTGGAAATGCATAACTGTACGTGCATCTTTACTACCCTCAACACCTTCTTCAGCATACGCATCACATAAAAATGCTAAAGTCACACGATCTGCACCAAGAGATGGTTCAATACAATAAGGAATGTATTTTTCGTTAGTTTCAGGATCGTGATATTTAAAATCTTCACCTGAATGTTCACTATGTTGTCTTAAATCATAGTCTGTACGACTCGCAATACCCCATAATTCTCCCCAACCAAATGGGAATTTGTATTCAATATCAGTAGTAGCATTAGAATAGTGTGATAATTCATCTTCATCATGATCTCTAAGGCGCATATTGTCTTCTGAGATGTTTAAATCTGTTAACCATTCACTTGCAAAAGTTTTCCAATAATTTTGCCATTCAATTTCTTCACCAGGTTTACAGAAGAATTCAAGTTCCATTTGTTCGAATTCTCTTGTTCTGAAAATAAAGTTTCCTGGTGTGATTTCATTACGGAATGATTTACCAATTTGACCAATACCAAAAGGTAATTTTTTACGCATAGAACGTTGAACATTTTTATAGTTCACAAAAATACCTTGAGCTGTTTCAGGTCGTAAAAATAATTCATTAGTAGAATCTTCAGTAACACCTTGGAAAGTCTTGAACATAAGATTAAATTGACGGATATCAGTCCAGTTTGCAGTCTTACTGACCGGACAAACAATTCCTTCATCATCAATAATTTTTTTCATTTCATCAAAACTTAAGCCATCTGCTATAAAGTTTTCGTCACCTTTTTCATTTTGCATATAATCTTCGATTAATTTATCTGCACGATAACGAATTTTACTGTCCTTATTATCAATCATAGGATCATTAAAATTTCCTAAATGTCCTGATGCTTCCCATGTTTTTGGATTCATAAGAATCGCAGCATCAATACCTACATTGTATGGTGATTGCGTAATAAATTTTTGCCACCAAGCTTTTTTAATATTATTTTTTAATTCAACACCTAACGGACCATAATCCCATGTATTTGATAATCCACCATAAATATCACTACCAGGGAATACAAATCCTCTATGCTTCGCAAGTTGTACAATTGTATCCATATTTTTAACCATAAAAGCCTCTCCTTATACATAAAAACGCCCCAAGACAATACACATAGATTATGCAATATTATCTTGGGACGAGTTTAAATTATTTAAAACACATTGTTGAAATAACATGTGTTTATTTACATTTCAACCCGCGGTTCCACCCAAATTAGTGTAAACACTCGCTTTTATAAAAATTTAATCATATGCCAAAATATGTTTGTTAAGCTCACACCATCCTTAACTCGCTTATTAATAATTCTAATTGAAATAATTTTTAATAGCAAGTGTTTATATGTATTTGTAGCAATTGAAAATAAAAGTTATAATGAGTAAGTATTAAAAAGGGGTGAAGACCTATAGAATTAAGTCAAAGACAAGAACAAATAATAGAGATTGTTAAATCGGAAGGACCTATCACGGGCGAGCATATAGCTGAAAAAATCAATTTGACTCGTGCTACATTACGTCCTGACTTGGCTATACTCACTATGTCTGGTTTTATAGAGGCACGTCCTCGAGTAGGTTATTTCTATTCTGGTAAATCTAAAAATAAAATCATAAACGAAAAATTACGAAAATATGTTGTAAAAGATTATATGTCGCATCCTGTTGTCATAAAAGAAAACATGACTGTTTATGATGCTATATGTACCATCTTTTTAGAGGATGTCAGTACATTATTTATTACAAATGAGAATAACGATTTTGTAGGAGTATGTTCTAGGAAAGACTTACTTCGTGCCTCAATGATTGGTGAGGACATACATACAATGCCTATCAGTGTAAATATGACTAGAATGCCTAATGTTTCATATTTAAAAGAACAGGAACTCGTTATTTATGCTGCAAACCAAATGATTGATAAGGAGATAGATTCATTACCAATTGTTAGACCTAAAGAAAACGACAAATTTGAAGTAATAGGTCGCATCTCTAAAACAACAATCACTAAATTATTCGTTTCATTATTTAAAGAATAGGTGGTAAGTACATGGATAATATAAAGATAATTGTTGCCTCTGATTCAATTGGTGAAACTGCGGAACTCGTTGCAAGAGCAGGCGTTTCACAATTCAATCCTAAACAGTGTAAGCATGAATTCCTTCGATATCCATATATCGAATCATTCGAAAATGTTGATGAAGTCATTCAAGTTGCTAAAGATACGAATGCAATCATTGTTTATACATTAATAAAACCCGAAATTAAAAAGTATATGATATCAAAAGTCAATGAACATGCATTGAAATCTGTTGACATCATGGGTCCATTAATGGAATTGTTATCGAATTCTATAGAAGAAACTCCTTATTATGAACCTGGGATGGTTCATCGATTGGACGATGCTTATTTTAAAAAGATCGATGCAATCGAATTTGCTGTTAAATACGATGACGGAAAAGATCCTAAAGGATTGCCGAAAGCAGATATTGTGTTACTTGGCATTTCAAGAACATCAAAAACACCTTTATCTCAATATTTAGCACATAAAAGCTATAAAGTAATGAATATTCCAATAGTACCTGAAGTGACTCCCCCAGACGGTTTATTTAATGTTGATCCATCAAAATGTATTGCGTTAAAAATTAGTGAAGAAAAATTAAATCGTATACGTAAAGAGAGATTAAAACAATTAGGATTAGGTGACAAAGCTAGATATGCAACTGAAGCAAGAATTCAGGAAGAATTAGATTACTTTGAAAAGTTAGTCGATAAGATTGGTTGCCCTGTTATCGATGTTTCAGATAAAGCCATTGAAGAAACAGCAAATGATATTATTCATTTTATTGAAAAAAATAAATCGAAATGATTTCTTTTCCAATAAATTGAAGGTATAATAATAGAACTTTAATAAGATTGCTATCTTAGAAATGAATGTATTTTATAGGTGGCATTTATAGTTTGAAATATATTCCTTCATTCTTTTAGTAACCACATAAAAATAAAGAATTAGCAATTATGAATATTGATAGGTGATGTCTTTTGCGTATAGATCAATCCGTCATTGATGAAATAAAAAATAAAACTGATATATTAGATTTAGTTAGTGAATATGTAAAACTTGAAAAAAGAGGGCGCAATTATATCGGTTTGTGTCCTTTTCATGATGAAAAGACACCCTCATTTACAGTTTCAGAAGATAAACAAATTTGTCATTGTTTTGGATGTAAAAAAGGTGGTAATGTTTTTCAATTTACGCAAGAAATTAAAGACGTATCATTTGTTGAAGCTGTAAAAGATTTGGGTGAACGGGTGAATATCCAAGTTGATATAGGGCAGAACCAAACAAATTCCTCGACAAAAATTGCGTCTGATGAGTTGAAAATGATTGAGATGCATGAACTCATTAAAGATTATTATCATTATGCTTTAATGAAAACAGTTGAAGGTGAGGAAGCCCTCAATTATTTACATGAACGTGGCTTTACAGATGACCTTATTAAGGAAAGAGAAATTGGGTATGCACCTGATAACTCACATTTTTGTCATGATTTTCTTGAAAAAAAAGGATATGATATAGAACTAGCATTTGAAGCAGGTTTGTTATCTCGTAATGAAGAGAATTTCACATATTTTGATAGATTTAGAAATAGAATTATGTTTCCTTTAAAGAATGGACAAGGACGAATTGTTGGGTATTCAGGACGGACATATACGAATCAAGAACCAAAATATTTAAATAGTCCGGAAACACCTATTTTCCAGAAGCGTAGAATTTTATATAATTTAAATAAAGCACGTAAATTTATTCGAAAACAAGATGAGATTATTTTATTAGAAGGTTTCATGGATGTAATTAAATCAGATTACGCTGGATTAAAACAAGTTGTCGCTAGTATGGGTACCCAGTTATCACAAGAACATATTACTTTTTTACAAAAACTAACGCAAAACGTAACATTAATGTTTGATGGTGATTATGCTGGTAAAGAAGCTACTATAAAAACAGGACAAGCACTGTTGAATCAAGGATTAAATGTGTTTGTGGTTCAACTACCTTCAGGTATGGATCCTGATGATTATATTAGAAAATATGATAACGAACAATTCATAAAATTTGTTCAACAAGACAAACAATCATTTGTGCTATTTAAAGTTAAAATGTATCAAAATGAGATTAATCATAATGATCTTGCATACGAAAAACATTTTAAAGAAACTGTGCGAGACCTTTCTTTAGTCAATTCAGGTATTATTCGTAATAAACTTATTCAAAACATAGCTGATATATTTAAAGTTAGTCCAGAAACCATTCAATATGAGTTAGATGCAACTTATCAACATCAGATGCCGTCGAACACTTATCCTACTTTTCAAGATGAGCCAAGTAAACAACAATTAATACTCGGTCGTCTGACTAAAAATGAGAAAGCAGAAAGAGCTTTAATTAAGCATTTAATGAAAGATAAAGATACTTTTTTGAATTATTATCAAAAAGTTGTACCAGAAGACTTTACAAATAGCTATTTAAAGCGTATATTTAGTTATTTGTACGACTATTATTCAAAAAATGATTATTATACAATTAGCGATATGATGCAATATATTGAATCTAATGAATTGAGAGAAGTTCTTATTGAATTAGATCAATATCATCTAAATGATGAACCTTATGAAAACGAAATAGAGGACTATATTCAAATTATTAAAAATAATAATAACGAAGATTCTTTAGAAAGTTTGAATTATAAATTAAGGGAAGCATCACGTATTGGAGATTCAGAATTACAAAAATATTATTTGCAACTTATCGTTAACAAAAATAAAAATCGAATGTAAAAGCAATATTTATAAGAATTTAATTTAAAATTCAAGAGTAGTTAATCAAATATGGTTACTTTAATTATTTAACGGGTAAATTTGTTATATCAGAACTTCTAAAGTGTATATTTATTCAATTGAACACCACTTATTTAAGCACATATCACTTGATTTTCACTTACTCAGTGTAATCCAGTGATTATTTAGAATATACAAATCATATTAAATTGATATAATATATAATTATTAATAGATTATCAGTATTTACTAAAATCGGGAGGCCTTTTCATGTCTGACAACCAAGTTAAAATTAAAAAGCAAACAATTGATCCGACTTTAACACTAGAAGATGTTAAAAAACAATTAATTGATAAAGGAAAAAAAGAAGGTCATTTAAGTCACGAAGAAATCGCTGAAAAACTACAAAATTTTGAAATGGACTCAGATCAAATGGATGATTTCTTCGACCAATTGAATGACAATGACATTACACTTGTCAATGAAAAAGATAGTTCTGACACGGATGATAAAATCAATCCTAATGATTTGAGTGCCCCTCCTGGTGTCA
Source organism: Staphylococcus sp. HMSC065D05 (assembly GCF_001813195.1). NCBI lineage: Bacteria > Bacillati > Bacillota > Bacilli > Caryophanales > Staphylococcaceae > Staphylococcus > Staphylococcus sp. HMSC065D05. The sequence goes on from NZ_KV811746.1 coordinate 391,307, forward strand.
AAATCAATGACCCAGTGCGTATGTATTTAAAGGAAATTGGTAGAGTTAATCTTTTAAGTGCTCAAGAAGAAATTGAGCTTGCAAAAAAAATTGAACAAGGTGATGAAATTGCTAAATCACGATTAGCTGAAGCAAACTTACGTTTAGTTGTTAGTATTGCTAAAAGATATGTTGGTCGTGGCATGTTATTCTTAGATTTGATTCAAGAAGGTAATATGGGCTTAATTAAAGCTGTTGAAAAATTTGATTTTAGCAAAGGATTTAAATTTTCAACATATGCCACTTGGTGGATTAGACAAGCTATTACACGAGCAATTGCTGACCAAGCGCGTACAATTCGAATACCAGTTCACATGGTAGAAACGATTAATAAATTGATTCGTGTTCAACGTCAATTATTGCAAGATTTAGGCAGAGATCCAGCTCCTGAAGAAATTGGAGAAGAAATGGATTTACCACCAGAAAAAGTCAGAGAGATTTTAAAAATTGCACAAGAACCCGTTTCCTTAGAGACGCCAATCGGTGAAGAAGATGATAGTCATTTAGGAGACTTCATAGAAGACCAAGAAGCTCAAAGTCCATCTGATCATGCAGCATACGAATTGTTAAAAGAACAATTAGAAGATGTTTTAGATACACTTACTGACAGAGAAGAAAATGTTTTACGTTTACGTTTCGGTTTAGATGATGGACGAACAAGAACACTAGAAGAAGTTGGAAAAGTATTCGGTGTAACACGTGAAAGAATTCGTCAGATTGAAGCAAAAGCTTTAAGAAAACTAAGACATCCTAGCCGAAGTAAACGTCTTAAAGATTTCATGGATTAAATTAAAGGAATAAGACATTGGCGTTTGAATTATTAATTAATAGTAATGTCGTTTAACTAAATCATCACACTAAAGTAGGGTGGGATAGTGAATTCAAATTTCTTATTACTGAATTCTATCCTACTCTTTTTTAATACATATAAGGAGTTTAAAAATGATTAACCTTAACCAAAGATTATCAATTGTATGCTCATTTATTAAAAGAGGAACATTGGCTGATATTGGCTCAGACCACGCATATCTACCTATATATGCAATTCAAAACGACTTATGCACAAAAGCAATAGCAGGAGAAGTTATTCAAGGACCTTATAAGGCCGCTAAAAGAAATATTGCAAATTATGAATTAAATCAACTGGTTGATGTACGTCTAGGCGATGGTCTAAGCGTTATAAACGCAGAAGATCAAATTGATAATATAACTGTTTGTGGTATGGGAGGACCATTAATTGCAAAAATTTTAAACGATGGGAAAGATAAATTAGTTAACCACCCAAGACTCATACTACAAAGTAATATACAAACTCAAGCATTAAGACAAACTCTTAACAAACTCTCATATGAAATCGTTGATGAAAGAATCATTGAGGAAAAGGGTCACATATATGAAATCGTGGTAGCTGAGTTTAATAATAACTTAGTTAAATTAAATATATTACAAGAAAAATTCGGACCATTTTTACTTAGAGATTGTAATAACATTTTTCAAAAAAAATGGAAAAGAGAGTTACAAGCACTGCGTGATATAAAATCTCAATTGAATTCAACTTCACATCATGAGAGACTAAAAGAAATAGAAGATGAAATCAACTTAATACAAGAGGTGTTAATTAATGAAAATTAGTGAACTGATGAAAATTTTAAATAATCACGTTCCATTTCATCAAGCTGAATCATGGGATAATGTAGGATTATTAATTGGTAATGATAATTTAGATATTACAGGTATTCTGACAACTCTCGACTGCACCGATGATGTTGTTAACCAAGCAATTGAACTTAATACTAATACCATCATTGCTCATCATCCACTTATTTTCAAAGGAGTAAAACGCATTGTTGAAGATGGATATGGTAGTATTATTCGTAAACTTATCCAAAATAATATCAATCTTATAGCATTACACACTAACCTTGATGTACATCCTGAAGGTGTCAATCGAATGTTAGCGCATCAATTAGGTTTAGAGAACATATCCATGATTAATACAAATAGCTCATATTATTACAAAGTTCAAACTTTTATACCTAAAAATTATGTTGAAGATTTCAAAGACAGTTTAAACGAACTTGGATTAGCTAAAGAAGGTAATTACGAATATTGTTTCTTTGAAAGTGAAGGTAAAGGACAATTTAAACCAGTAGGTGATGCAAACCCTTATATAGGGAAGTTAGATAGTATCGAATATGTTGATGAAATAAAACTTGAGTTTATGATAAAAAGCAATGAATTAGAAATAGCTAAGCGAGCTATTTTAGATAATCACCCATACGAAACACCAGTTTTTGATTTTATTAAAATGAACAAAGAAAGTGAGTATGGATTAGGGATTATTGGACAATTAAACAAAACTATGACTTTAGATGAATTCTCTGAATATGCAAAAAAACAACTCAGTATACCAAGCGTACGATATACAGGTCAACATGATAGTCCAATTAAGAAAGTAGCAATCATAGGCGGTTCAGGTATAGGATTTGAGTATAAAGCTAGCCAACTTGGAGCAGACGTTTTTGTTACTGGTGACATTAAACACCATGATGCTCTAGATGCTAAAATCCAAAATGTAAATTTATTAGACATCAATCATTATAGTGAGTATGTTATGAAAGAAGGATTAAAAGAATTATTAGCAAAATGGTTATTTAAATATGAAAATCAATTTCCGATATATGCCTCTGAAATCAACACAGATCCATTTAAATATAAATAAATGTTATTGATAAACATTTAAAGGAGAACAAATTATGTCAAAACATCCATTTGAACACTTTAATTTAGATGAGAATTTAATTGAAGCTGTTAAAAATCTCAATTTTGAAAAACCGACCGAAATCCAAAATAGAATCATACCGAGAATTCTTAAAGGAACAAATTTAATAGGACAATCTCAAACTGGAACTGGAAAGTCACACGCTTTTCTCTTACCATTAATTCAACTTATAGAAAGTGACATTCAAGAGCCACAAGCCATCGTAGTAGCTCCAACACGTGAACTTGCTCAGCAACTTTATCAAGTTGCTATGCATTTGGTAAAATTCAAAAAAGGTATAAAGGTAAAACTTTTCATTGGTGGCACCGATTTAGAAAAAGATAAACAACGATGTAGCCATCAACCACAACTCATTATTGGTACACCAACAAGAATTAATGATTTAGCACATTCAGGTTATCTTCATGCACATTTAGCCTCATATTTAATTATAGATGAAGCGGATTTAATGATTGACCTGGGTCTCATTGAAGATGTTGACCATATTGCAGCGAGATTAGATGATGAAAATGCTCATCTAGCGGTATTTAGTGCAACAATACCTAAATCATTACAACCATTTTTAAATAAATATTTAAGTCAACCAGAATTTGTAGAAGTAGATGGTAAAGCTCATAATAAAGAAAATATCGAATTTTATCTAATTCCTACAAAAGGTTCTGCCAAGGTAGATAAAACATTGGAACTGATAGATATATTGAATCCTTATCTATGTATTATTTTCTGTAACAGTCGTGAAAATGCCGATGAATTGGCAGACACTTTAAATAAAGAAGGAATTAAAATAGGTATGATTCATGGTGGTTTAACACCAAGAGAACGTAAACAACAAATGAAAAGAATAAGAAATTTAGATTTTCAATTTGTCATTGCAAGCGATCTTGCTTCTAGAGGAATAGACATTGAAGGCGTAAGTCATGTTATTAATTTCGATGTACCCAATGACATCGATTTTTTCACACATCGCGTAGGTCGAACAGGAAGAGGTAATTATAAAGGAGTAGCCATTACATTATATAGTCCTGATGAAGAAAGTAATATTACTCTTATCGAAGACAGAGGTTATAAATTTAAAAATGTAGATATCAAGAATGGTGAATTAAAACCGATTAAGGCACACAATATGCGTAGATCAAGACAACGTAAAGATGATCATTTAACCAATGAAGTTAAACACAAAGTAAGAAGTAAATCAAAACGTAAAGTTAAACCAGGGTATAAAAAGAAATTTAAACAAGAAGTTGAAAAAATGAAACGTCAAGAAAGAAAGCAGTATAGTAAAAAGCAAAAAAGACAAAAACGAAAAACTAATAAAGGATAGGTGAAATGAATGTTACTAGGATCACATGTTTCAATGAGTGGCAAAAAAATGCTGCAAGGGTCAGCAGAAGAAGCACATAAATATGGTGAATCAACATTTATGATTTATACAGGTGCACCACAAAATACAAGACGTAAAAATATTGAAGATTTAAATATCGAAAAAGGCCAACAGGCAATGAAAACATATGGTTTATCAAATATCGTTGTACATGCACCATATATCATTAACATTGCAAATACAACCAAACCTGAAGTATTTAATTTAGGAGTTGACTTTCTACAAAAAGAAATCGAAAGAACTCAAGCACTTGGAGCAAAAGATATTGTACTACATCCTGGGGCGCATGTCGGAGCAGGTGTAGATAAAGGAATCCAAAAAATTATTGAAGGACTTAATGAAGTACTCACACATGATAATGATGTAAGAATAGCACTTGAAACTATGGCGGGTAAAGGAACAGAAGTAGGGAGATCTTTTGAAGAAATTGCTCAAATAATTGATGGTGTTACACATAATGATCGCTTATCAGTTTGTTTTGATACGTGCCACACTCATGATGCCGGATATAACGTCAAAGAAGATTTCGATGGTGTACTAGAAAAATTCGACAATATAATTGGAGTAGATCGAATTAAAGTAGTACATGTTAATGACAGTAAAAACCTAAGAGGTGCACAGAAAGATCGTCACGAAAATATCGGTTTTGGTCATATTGGCTTTGATGCACTTAATTACGTAGTGCATCATGATACTTTTAAAAATATTCCAAAAATATTAGAAACTCCATATGTTGGTGAAGATAAAAAAAATAAAAAACCACCGTATAAATTAGAAATAGACATGTTAAAATCACAAGAATTTGATCCAGACCTCAAGAACAAAATTTTAAATCAATAAAATATTTATAAAATTAAGCCATTCATCGTCTTTTCATTCAGTGAATGGCTTAATTATTTGATCATGTTAAATAAAAATAATAACGTTTTAATTACGACTATCAAGTCATTAGACTAATTATAGAACAACCAAAACTATATGTAATTTAAAATAGTCGTAAACATTACTATTTACATAAAAATTAATAAGTTGTATAGTTATATGCGAGGTGAAAACCATGACAACGCCAGTTTTTGAATTACGAAATTTAGATTATTATTTCGATAATAAGCATGTATTAGAGAACATAAATATCAAAATTAATAAGGGCGAATTTTTAGCAATTGTTGGTCCAAACGGGGCAGGTAAATCTACTTTACTAAAAGTCATATTAGGGCTATTGCCTATACAAAAGGGTGAGATAATTGTTGAAGGAAAACCATTTAAAAGTAATAAATCTTCATTGAAAATTAGCTATGTCTCTCAGAAAGCTTCTGCCTTCAATGCAGGTTTCCCAGCTAGTGTAAAGGAAGTTGTTTTAAGTGGTCTGACTAAAACCAAAAAAATATTTCAAAGATTCAATAAAAGTGATTATCAAAAAGTCAAAAAGGTATTAGAGAGATTAAATATATCTCATTTAATAAATAAAAATATAGCTGAACTATCTGGTGGACAACAACAACGTGTACTTATTGCTAGAGCACTTATTTCTAACCCAAGTGTGCTAGTGTTAGATGAACCTACAAACGGAATTGATGCAAAACATGTAAGCGAATTTTACGATACACTTGATAAATTAAAAAAGCAGGGGATTACAATAATTTTAGTCACCCATGATATTGGCGTTGTAGCAGATACCGCTACAGAAGTAGCATGTTTAAATAAACATCTTCATTTCCATGGTTCTACAGAAGCATTCAAGTCTTTAGATGAAGTGGAAATTTCAAAAATTTATGGTCATCCTATTCAATTTGTTGATCATCAACACAACCGAACATGTTGTAATGAGGGAAATGAATAAATTTATATTAGAAACAAAGAGGAAGTGTAACTTTTGATAGATGCGTTATTAAATTTTGATTTTATTAGATATTCTTTGATTAGCGGTCTGCTTATTGGCTTTATCGCACCATTAATAGGTGCATTTATTGTAGTTCGAAGACTATCATTAATTGCTGACGCTTTGAGCCACGTGACATTAGGTGGCATTTCCTTTGGTATGTTTTTGCTTACCATTATTCCCGTATTCTCAGTAATAAACCCTATGTGGTTTGGTATTCTTTTTGCTGTTATTGGAGCGTTATTAATTGAAAAATTAAGAACTTCATTTTCTAATTATCAAGAAATTGCAATTCCTATTATAATGAGCGCTGGTATTGCCCTAAGTGCTATTTTTATTTCTCTAGCAGATGGTTTTAATCAAGAAATCGTAGGCCTACTATTTGGATCAATTAGTGCAGTAAATATTAGTGATTTAACTACAATTATTATCATTACAATAATTGTTCTCATATTTATTGTTTTATTTTATAAAGAATTATTTATTTTATCATTTGACGAAGAATATAGTAAGGTCATAGGTATACCAAAGTGGATTCAATTTTTGTTTATAGTAATTGTTGCAATGGTTATATCTGCATCAATGAGAGTTGTAGGTATATTATTAGTAAGCGCGTTAATAACTCTTCCTATAGCAATTTCAATGAGAATAACTAAAGGATTTAAACAATTAATAGCATTGAGTATTATATTAGGAGAACTGTCTGTAATTCTAGGATTAATTATAGCTTTTTACATGAATATATCACCTGGTGGTGTCATTGTTGTACTATTAGTAGTAATGCTCATACTAACGATGACTATTAAGAAGTTAAAAATTAAGTTCAAAAAGGGAGTCGTTTAAGAATGAATACAAATGATGCAATTAAAGTTTTAAAAGAAAACGGACTTAAATACACTGATAAACGTAAAGATATGCTAGATATCTTTGTTAAAGAGGATAAATATTTAAATGCTAAACATATTCAACAACAAATGGATAAGGACTATCCTGGAATATCATTTGATACTGTATACAGAAATCTTCATTTATTTAAAGATTTAGGCATTATAGAGAGTACCGAATTAGATGGAGAAATGAAATTCAGAATCGCATGCACAAATCATCACCATCATCATTTTATTTGCGAAAATTGCGGAGAAACTAAAGTGATTGATTTTTGTCCAATTGAGAAGATTAAAAGTCAATTACCCAATGTAAATATTCATACTCATAAACTAGAAGTGTATGGTATTTGTGAAGAATGTCAACGTAAAGCAAACTAAAAAACATTCGGATCATAATACTGGCACATTTCATCATTTCAATTTAAAATTTTCGGTCATGAAATTTTAAATATTTAATATAAAATGAATACTCATGATTTGTAGCAAAAGAACCTAGTGATAATAACTGAAGTTCTTTTACTAATTATAGGCCATTAGTCGTATTTATTAAAATTTATGTATTTTTATGTTTAATCTTCACAAATTTGAGATATATTTATAGTATATCAATTAGTAGATTTAGAAAAATATTAAGAAGATTCACATTAACAATTTTGATAAATTGTAGTGTGGGTCGGGAAAACAATTCTGCAATTAAAACTTTTTTGAAAGCATATTCTTTGTTGCTTATAAATCTACTTGTTATGATATAGTTATAGACAATTTAGGAGGATGATTATTTATGGCTTTTGAATTACCAAATTTACCTTATGCATATGATGCATTAGAACCACACATCGACAAACAAACTATGGAAATTCATCATGATAAACACCATAACACATATGTTACAAAATTAAATTCAGCAGTTGAAGGGACAGATTTAGAAGCTAAATCAATCGAAGAAATTGTTGCTAATTTAGATAGTGTGCCATCTAATATTCAAACAGCTGTTCGTAATAATGGCGGTGGACACCTTAACCATTCATTGTTCTGGGAACTATTATCACCAAATTCTGAAGAAAAAGGTGAAGTTGTAGATAAAATAAAAGAACAATGGGGTTCTTTAGACGAATTTAAAAAAGAATTTGCAGATAAAGCTGCAGCACGCTTTGGTTCAGGATGGGCTTGGTTAGTTGTAAACAATGGACAATTAGAAATTGTTACAACACCAAATCAAGATAATCCAATTACTGAAGGAAAAACACCAATTTTAGGTTTAGATGTTTGGGAGCATGCTTATTATCTTAAATATCAAAATAAACGCCCAGACTATATCAATGCATTCTGGAATGTTGTTAACTGGGAAAAAGTTAATGAATTATATAATGCAACTAAATAATCAATATTAAATAACTTTAGAACATAGAAATTCTAAAAATCAGTTTAAACAATACCTTATATTTTTTGTTGTAGCCCTTAGATGATCGTCATCTAAGGGCTAATTACATATAAAACTAAATACTATCTACAACACGTGAGAAATGAGATTCATTACTTAATATCCATTTTTATTAAAATCTAAATTAACATAAAAGTATATGCATTTAGTTTGAATTACAATACTGATGAAACCGATGTAAAAATTTTTATTATTGATTATTGTTTAAAAGTATATTTATAAATTTGATTATCAATTGATAAAGGAATTTTTCTGCGTCTCTTTTTTGTTAAAATGATAGAAAAATAATCTAATATCATATATCATTTGTATGAGAGACTTTGAATAGAGGTAGGTTGTTTTGCTGAAAAGATTAAAAGAAAAAACAAATGATGAAAAAATGAGAAACACCATGAATAAAAGAATCAATTTCATATTTGGATTTATAGTATTTATCTTTGCTATAGTCGTATTGAGATTAGGTTATTTACAAATAGCACAAGGATCTCATTACAAACAATTAATCAAAAACGATGAAAATATAACTGTTAATGAATCAGTACCAAGAGGCCGAATACTAGATAGAAATGGCAAAGTACTAGTTGATAATGCTTCAAAGATGTCTATTACATACACTAGAAACCGTAAAACTTCACAAAAGGAAATGTTAAATACTGCTAAGAAACTGACAGATTTAATTAAAATGGATACGGATAAAATTACTGAGAGAGATAAAAAGGATTTTTGGATTCAAATGTATCCGTCATCTGCTAAAAAGTTAATGAGAAAAGAACAATTAATGTTAGAAGATGGCAGTATTTCACAAGAACAATTTGATACACAATTAAGAGATAAAATAGGAAAAAAACAATTAAAACAGTTAACTAAAAAAGATTTGCAAGTTTTAGCAATTTATCGGGAAATGAATGCTGGGTCAACTCTAGATCCTCAAACAATTAAAAATGAAGACGTAAGCGAGAAAGAATATGCAGCCGTATCACAACAACTTTCTAAATTACCTGGTGTAAACACTACAATGGATTGGGATAGAAAATACCCATACGGTGATACTTTAAGAGGTATATTTGGAGATGTGTCGACTTCGACTGAAGGTATACCTAAAGAATTAACCGAACAATATTTATCAAAAGGTTATTCACGCAATGATCGTGTCGGTAAATCTTATCTTGAATATCAATACGAAGATGTTCTTAAAGGCACGAAGAAACAAATGAAATATACAACTGATAAATCTGGTAGAGTAATAAGTTCAGAAGTACTTAATCCTGGTTCAAGAGGTCATGATTTACAATTAACTATAGATATTGATTTACAGAAAAAAGTAGAATCTTTATTAGAAAAACAAATTTCTAAGTTACGTAGTCAAGGTGCTAAGGATATGGACAATGCGTTAATGGTTGTCCAAAATCCTAGAAATGGAGACATACTTGCTATGGCAGGGAAGCAAATTGATAAGCAGGGTAAACTCAAAGATTATGATATTGGCAACTTTACAGCTCAATACACGGTCGGTTCTTCAGTAAAAGGAGGAACATTATTAGCTGGGTACCAAAATAAAGCTATTAATGTTGGAGAAACTATGGTAGATGAGCCATTAAAATTCCAAGGTGGTTTAACTAAACGATCATATTTTAATAAAAATGGTCATGTATCTATCGATGATAAACAAGCACTTATGCATTCATCAAACGTATACATGTTTAAAACCGCACTTAAATTAGCAGGTGACCCCTATACTTCAGGTATGTCATTACCTAATAATATAGCAGATGCGGGTCGTAAATTGCGTAAAGGGTTAAATCAAGTAGGTCTTGGCTTAAAAACAGGCATTGACTTACCGAACGAAACGCCAGGCCAAATAGAGCCCTTAACTAATAATCCTGGTAACTATTTAGACTTAGCTATTGGACAATACGACACATATACACCACTTCAGTTGTCCCAATACGTATCAACTATTGCAAATGATGGCTATAGAATTCAACCACATATTGGATTGTCTATTTATGAATCTACTAATAAAGATGAAACTGGCCCATTAAAACGTAAAATTAAGGGTAATGTTTTAAATAAGGTAAATAACTCAAGTGACGAAATTAAAGAAGTTCAAGAAGGATTTAAAATGGCTTTCAATGAAAAGCAAGGTACGGGTTATGCTAGTTTTAGAAATACTGTAGTACCTTCAGCTGGTAAAACTGGGACTGCTGAAGTTTTTCAAGATGGAGAACCTAGAGTTAATTCAACATATATCGGTTATGCACCCGTCGATAATCCTAAATTATCTTTTTCAATTGTCTACACAAATCAACCTGTTCCACCACCTTGGTTAAATGGTGGAGATTTAGGTAGAGACGTAATCAACTACTATTTTAAAGATAAAGATAATAAAGATGACTCTCGATCTAATAACGAAGAGAAAGAAGATTAATTTAAATTGTCAACTTAACTAATCATAAAATTATACTTTGCAATTAGTTAAGTAATTGGTATAATAAATAAGTCGTATTTTGAAAAGGTAAGGAGGAGAAATTCATGCGCGTAAACGTTACATTAGCTTGTACAGAATGTGGAGATAGAAATTATATCTCAACAAAAAACAAAAGAAATAATCCTGAACGTGTAGAAATGAAAAAATATTGTTCACGTGATAATAAACATACTTTACATCGTGAAACTAAATAATTAATGTTTTTAAATTTGTACATGACGATATAAAATCGATTTAATCCCTTTAAAGTAACCACTTATAAAAGTGAAAACTTTGAAGGGATTTTTCATTTACTTTTTGTCTTTAAATACCAACTTAATGACATTAGTTACTATAAACGTTATAATGTTAAGTGAACGAAATGGGTGAATAAAATGGATAAAAAGGGACTACGTAGAAATATAATTAAAAAGATGAAATCTTACGACAAAGTACAAAAACATTTGGCTGATGAATGGTTGGCTAAGAAATTATATCAAAGTGAAGCTTATCGCAAAGCTAACAAAATTGGTATTGTTTTATCGATGCCTCATGAAGTTAATACATATCCAATTATTACTTATTCGCTACATAATAATAAAAAAATTTTTGTTCCTGAAACAAATTATCAACAGCAAGAAATGACTTTTAAACAACTATTATCAATTGAGGATATCGAGAAAGATGGCAAAGGTATTTATCATTCTATTTCCCCAGTCGGTACAACGAATAAAATGGACTTAATTGTAGTACCTGGGGTTGCATTTGATAAATTGGGCTATCGAATAGGTTATGGTGGTGGTTATTATGACCGATTCCTGAGCCAACATAGAAGTAATACAGTTAGTTTACTATATGATTTTCAGTTAGCCCAATTCAATATAGAACCACACGATCAACCTGTAGAGCAATTAATTATTTATCACAATAAAGTGGTGGAGGAATAAATGAATATTAATAAACTTTATTGGAAGGCCTTATATTACTGGATTAGGTATCTTAATTATAATGTAATTTATCGTGATAAAGGGGACGATGAAATATGGTTGTCTCATAAGAGAAAACAATCCATTGTTGTTTTTAGAAAAAATGTTACATCTACCCAAGAGATTAGGTTTGATAAATCAAAAATTATGGAACGACCTGAAGAAATACAACAATTCATCGGTTATTTACCTGAATCTTATGAATTTTATTATTTTACGGATAAAGAGCTTTCAAAAGAAAATTTAAATGAAGAAAAACCAACTAAACTGAAATTTAAAATTTTAAGCAATGAGCAAAGCTTAAAGTCACTCCCTATAAACTTTTTACTTATAAAAATGCTAATTAATAATGAAGATAAAAAGACTTATCTTTATTACAAAAGAAAAGTTTTGACACAAAATCTTGTTGATAAACATATGCAACGTTTTACCCCTATTACATATACACTTATCTTAATTAATATTGTGATATGGTTATGTATGATTTTATACTTAAATCGATTTTCTGATGTTAAACTATTAGAAGTAGGTGGACTTGTTCATTTTAATGTTGTACATGGAGAATGGTATAGACTTATTTCGTCAATGTTCTTACATTTTAATTTCGAACACATTTTAATGAATATGCTTTCTCTATTTATTTTTGGTAAAATTGTCGAATCAATCATTGGTTCATGGCGAATGCTAATAATTTATATTATATCCGGATTATATGGAAATTTTGTTTCTCTATCTTTTAATACGTCTACAATTTCAGTCGGTGCTAGTGGAGCAATATTTGGCTTAATTGGTTCTATTTTTGTGATTATGTATTTAAGCAAGAATTTTAATAAAAAAATGATTGGCCAGTTATTAATTGCATTGGTTGTTTTAATCGGTTTTTCACTTTTTATGTCTAATATTAATATAATGGCACACTTAGGTGGATTTATCAGTGGTGTATTAATTACATTAATAGGCTATTATTTCAAAACACATCGCTCTTTATTTTGGGCATTTTTGATTGTATTTTTACTTATATTCATTGTTTTACAAATTAGAATATTTACTATAAGTGAGGATAATATCTATGATAAATTAATTCGGGATGAAATGATTAAAGGTAATTATAGCGAAGCAAAACATGTTGTAAAGCAAACACTTAATAATAATTACGCCGATGATGAAACATATTACCTTAGTGGTTTGATTACTGCAACTAAGAGCTCGCAAGCAGAGGCCGTATCAGAATGGGAAAGAGGTTTAAGAAAATTTCCAAATTCAGGTGTACTTAATTATGAATTAGCTATAGCTAATCGTTCTTTAAGTGATGATAAAAAGGCTTTAAAATATATAAAAAAAGCTGTAGCAATTAATCCTAATAATAAAAAATATGTTAATTTAAAAAAAGAGTTGAGTAAATCTAATGACGCGAAAAATTAAAAATTTTTATGACGTGTTACAATTACTTAAAACATATGGTTTCATTATCTATTTTAAAAATCCAGATGATATGTATGAAATGATGATACAAGAGATTAAATCCTTATATAGTTATCAATTGTTAACGAAGGATGAATATCTGAATTGTATACTGATAATAAATCAAAGAAGGAATGAAAAATAATGACAGATATTATTTTAGCTGCCGATATAGGCGGAACAACTTGTAAATTGGGGATATTTGACAAGGATTTAGAACAATTGCATAAATGGTCTATTGATACTGATACAAGTGACCACACTGGTGAGTTACTTTTAAAAAACATTTATGATTCTTTTACTGAAAAGGTTGCAGAATTTAAATATGATTTTAACAATGTTGTTGGAGTCGGTATTGGTGTTCCTGGACCTGTTGATTTTGATACTGGAGTTGTATACGGAGCTGTTAATTTACATTGGCCAGGTAGTGTCAATGTAAGAGAAATTTTCAAACAATATGTTAATTGTCCAGTTTATGTTGATAATGATGCTAATGTTGCTGCATTGGGAGAAAAACATAAAGGTGCCGGTGAAGGTGCTGATGATGTAGTAGCAATTACTTTAGGTACCGGACTTGGTGGAGGTATAATTTCTAATGGAGAAATCGTACATGGACACAATGGGTCAGGCGCTGAAATTGGACATTTAAGAGCTGATTTTGATCAACGTTTTCAATGCAATTGTGGTAAATCAGGGTGTATAGAAACAGTTGCTTCTGCTACTGGTGTAGTAAATTTAGTTAATTTCTATTATCCTAAATTAACGTTTAAATCATCAATTTTACAACTTATTAAAGATAACCAAGTAACAGCAAAAGCTGTATTTGATGCAGCTAAAGCCGGTGATCAATTCTGTATATTTATAACTGAAAAAGTTGCAAATTATATCGGCTATTTATGCAGTATCATTAGCGTTACTAGTAATCCAAAATATATTGTTCTAGGAGGGGGCATGTCTACTGCCGGACTTATCCTTATAGAAAATATTAAAACTGAATATCGTAATTTAACTTTTACTCCAGCTCAAAATAATACTGAGATAGTACAAGCTAAATTAGGGAATGATGCTGGTATTACTGGTGCAGCTGGACTTATCAAAACATATATCATAGATAAAGAGGGTGCTAAATAATGGCAATTGTTGATGTAGTAGTTATTCCAGTAGGAACAGAGGGTCCTAGTGTAAGTAAATATATAGCAGAAATCCAAACAAAGTTAAATGAATTTAAACAACAAGGGAAAATTGATTATCAATTAACACCAATGAATACATTAATCGAAGGTGATTTGAAAGATCTTTTTGAGGTGATTCAAGCGATTCATGAATTACCTTTTGATAAAGGATTAGATAGAGTTTGTACAAATATTAGAATTGATGATCGTCGAGATAAATCAAGAAAAATGAATGATAAATTAAAATCAGTACAAAAACATCTAGACCATAGTGGTGAATTATAATGCGAATTTCAAATTTAACATTAGGAATCGTTGACACTAATACGTACTTCATTGAGAATGAAGAAAATGTAATATTAATCGATCCCTCAAGTGAAAGTCAAAAAATAATTAAAAAATTAAATCAAATCAATAAACCTTTAAAAGCAATTTTATTAACACATGCACACTATGATCATATCGGAGCATTAGATGATATTATTGAAAAATATCAGGTTCCAGTTTATATGAGTAAAGATGAGTTTGATTTTTTAACTGATCCAGATAAAAATGGCTCATCTAAATTTACACAATATGGTTTATCTAAAATAGAAAGTCACGCAAATCCATTAAGTTTATCAGAGGGTCCTGCAGAGATTGAAGGATTTAAATTCAAAGTATTACATACGCCTGGTCATTCTCCAGGTAGTCTTAGTTTTGTTTTTAATGACTTTGCTGTTGTTGGCGATACTCTGTTCAAAAATGGTATCGGTCGTACAGACCTTTATAAGGGAGATTATGAAACATTAATTGATTCAATAAAAGATAAATTATTTGAATTAGAAGGTGATATGCCACTTTTCCCTGGACATGGGCCTTACACCACAGTTGACGATGAGCAACTCAATCCTTTTATAAATGGTTAATATTAGAGAGTAAAAAAATCGCCTCCTACGTTTATATATGTAGGAGGTGATTTTTTTTGAAAATTTTATTTGAACAGATTATCAATCATGCAATTAAGCAAGAAGCAAGTGACATACACTTTATACCATGTGAGGAACACACTATAATTAAGCTAAGAATTAAAGATGAGCTCACAATATATGATACACTTTCATTTCCAATTTATAAAAAATTACTTATATACATGAAGTTTCAATCTGGGTTAGATGTATCAACACAGCATAGGGCACAAAGTGGTAGATATAGTTATAAGATGAAGCGTTTATATTATTTAAGAATCTCTACATTACCGTTATCATTAGGCAATGAAAGTTGTGTAATTCGTATAGTACCTCAATACTTCCAAACTAAACGAGAATCATATGAATTTAAAGATTTTAAACATTTCATGAAAAAGAAACAAGGTCTACTTTTGTTTAGTGGGCCAACTGGCTCTGGCAAAAGTACTTTAATGTACCAAATGGTCCTTTATGCACATCAAAATTTGAATTTAAATGTAATATCAGTTGAAGATCCAGTAGAACAAATACTCAATGGAATCACACAAATATCAGTTAATGAAAAGGCAGGTATAAATTATGAAAGCTCTTTCAAAGCCATTTTAAGGTGTGATCCGGACGTAATTTTAATTGGTGAAATCAGAGATTCTACCGTAGCTAAATACGTGATTCAAGCCAGTTTAAGTGGACATTTAGTTTTGTCGACAATGCACGCGAATGATTGCAAGGGAGCATTATTACGATTATTAGAAATGGGTATTTCTGTCCAAGAGTTGTGCCAGGCAATCAATTTAATTTCTAATCAAAGATTAATCACTACTACTACAAATACTCGTCAACTAGTATCGGAATTAATGTTTCAAAGCCAAATCAATTATTTTTTTGAACATAATCATTCTTTACCTAAAAATTTCACAAAATTATCTACACATTTAAACAAAATGTCTAAAGAAGGTGTTATATGTGAAGAAGTTGTCGATAAATACATTTAAATATAAGAGGAATAAATATCTTACTGAAATACAATCAATAAACTTATTACAGAGATTACATCAGCTTTTAAGTCACGGATTCACTTTATATCAAAGTTTTAAATTTTTAAACTCTTATTTTAAATATAAAGAACGAACAATAAATGAAAAGATTATCCAACATCTACAAAACGGCGCTACATGTTATGATATTTTAAAAATGATAGGGTATCCAGAATTAGTTCTTCTTCAAATAAAATTTGCTGAAAACTACGGTAACATTGATGAGGCTCTCGTTGATACTGTTCAATATATGAAAAGAAATTTGAAAGCTAAAAAACGACTCATCAAAACCTTACAATATCCTGTTGCATTAATTTCTATCTTCTTATTCATATTAACCATTTTAAATATAACTGTCATACCTCAATTTCAACAACTTTATGAGACTATGAATGTTAAATTATCAACATTTCAAAATCTACTAACTCTTATTATTACCCTTCTTCCCAAGCTAACTTTCATTTTTATCTTTATGAGTGGTATAGCATTTTTTATCACTTATAAATTTTACTATTATCTACCAATTGAGAGAAAATTAAAATCTATTTTAAAAATCCCAATGATTAATACGTATTATAAAATATATAGAACTTATCAACTTTCCAATCAGCTTTCTTTATTTTACAGAAATGGTACAAGTCTTCAACAAATTGTCCAAATATATCGTAATGAGCAAGATAACGAATTTCTTAAATTTCTGGGTAATTGTCTTTTTAAAGAAGCTAATAGAGGGCTCCCGTTACCTACTATATTAATGAATCTACAATGTTTTCAAAATGATTTAATTAAATTCATAGAACAAGGAGAGAAAAATGGAAAATTAGATATAGAATTAAAATTATACAGTCAAATGTTATTACAGCAATTTGAGGAAAAAGTGTTAAAACAAACAAAATTTATACAACCTATCATCTTCTTTATCTTGGGAATTTTTATTGTATCTTTATACTTAGTCATTATGCTTCCTATGTTCGAACTTATGCAAACAATAAAATAATTTGAGGAGTGACATCAATGAAAACATTGAAATTATTGAAACAAACACGAGCATTTACCTTGATAGAAATGCTTTTAGTATTACTAATAATCAGTTTATTATTAATACTTATAATTCCAAATATTGCAAAACAAACATCTCATATTCAGTCAACTGGATGTGATGCTCAAGTTAAAATGGTAAACAGTCAAATAGAAGCCTACGCTTTAAAACATAACCGCAACCCTTCTAATATTGATGATTTGGTTTCAGATGGTTTTATAAAAGAAGGACAAAAAACATGTAAATCCGGTCAGACAATTAGTATTGCAAATGGAGAGGCAGTTGCCAATTAAAAACATTAAAGCATTTAGTTTAGTCGAGATGATTTTTACTTTGTTTATTATCAGTTGCTTGTTGATAACAACTTTATGGTCACGAAACCTATTCGACATTCAGCTAATTGATGAAGAACATGAAATTAAGCAATTAATAACAAAATTTAATTACTATAAATCTAAAGCTATTAGCAACAATGAATCGATAACTTTATTATTTTTTAATAATTCAAATAGAGTACAAGTAGTTGAAGAAAATGGAGATAAATATAGTTTTAAACTTAATAAAGGAAAAGTGACTAATATAGCTAAAATTCAAACATTAAATTTTGATAAAAATGGAAATATCAATCATTTTGGTTCGCTCATTTTACAATATAATTCACATGCTTATAGATTAATCTTCCATATTGAAAAGGGGCGTTTGAGATTTGTCAAAATATAAATTTAAAGGGTCTTTAATTATTGATGCATTGCTAGCCTTTTTTATAGTTAGTACAATAACAATGATTTTAATACCTATGTTTTCAAACTTAAACAATCAGTATCTTATCAATTTAAATAACATAAAAATCAAGCAAATCATGATAACTAGTCTTCAACACTATAAAAAGAAAGAACTTTATCAAGGGGTTGTAATAGAAAATTATGAAATACAATTATTCAATCATAAAATATGTGGGGCGGATAAAGCATTTAATACGCGAACATGTATTTCTATTTAATATAAAAGCATTTACTTACATCGAAGCATTATTTGCTTTATTTGTGACTACTTTAATACTCACTTTATTACCGACTATACTTAAATTGACTTCATTTTATCTAAATACTGCTCAAAATAACGAAGATATTCAATTTGAATTTTTTAGAAGAGATTTACTTAAAGAGAAAATGACGACTAAAAACAATTATGAGATCGAAAATGCATATACAATTAAACTTAAGAAAAATAAAGATGTTATTAGGTATATTTATAAGAACCGTAAAATTTACAAAAATATTAATCAAAGAGGTAATATTACATTGTTAAATCATGTCTTATCTACTCGTATATTAAAAACGAACGATAATATAGTGAAATTATTAATAACAACAGGAGATGCGAACGATAAACACAAAGAAATCCTTTTTTTATAGCCAAAAAGCGTTCATTAGTTTATATTTAATAGTAATTTTTTCAATTTATTTATCAATTATATCTTTTTATATCTCTCAATATAGTTTAAAATTAAAGACAATACATAACTTAGATGTTTACTACAATAAAGTTATCGTTAATAAGTTAAAAGAGGTAGATTAATTTGAAGAGTATTCAAGTGCCTATTATTTTAGTTGGTTTCATGGGAACTGGTAAAACCACTGTTGGAAAATATCTTTCAGATTTATATAATTTAAGTTATGTGGATTTAGATAATTTTATTGAAGTAAATGAATGTAAATCTATACCTGATATATTTAATGATATCGGAGAAAAAGGTTTTAGATCATTGGAGACAAAGTACCTAAAAGCATGTCTCAATACTTTCGATATTATTTCAACTGGAGGAGGTATTATAGAAGATACGAATTCATTAAAGCTCTTAAAAAGCCAAAAGCATGTGGTTTGGCTAGATTGTGACATTGAAATCATTTTCAAACGAGTTAAAAATGATTCACATAGACCCAATGCTAAAAGTAAAAATCTTAACCAACTTGATGCCTTGTATTCTTCAAGACTTTCAAGATATAATGAAATCGCATTCATGAAAGTTGATAGTGCACAGAGTGTCTCTGAAATTTGTACTTTAATTAAAACAAAATTATTAAGCGATTGATCAGTATTAGAGAGAATAGAGATCAAAACTTGAATCATTATGAGTTAAACGATTATAGTCTATTACAATTTTGACTCTCTATCGCCGAAGGTGCAAGTGAAATAACGAAACTCTCAGGCAAAAGGATAATACTGTGACGCATTCCTGAAATGAGTATTAAAACAGGGTAGCTTTATGCTATCCTGTTTTTTAAAAATTATTAATTGGGGGTACAAGTATGACAACAGATTTGAAAAAAACACCTTTATATCAAAATTACGTTGATAGTGGTGCTAAAATTGTTGAGTTTGGTGGATGGGCAATGCCTGTTCAATTCTCAAGTATCAAAGAAGAACATAACGCAGTTAGATATAATGTTGGTCTTTTTGATGTAAGTCATATGGGAGAGATAGAGATTAGTGGTAAAGATGCAGAACAATTTATACAATACATCCTTTCTAATGATACAAATCTTCTAACAAATGATAAAGCAATGTATAGTGCTTTATGTAATGAAGAAGGTGGAGTCATTGATGATTTAGTTACATATAAACTTAATGAAAACCACTACTTGCTTATTGTAAATGCTGCAAATACCAATAAAGATTATCAATGGATTAAAAAACATAGCTCTAATTTCACCGTAGATGTAAGCAATACTTCAGACAAATACGGACAATTAGCTATTCAAGGTCCTCGTTCAAGAGCATTGATAAATGAATTAGTGGATGTAGATGTAAGCCATATGGCAATGTTTGAATTTAAACAGAATGTACAACTTTTTGGTAAATCTATTATTCTTTCGCAGTCTGGTTATACTGGAGAAGATGGCTTTGAAATTTACTGTAAGCAAGAAGATACTAAGGATATATGGGAACAATTATTAAAATACGATGTTACACCATGCGGTTTAGGTGCTCGTGATACTCTAAGACTTGAAGCTGGATTACCTTTACATGGTCAAGATTTATCTGAATCAATTACTCCTTATGAAGGAGGAATAGCCTTCGCTGCTAAACCGTTAATTGCAAATGATTTTATTGGCAAATCAGTACTCAAAGCTCAAAAGGAAAATGGTTCCGAGCGTAGAACAGTAGGTCTTGAACTATTAGGTAAAGGCATTGCTAGAACAGGTTATGAAGTACTAGATGAAAATAGTAATCAAATTGGTTTCGTTACATCAGGAACACAATCCCCATCTTCTGGTAAATCTATAGCACTTGCAATAATAGATAGAGGTGCATTTGAAATGGGCAAAAAAGTAATAGTGCAAATACGTAAGCGTCAAGTTGAGGCAAAAATAGTTAAAAAAAATCAAATTGAGAAATAAATTTAAAGGGGTGTAAATATTGAGTCATCGTTATATACCATTAACTGAACAAGATAAAAATGAAATGCTAAATAGTATTGGGGCAAAGTCTATTTCCGAATTATTTGATGATATACCTACAGATATTTTATTAAAAAGAAATTTAAACATTGCCGAAAGCGAAGCGGAGACGATATTACTTAGAAGGTTAAATCGTCTCGCAGCTAAAAATACAACTAAAGAAACACATGCAACATTTCTGGGTGCGGGCGTTTATGATCATTATACTCCTGCTGTTGTCGATGCAATGATTTCAAGATCTGAATTCTACACCGCATATACACCTTATCAACCTGAAATTTCTCAAGGTGAGTTACAAGCAATTTTTGAATTTCAAACACTCATTTGTGAATTAACAGATATGGATGTAGCAAATTCTTCTATGTATGATGGTATGACTAGTTTTGCTGAAGCATGTATATTGGCGCTAAGTCATACGAAAAAAAATAAAATTGTAGTTTCAAGTGGACTACATTATCAAGCCTTACAAATTCTACACACATACGCCAAAACTCGTGATGAATTTGAAATAATTGAAGTTGACCTTAAAGGTACTATTACTGATTTAGAAAAATTAGAACAACTTATCGATGACAACACAGCAGCTGTCGCTGTACAATATCCAAACTTTTATGGTTCTATTGAAGATTTAGAACAAATTAATAATTATATAAAGGATAAGAAAGCTTTATTTATCGTATACGCCAATCCACTTTCTTTAGGATTACTAACACCACCAGGTACATTCGGGGCAGACATAGTAGTGGGAGATACACAGCCTTTTGGTATTCCTACCCAATTTGGGGGTCCACATTGTGGATATTTTGCTACAACAAAGAAATTAATGAGAAAAGTACCTGGTCGATTAGTTGGACAAACTCAAGATGACGAAGGTAATCGTGGATTTGTTCTCACCTTACAAGCTAGAGAACAACATATCCGTCGTGATAAAGCCACTTCTAATATTTGTTCAAATCAAGCTTTAAATGCACTTGCATCTTCAATAGCAATGTCTGCTTTAGGTAAACAAGGGATTTATGAAATTGCAGTTCAAAATCTTATAAATGCTAATTATGCTAAAAATAAGTTTGAAGAGCATGGTTTTGAGGTACTAAAAGCACAATCTTTTAATGAATTTGTAGTCAAATTTAATCAACCAATAAAAAATATTAATCTTAAATTAGCAGAATATGGGTACATTGGTGGTTTTGACTTAGGTGAAGTATCAGATGATTTTAAAAACCATATGTTAGTCGCAGTTACAGAGTTAAGATCTAAAGATGAAATAGATGATTTTGTTATGAAAGCAGGTGAGTTAAATGATTAGTAAATCAAGCCCTTTAATATTTGAAAGATCCAAAAAAGATAGATATGCGTATTCTTTACCACAAAATGACATTGAAAATATCAATATTGCTTCACTCTTAGATGATAAGTATATTCGTAAACATAAGGCTGAGTTTCCTGAGGTTTCAGAATTAGATTTAGTTAGACATTACACTGAACTATCAAATAAAAATTTCGGGGTTGATACTGGATTTTATCCATTAGGTTCATGTACGATGAAATATAATCCTAAAATTAATGAAAAGGTAGCTCGTATTTCTGGTTTTAGTGAATCTCATCCTTTACAAGAAGAAGAACACGTCCAAGGTTCTCTTGAAATTATATATAGTTTACAAGAAGAATTGAAAGAAATTACTGGTATGGATGAAGTTACCCTACAACCTGCTGCAGGTGCGCATGGTGAATGGACCGCTTTAATGATTTTTAAAGCTTATCATGAAAAAAATGGACAAAGCCATCGAGATGAAGTAATAGTACCTGATTCAGCACATGGTACTAATCCTGCTTCTGCCTCATTTGCTGGATTTAAATCAGTAACTGTAAAATCTAATCAACGTGGGGAAGTTGACATAGAAGATTTAAAAAGAGTAGTAAACGACAATACAGCTGCAATCATGTTAACTAATCCAAATACATTAGGTATATTTGAACAGAATATTATTGAAATTGGGAAAATCGTTCATGAAGCAGGTGGTTTATTATATTACGATGGGGCAAATTTAAATGCTATTTTAGATAAAGTACGTCCTGGTGATATGGGCTTTGATGCAGTACATCTTAATTTGCACAAAACATTCACTGGTCCTCATGGCGGTGGTGGACCAGGATCAGGACCAGTTGGAGTAGTAGAGAAATTAGCCAGTTATCTACCTAAGCCTATGGTTATAAAAGATAATGATAGATATAAATATGACAATGATATTCCAAATTCAATTGGACGAGTAAAACCGTTTTACGGAAATTTCGGTATTTATTTAAGAGCATATACTTATATCAGATCAATGGGAGCCAATGGTTTAAAAGAAGTATCTGAAGCTGCCGTTCTTAATGCGAATTATATTAAATCTCGCCTTAAAAATCACTTTGAAATTCCGTTCAATCAATATTGTAAACATGAATTTGTATTAAGTGGAACTTTACAAAAACAATATGGTGTCAGAACATTAGATATGGCTAAACGACTGTTAGATTTTGGTGTGCATCCACCTACAATATATTTTCCTCTCAATGTCGAAGAAGGAATGATGATTGAGCCAACAGAAACTGAATCTAAAGAAACACTTGATTACTTTATTGATGCGATGATTCAAATCGCTAATGAAACAAAAAATGATCCAGATAAAGTTTTAGAAGCACCACATACAACTATAATTGACCGATTAGATGAGACGACTGCAGCACGAAAACCAATTCTTAAATTTGAAGAACTTAAGAACGAAAAGTATAAAGAACACACAAATATTGATTCTGAAAATAATTAAATCACTAAAAAGAAATCTTTATACTAGCTAAAACTTCTATAAGTTACAATAATCAAAAGTTAACTTATACTAATCTTTTACTAAATAGAAAATATCTTTTTTAAAGCATTTAAAAATTAGATTTGATGTTAATACGTAGCTTTTTTATGATATTTTTGAGAAAGGTGCGCCAATCCTCTATACGGGCTGAGACGGTACCTTTTGATGACGAGTCGTTCTCAATATGAAAATTATATAAATAAAGAAAGCGGCTGGGACATCATTCCTAGCAAAATAGCCAGTAAATGAGTTTTTTAAATTCATTTACTGGCTTCTTTATTTACAATACTTCGTATTGTTGGCTCGCTTTCTTAGGGGACAGCTTCAGCCTGTAGTCTTCAGCTTGTCCTGTTCCCTCAAGAGTCTCGCCAAAATACTTTGTATTTATATGTAATTTTACATTGAAATACTTTAAAAAATAAGGCCCATTCGTATAATTTAATAAACATTACTAAACTAAATTAACGATGATTTCATTTGTCCAAACAATCAAAGACCAGGATTTAAAAGATATGCCTATCGTCATGATAAATATGGTTTTAAACGAGACTTTAAAATAAATAAATGTGATGATTGTTCAGAGTGTCCTCTGAAACACACCAATGTATGAACTTCAATTCAAAACAAACAAAAAAATAATGAAGAATTATAGTTTGGAATATTTTAAAGCGCAAATTAATAAAAAGTTTTCAGAACCAAAAACAAAAACCATCTACAGTCAAAGAAAATTTAGTGTGGAGCCTGTTTTTAGATTTATGAAGGCTATTTTAGGTTTCACTCGAATGTCTGTTCAAGGTATATATAAAGCCAAAAGAGAACTATGATGTCTACTAATGGAACTTAATATAAGAAAAGTAACAGCTCAACGAGCTGAAAATAATCAAAAATTTATAAAAAAGACAATTTCGATATTTTTCAATAGAAATTGTCCTTATTTACTTATCCTGGAACTTTATGTCCAGAATTTTCTTTAAATGATTTATATATCATCATCTAAAAAACTCTTTGAAAGCATCTATTAACCTAATCCTTTCAAAGAGTTTAATAACTTAAAGACATCATTTCGTAAAATTACTTTTTAGATTTTATTTTACCTGTCCATTTTTTGTAACCGCCTTTAAGCATGTAAATATTTTTATATCCATTTTTTCTTAATATACGTGCAGCACGATAACTTGCTATACCATTAGCATCACATAAATAAATAGGTTGATCATTTCTTAGTCCTTGAAATCGTTGCTTAAATACTGTGATAGGAATATTACGTGCACCATTAATATGTCCATAATCATAATCCACTTTTTCCCTCACATCAATAACTTGAGCTTTTCTTAAACCCTTATGGAATTCATTCTGGTCTAATTCATTTACAGCTCGCTTATTAAGAATTTGTTGGATAATCATATATGCAATGATAATAACAATAATACCAATTGCAATGTACAAAGAGATACTCATCTTGCATCCTCCCTAATTTACCGATATTATAATTATAAGACTGTTAGTACAATTTATCAAAATATTTTTTCGAGTTAGATTATGTTTATATCACATAATCTAAATATACAAAGAGAAACATAATAGTTTTAATTTTAATATTTCGATAGGGGTATGATTATGACTGAAATATGGAATTTTATAAATACTGGAAGCAAAAATCCTTATTATAATATGGCAATGGACGAAGCGTTACTAAATTTTGTATCGCGTGGAGAAATTGATCCAGTTATAAGATTTTATACTTGGAATCCTGCAACACTCTCAATAGGCTACTTTCAACGGCTCCAAAAAGAAATTGATATTGATAAAGTAAAAGAAAAGGGCTATGGCTTAGTAAGACGTCAAACGGGTGGTAGAGGCGTGTTACACGATAAAGAATTAACATATAGTGTTATTGTTCCAGAGTCTCATCCAAATATGCCTTCAACTGTAACTGAAGCTTATAAAATTATTTCACAAGGATTATTAGAAGGTTTTAAAAATTTAGGTTTTGAAACTTATTTCGCTATCCCCCGTTCTAAAGAAGAACGAGACAAATTAAAGCAACCACGAAGTTCGGTATGTTTTGATGCACCTAGTTGGTATGAGCTTGTAGTAGAAGGCAGAAAAATTGCAGGTAGCGCTCAAACCAGACAAAAAGGTGTCATTCTTCAACATGGTTCAATTTTACAAGATATAGATATCGATGATTTATTTGATATGTTTATATTTAAAAATGAACGACTAAAAGCGAAAATGAAAGAAAATTTTGTTCAAAAAGCTGTAGCTATTAATGACATTTCAAATCAACATATTACATTAAATGAAATGGAGAACGCCTTTAAATCAGGTTTTAAAAAAGGACTGAATATAGATTTTAAACCTCTAGAATTAACGGAAAAACAAAAAGAGGAAGTACAAGAACTCGAAGAAAAATATCGCTCTGAAGCATGGATGTACCGTAAATAATTATGAAGAAAGCAATAAGGCGAAATCATTTGATATCGCCTTATTGCTTTCTTTTTTGTCTTTTATATTTACGAAGTGCTTTTTTATACTTCCTTTGATCTTCTGTTAAAAAGAAGAAATAATATATAATATAAATAATTAAAGCTATAATTGCAAAACTAATAATAGCTTTCATAATTGAAAATAAAAACTCATCAAGATTCATCATTAAACCAAATGCAGCTATCGCTAATATTAAATAAAAGATGAATTTACGCATCTCAAAACTCCTATTAATTTAAATTTGTATTTATTGTTGCAAGTTTTTTTTGACCTTTTTCTATTTTGTTATTATCTTTCGTTTCATATCCTTTTTTAATTGTATTGAATGCTGAAGATAAGTCTTTATTAAGTTGACGTATTTCTTTTTCTTTTTTCTTATCTTCTTCAGATTGTGATTCAGAGTCTACAGATTCTTTATATTTAATGAAAGAACTGTCAATATTATTTGAAATGTCATCTAATTTTCTTTGAATCGTCACTTTATTATTATTTTTATTAACTTTTGACTCAATATCTCTATAATCTTTAATGGCTTTTGCAATAGAATCATAATAATCAGATGATGCTTTTAAATTTTTTATTTTTAACTTATTAGATGAAGCTTCTTTAGTATTTTCTTTATCTTGTTTAAGGGCGGCTATTTTAGATTTATGTTCGCCAATTTCTTGATTAAGTTCTTGAATATCAAGTTTTAATTGATGATTATCATCACGTAACTCAGTCGTTTTATCTTCTAAAGGAGATAAGTTCTGACTCCCACAACCCATTAGCAAACTGCTCGCACCAACTATTAATATTAACTTTTTCATTGTATTCTCCCTAAACCAAAAACTATTATTATTATTACTAGTTATGCTATCATTCT
The DNA here is from genome assembly GCF_001813195.1 of Staphylococcus sp. HMSC065D05. NCBI lineage: Bacteria > Bacillati > Bacillota > Bacilli > Caryophanales > Staphylococcaceae > Staphylococcus > Staphylococcus sp. HMSC065D05. The sequence goes on from NZ_KV811746.1 coordinate 418,484, forward strand.
AATGTATAAAATAAAAATGTACAAATGTAAACGTAGGAGGGAAATAATGAATAAATTAAGAAAAGTTCAAGATATCATTGAACATAAGCACTTAGATGCAATCATCGTATTATCAGATTATAATAGACGTTACCTTTCAGATTTTACTGGTACAAGTGGTGCACTAATCATAACACCTAAAAAACAATATCTTATTACTGATTTTAGATATATAGACCAAGCTACAGAACAGGCACAAGATTTTGAAATTATAAATCGAAAATCAAGTTTGATTTCTGAAATTAAATGTATATTAGAAAGAGAAAATTTATCAAATATTGGTTTTGAAGGTCATTTAATCAGTTATGATACTTATGTTGAACTTAATAAAGGATTAATTACTTTAATAAGCATATCTAATGAAATTGATAAGATTAGAGAAATTAAAAATAAGGAAGAAATTCAGCTCATTCAACAAGCGGCTAAGATAGTAGATCAAACATATGAATATATCCTCACTCAAGTAAGTATCGGAATGACAGAACGAGAAATCAAAGCTAAATTAGAAAGTAAGATGTTAGAATTAGGTGCAGATGGCCCTTCATTCGACACAATAGTAGCTTCAGGTTACCGAGGTGCATTACCGCATGGTGTTGCAAGTGATAAGCGTATTGAAAAGGGAGATATGATTACATTAGATTTTGGTGCATACTATAGAGGTTATTGTTCCGATATTACACGCACGTTTGCCATAGGAGAACCGGATCCAAAACTCAAAGAAATATTTAATATAGTTCTAACTTCTCAAAAGAAAGCTATTGAAGAAATCAAACCAGGTATGACTGCAAAAGAAGCAGATGCTATATCTAGAAAGTATATTTCATCTCACAATTATGGTGAGCAGTTTGGCCACTCACTTGGTCATGGTATTGGCCTTGATATTCATGAAGGTCCACTATTATCTCAAAATAGTTCAGATGAATTAAATATAAATAACTGTGTTACTATAGAACCAGGTATATACATTGAGGGATTGGGTGGCGTTAGAATAGAAGATGACATTCTTATTACAGAAAATGGATGTCATGTCTTTACTAATTGCTCAAAAGACCTTATTATTTTAGAGTAAGCGCGTATAATTGAGGAGGAGACTGAATGATTTCAGTAAATGATTTTAAAACAGGTTTAACGATTTCTGTTGATAACGGAATCTGGAAAGTTATTGATTTCCAACATGTCAAACCAGGAAAAGGCTCAGCTTTTGTTCGTTCTAAATTACGTAATTTAAGAACAGGTGCTATTCAAGAAAAAACTTTCAGAGCTGGCGAAAAGGTTGAACAAGCAATGATCGAGAATCGTCGTATGCAATATTTATATGCTGATGGCGATAACCACGTATTCATGGATAACGAGACATTTGATCAAATCGAATTACCTGGTGACTACTTAAAAGATGAATTAAATTATTTAAAAGCGAACATGGAAGTTCAAGTTCAATCTTATGAAAGTGAAGTTATTGGTGTTGAATTACCAAAAACTGTAGAGCTTGAAGTTACTGAAACTGAACCTGGAATCAAAGGTGATACTGCCACTGGCGCAACAAAATCTGCGACTGTTGAAACAGGTTATACACTAAATGTACCTTTATTTGTAAATGAAGGTGACACACTAGTGATAAATACTAGTGATGGAAGTTACATTTCTAGAGGATAAACACTAATTAACTATACTCCAGAGTATACATCAATAAGATGTTATACTTTGGAGTTTTTGTTTTCAAAATGTAAAATTACAAAGTATAGTATTGTAATTATTAATAAATATGTATATAATTACATAATAATACAATAAGGAGTGTATATATGCATATTTCTATAGTAGGTATCACAGGCTATACAGGACTAGAATTGTTAAGATTAGCACTAAATCACCCTCATATAACTGTTTCATCGATTCATGCCACAAAAGAAGTGGGAGTGCAAATTTCTGATATATTCCCTCATTTGAAAGGTATTTGTGATAAAGAAATTCAGGCTTTCGACAGTGAATTTATTATGACACACTCAGATTTGGTATTTTTTGCCACTCCAAGTGGCGTTGCAAAAGATTTATCTAAAAATTTCGTTAATAATAATTTTCCTGTCATAGACTTATCAGGTGACCATCGTTTATCTCCAGATGTTTATCTCAAATGGTATAAAAAATCACCGTGTACTGTAGATATACAAAAGCGTTTTACATACGGTCTTTCAGAAGTAATGAATATTAGTCATTGCAATAGATTTATTGCTAACCCTGGTTGTTATGCAACTGCAACTGAATTAGCACTATATCCCTTAATCAGCAATCATTTAATCCGTGTTGATTCTATAATTGTTGATGCTAAAAGTGGTCTTACTGGAGCTGGTAAAAAATTAAATCAGTCAACCCATTATGTAAATGTAAACAATAATTATGTGACGTATAAACTTAATAAACATCAACATATTCCTGAAATTGTGCAAACGTTGCAGTTTTTTAACAAAAATTTACAGAATATTCAGTTTTCTACATCACTTATTCCGGTTAACAGAGGTATTGTTGCAACTATATACACACAGCTTGAAAGTGGAGTGAAAATAAATCAAATAGAATCTACCTACAAGACTGTATATAAAAATAAGCCTTTCATAAGAATTAAAGATGGGTTACCACAGTTAAATGAAGTAATAGGAACAAATTACACTGATATTGGTTTTGTTTATAACGAAACTACGGGTGTTTTAACAATTTCATCAGTTATTGATAATTTAATTAAAGGTGCCGCTGGCCAATCTATTCAAAATATGAATCTGATGTTTAATTTCGACGAAACTGATGGTCTAATTTTGGCACCTTTATATATCTAATATAGGGGGACTAAATAATGAATATAATTAAGGGAAATATTGCAAGTCCTCTTGGGTTTGCAGCTGATGGTCTGCACGCTGGCTTTAAAAAGAAAAAATTAGACTTTGGTTGGATTGTTTCAGAAGTACCTGCAAATGTAGCAGGTGTATTTACAACTAATAAGGTGATTGCTGCACCATTAAAATTAACAAAAAACAGCATCGAAAAAAGTGGTAAAATGCAAGCTATTGTTGTTAATTCAGGTATTGCTAATTCTTGTACTGGTAAACAAGGGGAAAAAGATGCCTTTAAAATGCAACAACTGGCCGCAAATAAATTGCAAATTCAACAAGAATATGTAGGTGTCGCATCTACAGGTGTTATTGGAAAGATGATGCCAATGTCTATTCTAGAGAATGGCTTTTCCAAACTAGTTAAAAACGGTAATGCTGATGACTTTGCAAAAGCGATATTAACAACGGATACTCATACAAAAACATGCGTTGTAAACGAAGTTTTTGGTAACGATACAGTAACGATGGCAGGTGTAGCAAAAGGGTCAGGAATGATACATCCTAATTTGGCTACAATGCTAGCATTTATAACCTGTGACGCTAACATCTCATCACAAACATTACAACAAGCTTTAAAAGATGTAGTTGAAGTTACATTCAATCAAATCACTGTAGATGGTGATACTTCAACAAATGATATGGTGCTTGTAATGTCAAATGGATGTACAAATAATAACGAAATTAAAAAAGACAGTGAAGACTACTATAAATTTAAGCAGATGCTTCTATATATTATGACCGATTTAGCTAAAAGTATTGCAAGGGATGGCGAAGGTGCTTCTAAATTAATAGAAGTCACGGTTAAAGGTGCAAAAGAATCTAGTGCTGCAAGAATGATTGCTAAAAGTGTGGTGGGTTCAAGTTTGGTAAAAACCGCAATTTTTGGCGAAGATCCTAATTGGGGTAGAATTATTGCTTCTGCAGGTTACGCTAAAACAAATTTTGATATTAATCAGGTAGACATTTTTATCGGTAGGATACCTGTATTAATAAGATCCTCACCAATAAAGTACGATAAAGAAGAAATTCAAGAAATAATGAGTGCTGAAGAAATATCAATTGAACTTGACCTTCATCAAGGAAATTACGAAGGTCAAGCATGGGGATGTGATTTATCGTATGACTACGTTAAAATCAACGCACTTTACACCACTTAGGAGGAACATATGAAAAACATCATCGTAATTAAGCTCGGTGGTATAGCTATAGAAAATTTAAACGACGCGTTTATACAACAAATTAAAGCTTGGCACCTTGAAAACAAAAAAATAATTATTGTTCACGGTGGCGGCCAAGTCATCAGTGATTTATTAACTAAAAACAATCATTCAACTATTAAAATTGATGGCATGAGAGTGACTGCTAAAAATGACTTACCTATCATATATGATGCTTTAATTAACATAGTAGGACACCAACTTTTAGTGAGACTTAAAGAATCTAATTTAGAATTTTTTCAATTCAAAGAAAAGATAAAAGAACTTGTGAGCGCCGAATTTTTAAATAAAAATATCTATGGTTACGTTGGGAAAGTTAAAGAAATCAACACGATGCTATTAGAAAATATTTTATCACGCGACATTATACCAATCATCACTAGTTTGGGTGTAAATGAGCAAGGGGAATATCTTAATGTTAATGCTGATCACCTCGCCACCGCAATTGCTAAGAGACTAAAAGTCGAAAAATTAGTATATATAACTGATGTCCCTGGTGTAATTGAAAAAGATAAAACGCTTGCTACTCTTACAAGTAAGGAGGCAAAAACAAAAATTGAAAATAAAATAATTACTGGTGGCATGATACCTAAAATTGAGAGTGCAATCCAAACATTAGAATCAGGCGTCGAATCGATTTTAATTGCAAATAATTTACAAAAAGGAACAATCATAAGGGGTGATTAATGATGAGTTATCTTTTTAATAATTACAAACGGGACAATATAGAATTTGTTGATGCTAATGAAAATGAATTAATTGATAAAGATAATAATGTTTACCTAGATTTTTCGTCAGGTATAGGTGTCACAAATCTAGGTTTTAATATGGAAATTTACCAAGCAGTACTTAATCAACTGAATTTAATATGGCATTCACCCAATTTATACCTAAGTAGTATTCAAGAGGAAGTGGCTCAAAAATTAATTGGTCAACAAGATTATTTAGCTTTCTTTTGCAACAGTGGAACAGAAGCGAATGAGGCGGCTATTAAACTCGCACGTAAAGCTACTGGCAAGTCGGAAATTATTGCTTTTAAAAAGTCTTTTCACGGCAGAACGTACGGCGCAATGTCTGCAACAGGACAAAAGAAAATTACAGATCAATTTGGTCCGGTTGTTCCTGGATTCAAATTTGCTATTTTTAATGATTTCAATTCATTTAAATCATTAACTTCATATAATACTGCAGCTGTAATTATAGAAATCATTCAAGGTGAATCAGGAGTACTACCTGCTGATCCTTTATTTGTGAAGCAATTAAATGAGTATTGTATACAAAAAGATATTCTTATAATTGTAGACGAAGTTCAAACGGGCATAGGTAGAACTGGTAAGTTATATGCTCATGAACATTATCAATTGTCTCCAGATATCATCACATTAGCTAAAGGGTTAGGTAACGGCCTTCCTATTGGAGCAATGTTAGGCAAAAAGAATTTAGGTCATGCATTTGGCTATGGTTCTCATGGCACAACATTTGGAGGAAATAGATTATCATTAGCCGCTGCAAACCAAACGCTTACTATCATTAAACATGCTGATTTGATGAATGATGTTCAATCAAAGGGTCAATTTCTTATTGAAAACTTAAGAAAAGGTTTAGCAAATAAAAGAAATGTAATTGAAGTCCGTGGTATAGGCTTAATGGTAGGAATAGAGATCAATAATGATCCTATTCAAATCGTGCGAGAAGCTAAACGTAGAGGGTTAATCATTTTAACAGCTGGTATAAATGTGATTAGGTTATTACCTCCATTGAGTATCACTAAAAAACAATTGGAAAAAGGTATAGAAATACTAACTGAAATCATTTGATTTATAAATGGTATCTTATCTAAAATATCGAGTTGATATACAGAGTGTACAATTCAGCAAAGCAACTTTTAAAACACCGTTTCGTTAAAAATACAAAAAATAAAACGAAACGAGTGTCTTTTTTATGCCTTCAATCAATCTCTAAAATATTTAAATAAATAACGACGTTTTGATGTTTAATGAACATGCTTGAATTGAATCTTTTACTCAAGTAAAATAGATGGGTAGATGAAAACAAACCTAAGGAGTCAGTAAGAAATGAACTTTAAAGAAATAAAAGAATTAATCGAAATTCTTGACCAATCTAATTTAACTGAAATAAATATTGAAGATAATAAAGGCAGCGTAGTTAATTTAAAAAAAGAAAAAGAGACTGAAATAGTTACACCACAAGTTACTCAACAACCAACTCAACCGATAACTCATGCGCAAATCGATAATGAAACACAACAAAAACCATCACATAGCTATAATGATGAACAAAGTAGTGATAATAATTACAATACCATTAATGCACCAATGGTTGGTACATTTTATAAATCACCTTCACCAGATGAAGAAGCATATGTTCAAGTAGGAGATAAAGTTACGAATGACAGTACTGTTTGTATATTAGAAGCTATGAAATTATTTAATGAGATTCAAGCCGAAACAACAGGTGAAATCGTAGAAATTTTAGTAGAAGACGGACAAATGGTAGAGTATGGCCAGCCGTTATTTAAGGTGAAATAATGAAGAAGATTTTAATCGCTAATCGTGGTGAAATCGCAGTAAGAATAATAAGAGCGGCACACGATTTAGGTATTCAAACAGTAGCTATATACTCAGAAGGTGACAAAGATGCATTACATACTCAAATTGCTGATGAAGCATATTGCGTCGGTCCTACTTTATCAAAAGATTCTTATTTAAATATACCAAATATTTTATCTATCGCTACTTCTACAGGATGTGATGGTGTTCATCCTGGATACGGCTTTTTGGCTGAAAATGGTGATTTTGCTGAATTGTGTGAAGCATGCCAATTAAAATTTATTGGGCCAAGCTATCAATCAATTCAAAAAATGGGAATAAAAGATATTGCTAAAGCTGAAATGATTAAAGCCAATGTACCTGTAGTACCAGGAAGTGAAGGGCTTATTCAAAGTATAGATGACGCTAAAAAAACTGCTAAAAAAATTGGCTATCCAGTTATCATCAAAGCCACTGCAGGTGGTGGTGGAAAAGGTATTCGGGTTGCTCGTGATGAGAAAGAACTTGAAACTGGTTACCGTATGACACAACAAGAAGCTGAAACAGCGTTCGGAAATGGCGGTTTATACTTAGAAAAATTTATAGAAAACTTTAGACATATAGAGATTCAAATTATTGGCGATACTTATGGAAACGTTATACATTTAGGTGAACGTGATTGTACAATTCAAAGAAGAATGCAAAAACTCGTTGAAGAAGCACCTTCACCAGTATTAAGTGAAGATAAACGCCAAGAAATGGGTAATGCTGCAATCAGAGCTGCAAAAGCTGTAAATTATGAAAACGCAGGTACAATTGAATTTATATATGATTTAGATGATAATCAATTTTATTTCATGGAAATGAATACACGTATTCAAGTCGAACACCCAGTAACTGAAATGGTAACAGGAGTAGATTTAGTAAAATTACAACTCAAAGTTGCTATGGGTGAAGCGTTACCTTTTAAACAAGAAGATATTTCCATTAACGGTCATGCCATTGAATTTCGAATCAATGCTGAAAATCCTTACAAAAACTTTATGCCTTCACCAGGCAAGATTACTCAATATCTTGCCCCAGGCGGTTTTGGAGTGAGAATTGAATCAGCATGTTATACTAATTATACGATACCACCTTACTATGACTCCATGGTGGCAAAACTTATAGTTCACGAACCTACACGTGAAGAATCAATTATGACAGGCATTCGTGCTTTAAGTGAATATCTTGTTTTAGGTATCGACACTACGATTCCATTCCACTTAAGACTTCTAAATAATCATATTTTTAGAAGTGGGGAATTTAATACAAAATTCCTAGAAAAGTATAATATTATGGACGATAATAACCAATAGGAGGATAAAGGATGGTCAATGTAGCAGATTATTCTCAATCTAATTTAGGAAAAATTGAAATAGCACCAGAAGTATTATCTGTTATCGCATCCATTGCGACATCAGAAGTAGAAGGCATTACAGGTCATTTTGCTGAATTAAAAAAAACAAATCTAGAGAAGATTAGTCGAAAAAATTTAAACAGAGATTTAAAAATCGAAGCTAAAGAAGACGGAATATACATTGATGTATTTTGTTCTCTAAAACATGGCGTAAATATTTCTAAAACTGCAAATCAAATTCAATCAGCGATTTTCAATTCAATTACGACAATGACAGCTATTGAACCACAGCAAATTAATATTCACATCAGAAGTATCGTAGCAGAAAAATAAATAATTTAAATTATAGGTGCACTTTAACTAGAAAGTTGTACCTATAATTTTATAAATACATTTGAAGGAGTAAAATATGAGTCGTAAAGATGCAAGAATACAAGCTTTTCAAACTTTATTTCAACTTGAAATAAAAGAGACGGATTTAACAATTCAAGAAGCAATTGAATTTATTAAAGATGATCATTCTGATTTAGACTTTGATTTTATATACTGGTTAGTTACTGGAGTCAAAGATCATCAAATCGTTTTAGACGACACAATAAAACCCCATTTAAAAGACTGGTCTATCGATCGTTTACTGAAATCAGATCGTATTATTTTAAGAATGGCAACGTTTGAAATATTGCACAGCGATACACCTAAAAAAGTAGTTGTTAATGAAGCTGTAGAACTTACAAAACAGTTTAGTGATGATGATCATTATAAATTTGTTAATGGTGTTTTAAGTAATATAAATGATTAAAATGAGTGATAACTATGACTGAATATTTAAGTGTTTCTGCACTAACTAAATATATAAAATATAAATTTGACCAAGATCCTCATCTTCAATCAGTTCTTATCAAAGGAGAATTATCTAACTTTAAAAAGCACTCAAGCGGACATTTATATTTTAATGTCAAGGACAAAGAAAGTGTCATCAGTGCAATGATGTTTAAAGGAAATGCTTCTAAGTTAGGCTTTGAGCCTAAAGAAGGTGATGAGGTTTTAATTGAAGCTCGCGTTTCTGTTTATGAAAGACGAGGAAATTATCAAATTTATGTTAATAAGATGCAAATCGATGGTATTGGTAATTTATACCAAAAGCTTGAACAACTAAAAAAGAAATTGAAAAAAGAAGGCTATTTTGATCAAAGTAACAAAAAACTTATACCAAAGTATCCAAAGAAAATAGCGGTTTTAACAGCGAGTACAGGTGCAGCCATTAGAGACATACATAGTACGATTAATAATCGCTACCCTTTGGTCGAGCAAATTCAAATCAGTACCCTTGTTCAAGGCACGCAGGCTAGGCAAGATATAATAAAAAAGATTCAATATGCCGATTCATTAGATGTTGATACAATAATAGTTGGACGCGGTGGTGGTTCAATTGAAGATTTGTGGAACTTTAATGAAGAAGATGTTGTTAAAGCCATCTTTAATTGTCAAACACCTATTATATCAGCTGTAGGTCATGAGACTGATTTTACATTAAGCGATTTTGTAGCAGATGTTAGAGCTGCGACACCTACTCAAGCTGCTGTTATAGCAACACCTGATCAATATGAGTTATTACAACAAATTAAACAGTATGAATATACATTATCAAGATATATAAAACAATATATCGAACATCAGAAGAAACAACTTAATCACATATCATCATATTATAAATTTAAGCAACCGAGTTTATTGTACGATCAACAAATTCAAAAACGTGATGAATTAGAAAGACAGTTAAATCTTCTATTAAATACTAAAGTTGAAAAGTCAAAACATCACCTCAAGTTACTTCAACAAAGTTTTAATTTTAAAAATTTAAATCAGCAGATTACTCAAGAAAAGCAATCTGTTTATCAATTGCATTCTAGATTGTCCAAAATAATGTCCAATAACATTACTAATTTAAAAACAGTGCTAAAAAATAAATTAGAAAATCTCAATAATTTAAGCCCTACCAATACGATGCTTAGGGGATACGCAATTGTCAACAAAGACGATGAAGTGATTACAAGCACACATAAATTGAATGAAAACGACAAAATATCTTTAACAATGAAAGACGGAAGTGTCGATGCAATGGTTAAGAAAGTAAGGTGTAATGATGAGTAAAGAAAAGCAAAGTTTCGAAGAAATGATGAAAGAACTTGAAAATATCGTTCAAAAATTGGATAATGAAGCAGTTTCTTTAGAAGAATCCCTCGATTTATACCAACGTGGTATGAAACTATCTGCTAATTGTGATTCAACTTTAAAAGAAGCAGAGAAAAAAGTGAATGAATTAATGCAAGAAGAAGTTGGTGATGAAGGCAATGAAGAAACTGCAAATGAATAAATTAATAGATATAATTAATACATCACTGAATAAATCAATACAATCATCACCATTAAAGACTAATTTAGAAGAAAGTATGAAATACTCATTAAATGCTGGTGGTAAAAGAATCAGACCAGTCATATTATTATTAACACTAAAAATGCTTAATAAAGATTATCAACAAGGACTAAATAGTGCATTAGCATTGGAAATGATTCATACTTATTCTTTAATTCATGATGATTTACCAGCAATGGATAATGACGATTACCGTAGAGGAGAATTAACAAATCATAAAGTATATGGTGAATGGAAAGCCATTCTTGCTGGTGATGCATTATTAACAAAAGCTTTTGAATTAGTTTCTAATGATACTACCATTGAAGATAGTGTGAAAGTAAATATTATACAAAGACTTTCAAAAGCAAGTGGACATTTGGGAATGGTAGGTGGCCAAGCGCTTGATATGGAAAGTGAAGGGAAGTCAATTCGTTTAGAAACTTTAGAGTCAATTCATAAAACTAAGACAGGTGCTTTACTAAATTTTTCAGTTATGGCCGCGGTAGACATTGCTCAAGTTGAACAAAATATTGCTAAGAATCTAGATGAATTTAGTCATCATTTAGGAATGATGTTTCAAATTAAAGATGATTTGCTGGATGTATATGGTGATGAATCAAAACTTGGCAAAAAAGTAGGCAGTGATATAGTAAATCATAAAAGTACTTATGTTTCTTTACTTGGAAAAGATGGAGCAGAAGAAAAGTTAAACAATCATCAATGTCTTGCCTTGAACTGCTTAAATCAAATTTCTGATCAATATGATACTTCAGAATTAAGCGATATTGTAGATTTATTCTATAACAGAGACCATTAATTTATAACAAAATTTTATACTATCGTCAGAATGTTTACTTTAACGTTATAACACATTTATATCTGTAGGTTGTCTTCATAGCTTATCTATGAGGCAATCTTTTTTAATTCTTCAATTTATATACAAGAATTATTCACATTTTTATTTCTAAACACTTATTTTAGTATTATTAATTATGAAAGTGATTTTGTAATAAATACTGATATAGTGCTCATTAGATATTTTAACTTCACAATTTCAAAATAGTGTTTAGTAGTAGTTCAGACCGCCATGTGTTAAAATCAATGTATAAATATTCGTAATTTGAGGTGTTAATTGTGCCAAAAAAGTCAGTGAGACACATAAAAATAAGAGAGATAATTTCAAATGAACAAATAGAAACACAAGATGAACTAGTTAAACGTTTGAATGAGTATGATTTAAATGTTACACAAGCTACTGTTTCACGAGATATTAAAGAATTGCAATTAATTAAAGTTCCTGCACCTACAGGACAATATGTTTATAGTTTACCAAATGATCGTAGATATCATCCATTAGAGAAGTTGGGTAGATATTTAATGGATTCATTTGTAAATATTGAAGGCACTGGTAATCTACTAGTACTTAAAACGCTTCCTGGTAATGCTCAATCCATTGGTGCTATACTTGATCAAATTGATTGGGATGAGGTGCTTGGTACAATTTGTGGTGATGATACATGCTTACTTATTTGTCGAAACGAAGAAGCGAGTGAAGAAATCAAAACTCGAATTTTCAATTTATTATAAGGATGCGATGAATTTATGTTACAAACCTTATCAATAAAACAATTTGCCATTATTGACGAACTTGATATAAACTTTTCTGACGGTCTAACAGTTATGAGTGGTGAAACTGGCTCAGGAAAATCTATCATTATTGATGCCATTGGACAGTTAATCGGTATGAGAGCTTCTTCTGATTACGTCAGACATGGCGAAAAGAAAGCGATTATCGAAGGTATCTTTGATATAGACGAGAGTAAAGATGCAATTAAAATACTAGAATCTTTAGCTATAGATGTTGATGAAGATTTTCTATTAGTTAAAAGAGAAATATTCAGTTCTGGCAAGAGTATATGTCGAATTAATAATCAAACTGTCACTCTACAGGACTTAAGAAAAGTGATGCAAGAACTGCTTGATATTCATGGGCAACATGAAACACAGTCTTTACTTAAGCAAAAATATCATCTTCAACTATTAGATGATTATGCAGACAATCAATATTCAGATTTACTTAATCAATATCAACTTTCTTATAAGCAATATAAAAATAAACGTAAAGAATTAGAGGAATTAGAATCTGCGGACCAAGCTTTATTACAACGATTAGACTTAATGAAGTTTCAATTAGAGGAACTAACCGAAGCTTCACTGAAAGAAGGCGAAGTGGATCAACTTGAATCCGATATTAAAAGAATTCAAAACTCTGAAAAATTAAATCTAGCTTTAAACAACGCACATCAAGTTCTAACTGATGAAAACGCAATACCCGATAGGTTGTACGAATTAAGCAACTACTTACAAACGATTAATGATATCGTTCCAGAAAAATTCGTAAGATTAAAAGAGGACATTGATCAATTTTACTATATACTAGAAGATGCTAAGCATGAAATTTACGACGAAATGGCTAACACTGAATTCGATGAGCAAGTTTTAAATGAGTATGAATCCAGAATGAATTTACTTAATAATTTAAAACGTAAATATGGTAAGGATATTACTGAACTTATTGGTTATCAAAGTAAACTTGCAAATGAAATTGATAAAATAGAAAACTATGAACAAAGTACATCACAATTAAGGGAAGAAATTAAAACGCTTTATAACGATGTGATAGATATAGGAAAAAAACTTTCTCAAGAACGTAGGCGTGTAGCGAGAGAGCTAAGGGACCATATTGTTTCTGAAATACAAAATTTACAAATGAAAGATGCTAACCTTGAGATTTCGTTTAAACCATTAGATGAACCTACAATTGAAGGTATTGAATTTGTGGAATTTTTAATTAGTCCAAATCGTGGTGAACCACTTAAAAGTCTTAATAAAATCGCTTCAGGTGGTGAGCTTTCAAGAATTATGCTAGCTCTAAAAAGTATATTTGTTAAATCACGTGGCCAAACAGCGATTCTTTTTGATGAAGTTGACTCGGGTGTATCTGGTCAAGCAGCACAAAAAATGGCTGAAAAAATGCGAGATATTGCTCAATACATTCAAGTTATTTGTATTTCACACTTACCTCAGGTAGCTTCAATGAGTGATCATCATCTACTTATAAGCAAGGCATCCAATGCCGATAGAACTACAACTCAAGTCAAAGAATTGAAAGATGAAAATAAAATAGATGAAATAGCACGTATGATTTCAGGAGCAAGTGTGACTGAGCTCACAAGAGAAAATGCAAAAGAAATGATTAAGCAAAATCACAATATTTAATTATGATTACCAAATTCAAGCACAATGATTTTGGTTTTGATTAAAATTACAAATGATGTAAAATAGTTAAGTATTATTTAAAATTGAAGAAAACAAGATTGTAATTAGAAATATCAATAATGTTAATACTACTATTATTTTCATCTCTTGTTTATTCTTTTTATCTAATGAATAGCGTGAACATTAAATAAACCTCTAGAGGACTAAAATACAGAATTTATATTTGTATTTTTAGTCTTCTATAAATTTAAGGAGTTAGACCATGTCAGAAAAACAATATGATTTAGTCGTGTTAGGTGGTGGTACGGCAGGATATGTAGCCGCCATCAGAGCTTCTCAATTAGGAAAAAAAGTAGCGATAGTAGAAAAATCACTCTTAGGTGGTACGTGTTTACATAAAGGATGTATACCTACTAAAGCACTTTTAAAATCGGCTGAAGTCAATCATACTATTAAAAACGCACATACATTTGGAATTGATGTCAATCATTTTAAAATTAATTTCCCTAAAATTTTAGAACGTAAAGATGCGATTGTTAAACAGTTGCATAAAGGCGTCAATCAACTGATGAAACATCATCATATAGATATTTACAATGGTATTGGACGAATTATGGGAACATCTATATTTTCTCCTCAGAGCGGTACAATTTCTGTGGAATATGAAGACGGCGAATCAGATATACTACCTAATAAAAATGTGCTTATAGCTACTGGGTCGTCACCACAATCTCTTCCGTTCATTAACTTTGACCATCAACAAATACTATCGAGTGATGATATCCTAAGGTTAAATACACTACCACAAAGATTAGCAATCATAGGTGGAGGTGTTATTGGTTTAGAATTTGCATCTCTGATGAATGATTTAGGTACTGATGTAGTAGTAATCGAAGCGAACGACAGAGTTCTTCCTACCGAGAGTCCACAAGTTGCCTCATTACTAAAAGAAGAATTAACTGATCGAGGCGTTACATTTTACGAAAATATTCAATTGACCAAAGAGCATTTTAATCAAACTGATAAGGGTGTAACTATTAATATTTCAGATGAGCCCGTCCAATTCGATAAAGTACTTATTGCAATTGGTAGAAAGCCTAATACAAATGATATTGGTTTAAATAACACTAAAATAAAGACTTCTGATGCTGGTCATATTATAACTAATGCTTATCAGCAAACTGAAGATAAACATATATACGCAGCAGGAGATTGTATAGGGCAATTACAATTGGCACACGTTGGTTCAAAAGAAGCTATAGTTGCAGTTGAACATATGTTTGATTGTTCCCCTATACCTGTCAATTATGACCTGATACCAAAATGTGTTTATACAAATCCAGAAATTGCTTCAATTGGTAAAAATTTAGAACAAGCAAAAAAAGCAGGCCTTAAAGCAAAAAGTATCAAAGTTCCTTTTAAAGCTATAGGAAAGGCAATGATTGAAGATGTAACCCAATCAAAAGGATTTTGCGAGATGGTAGTTAATAAAGATGACGATGAAATCATAGGTCTTAATATGATAGGGCCACATGTTACAGAATTAATAAATGAAATTTCATTGTTACAATTTATGAATGGCTCATCTTTAGAACTTGGTTTAACAACACATGCACATCCTTCATTATCCGAGGTAGTCATGGAATTAGGTTTAAAAGCTAATGGTCAAGCAATTCATGTATAGTTGGAGGTAAAAAAATGATAGATTACAAGTCAGCAGGCCTTACAGAAGAAGACCTCAAAAAAATATATAAATGGATGGACTTAGGAAGAAAAACAGACGAAAGACTATGGTTACTCAATCGTGCAGGTAAAATTCCATTTGTCGTCAGTGGTCAAGGGCAGGAAGCAACTCAAATTGGTATGGCATATGCAATGCAAAAAGGTGATATCTCATCCCCTTATTATCGTGATTTAGCATTTGTTACTTATATGGGAATTTCTCCTTTAGATACCATGTTATCAGCTTTTGGAAAACGTGATGACATTAACTCAGGCGGTAAACAAATGCCTTCTCATTTCAGTCACAAAGAAAAAGGCATTTTATCTCAAAGTTCTCCGGTAGCTACTCAAATACCACATTCAGTCGGTGCTGCATTAGCACTTAAAATGGATAACAAGCCAAACATTGCTACTGCGACAGTTGGAGAAGGCAGTTCAAATCAAGGTGACTTTCACGAAGGTATGAACTTTGCTGCAGTTCACAAATTACCTTTCGTCTGTGTAATAATTAACAATAAATATGCGATATCTGTACCTGATTCACTACAATATGCTGCTGAAAAGTTATCTGATCGTGCATTAGGTTACGGTATGCATGGAATCCAGGTAGATGGAAATGATCCAATTGCGGTATACAAAGCAATGAAAGAAGCAAGAGAACGAGCGCTAGCAGGTGAAGGTCCAACATTGATAGAAGCAGTCACTTCACGTATGACACCACATTCATCTGATGATGATGATACATATCGTTCAAAAGAAGAAAGAGACCTATTGAAACAAGAGGATTGTAATATAAAATTTAAAACGGCCTTACTCGATCAAGGCATCATAAACGAAAATTGGTTGAGTCAATTAGAAACAGAGCATAAAGAACTCATTAATGAAGCTACTAAATCTGCTGAAGCAGCACCATACCCTTCAGTAGAAGAAGCTTTGACATATGTTTATGAAGAGGGAGGTCAACAAAATGACTAAATTATCATACTTAGAAGCTATACAAAATGCACAAGACTTAGCATTAAATCATTTTAGTAATGCATTTATACTTGGCGAAGATGTAGGAAAAAAGGGTGGCGTTTTCGGCACAACTAAAGGATTACAAAGTAAGTATGGTGATGAACGTGTAATTGATACACCTCTTGCGGAATCGAATATTATTGGTACTGCTATTGGTGCAGCAATGCTAGGTAAGAGACCTATTGCCGAAATACAATTTGCAGATTTCATTTTGCCTGCTACAAATCAAATTATAAGTGAAGCAGCTAAAATGAGATACCGTTCAAATAATGACTGGAATTGCCCACTGACTATCAGAGCACCATTTGGTGGTGGCGTTCATGGTGGATTATATCATTCGCAAAGTGTTGAAAGCATTTTTGCTTCAACTCCTGGTTTAACTATTGTTATTCCTTCATCACCTTATGATGCTAAAGGTCTTCTATTATCCTCTATAGAATCTAACGATCCAGTCTTATACTTTGAACATAAAAAAGCATATCGTTTTCTAAAAGAGGAAGTTCCCGAAACATATTATACTGTACCTCTAGGTAAAGCTGATGTTAAAAGGTCAGGAGAGGACATTACTGTATTTTGTTACGGATTAATGGTGAATTACTGTTTACAAGCCGCAGATATTTTGGCAAGTGACGGCATCGATGTTGAAGTAGTCGACTTAAGAACTGTTTATCCACTAGATAAAGCAACTATCATTGAACGCTCTCAACGTACTGGTAAAGTTCTCCTTGTTACTGAAGATAATCTAGAGGGGAGCATTATGTCTGAAGTATCTGCAATTATAGCTGAAAACTGTTTGTTCGATTTAGATGCGCCAATCATGCGACTAGCTGCACCGGATGTCCCATCTATGCCGTTTTCACCAACATTAGAAAATGAAATTATGATGAACCCAGAAAAGATACAGGACAAAATGCGTGAACTCGCACAATTTTAAGGAGGGTGTCAATTGGATATAAAAATGCCTAAGCTTGGTGAAAGTGTGCATGAAGGTACGATTGAACAATGGTTAGTATCAGTTGGAGATCATGTAGATGAGTATGAACCATTATGTGAAGTTATTACAGATAAAGTAACAGCTGAAGTGCCTTCAACAATTTCAGGAACAATAACAGAATTAGTGGTTGAAGAAGGACAAACTGTTAATATAAACACAGTGATTTGTAAAATCGATTCGGCAAATGATCAAAATCAAACAGAATCGGCAAATGATTTTAAGGAAGAACAAAATCAGCATTCTCAATCAAATGTAAAGGTGTCACAATTCGAAAATAATCCTAACACTCATGAAATTGAGGAGCATACAGCCTCAAGTCGCGCAAATAACAATGGACGATTTTCGCCTGTTGTCTTTAAATTAGCTTCTGAACATGGTATTGATTTAACACAAGTCATAGGAACTGGTTTTGAAGGTCGTGTTACTAAGAAGGATATTCAAAATATTATTAACAATCCAAACAATCAAGAAAAAGAAAAAGAATTTAAACAAACAGATAAAAAAGATCATTCAATCAACCATGGTGACTTTTTACATCAATCCTCATCTAAAAATGAAAACGCACCATTATCAAATGAACGTGTCGTACCAGTTAAAGGTATTAGAAAAGCTATCGCACAAAATATGGTTACTAGTGTCAGCGAAATACCTCACGGTTGGATGATGGTTGAAGCCGATGCGACGAATTTGGTTCAGACTAGAAACCATCATAAAGTTCAATTCAAACAGAACGAGGGGTACAATTTAACTTTCTTTGCGTTCTTTGTAAAAGCTGTTGCAGAGTCTTTAAAAGCAAATCCATTACTCAATAGTACATGGCAAGGAGATGAAATTGTTATCAACAAAGATATTAATATCTCTATTGCTGTTGCAGATGATGATAAATTGTATGTGCCAGTCATTAAAAATGCAGATGAAAAGTCAATTAAAGGTATTGCACGTGAAATTAATGATTTAGCTACTAAAGCGAGATTAGGGAAATTATCACAAAGTGATATGCAAAACGGTACATTTACGGTTAATAATACTGGTTCCTTTGGTTCTGTTTCTTCAATGGGAATCATTAATCATCCACAAGCTGCCATTTTACAAGTAGAATCAGTTGTAAAGAAACCTGTAGTTATAGATGATATGATAGCAATTAGAAATATGGTTAATTTGTGTATTTCAATCGATCATCGTATTCTCGACGGTGTTCAAACGGGAAAATTTATGAATCTTGTTAAGAAAAAAATAGAACAATATTCTATTGAAAATACATCTATTTATTAATTACAAACATTGATTACCAATTAAACTTCATATTATAGTTGAACGCTTTAAGGAGGAGAATTTCTTCTTAAAGCGTTCTTCAGTATTCATTTTAAATTTCAACTAGAATTTTTCAATCATCATAAATTAATCCTGTTGAACAATGTGCTGTTAATTAGTAGAATAAAATAAGTAAAATTAACTTATTATGGAAGGTGACAAATCATGGATTTAAACTTTGATTTATATATGAATGATGTTGTTGAACAAGCACGAAACGAAATTGAGCATGCTGGTTATCAACAATTAACTTCTGCTGAGGATGTTGATCAAGTTTTACAACAAAAAGGGACATCTTTAGTCATGGTAAATTCCGTATGCGGATGCGCAGGTGGGATTGCACGTCCTGCTGCGGCACATGCATTACATTATGATAAATTACCTCAACGATTAGTTACAGTATTTGCAGGGCAAGATAAAGAGGCAACACAACAAGCCAGAGAATATTTTGAAGGATATGCACCCTCAAGTCCATCTTTTGCTTTGATTAAAGATGGTAAAATCACCGAAATGATTGAACGACATCAGATTGAAGGTCATGATGTAATGGACGTAATCAATCAGTTGCAATCTTTATTTGATAAATATTGTGAAGAAAGATAAAAGGTTAGTTCCATGCTTAAGTTAAATCCCTATAAAATAGGATTTAGAACTGTCAAAACTGCTGTGGGAATGACTTTAGGAGTAATCATATGTAAACTTTTAGGTTTAGATAATTATGCATCCAGTGCTATTTTAGTTGTATTGTGCATAAAGCACACTAAGATGCATTCAGTACAAGCAATTTTATCTCGACTAGTTTCATGTTTACTCATATTATTTTTAGGTTCAGCAATTTTTAGTCTTTTAGGACAACATGCATTTGTTTTAGGTTTAATTGTTTTGTTGTTTATTCCTTTGACTGTTGTTCTAAATGTGCAAGAAGGTGTTATTACTAGTTGTGTCATATTATTACATGTCTTTAACGCCAAGGCTATTAATGGGCACCTTATTTTAAATGAAATAATGCTATTAATAGTGGGCTTAGGTATAGCATTTCTAATGAACTTAATGATGCCTAGTTTAGATAAGAAATTGAATCATTTTAAGCAGGATATCGAAAATCAAATAACTGAAATATTTAATATTTTTAGTCAAGCCTGCTCAATGCATAATGATCATTTAAATATTAAATTTGATTCATTACTTTTAAATATTAAAAAAGCAAAATCACTTGCTTTTAGAGATGTTAAAAATCACTTTGTACGAAACGAAAATTCATTTTATCATTATTTCGATATGAGGGAAGAACAAGTTGAATTATTAAAACGTATGACATCGTTATTAGAAAAGATAAATACAGATGATCCTATACTTGAAAAGATTTCACAATTAATGTATGAAATTGGAAGTAATGTAAATAGCAATGATTATACGGCTCTAAGACTACATTCACTTTATGAAATACGTTTATCTCTCGATGATTTACCATTACCGACTACTCATAAGACTTTAAATTCCCGTGCACATATTATTCAAATTCTAAATGAACTAGAAGAATACTTAAATATTAAATCTCAATTTGGTTCTTTAAAATTGCATAGTGAAATATAAAAAAACCGTTACTTGACGAAATATTAATTAACGTCATGTAACGGTTTTTTCATTAGTTCATTAATGGAGCTATGCTAGTTAATAGTAATGCTAGTACTACTGCAATTAACATAACAACAATAATGACACGTAACACTTTATTGTTCAATTTTAATCCTCCGCATCATAAAGTCATATTCAACCATTGAGTCATTGACACTATAAACTATAATTCATTCACTCGTAAAATATCAACTTTATAATAATAAAATTATATACTTTATCTTATAGGTTGTAAAATGTCATAGAATTAAATCATTAGTGAAGAGTTAAATTAGTTTTGACAATTCATAATGTCAGTTAAAATATATTTATACAAGTAAAAAGGGGGGACCAAAAATGATTAATCAAAAGCGTTTATTAGATTGTTTTCTAGAATTAGTGCAAATTAATTCGGAAACAGGACACGAAGAAACAATTCAACCTTATCTTAAAGATACGTTTAAAAAAATGGGGCTCAATGTTATTGAAGATGAAGCTTCAAAAAATGATGGATTAGGTGCTAACAATCTTATTTGCACGCTAAAAAGTAATATAAGTCATCAGAATGTGCCGAAAATTTATTTTACAAGTCACATGGATACTGTAGTTCCAGGAAAAAACATCCAACCTGTAGTAAAAGAAGATGGATACGTTTATAGCGATGGAACTACGATACTTGGCGCGGACGATAAAGCTGGTCTTGCGGCAATAATTGAAGCGATTAAACAAATTAAGGAATCAAATTTGCCACATGGACAGATTCAAATAATTATAACCGTGGGAGAAGAATCTGGATTAGTAGGTGCTAAAGCAATAGATACTCGACTTCTAGATGCAGATTTCGGCTATGCTGTAGATGCAAGTAAAGATGTTGGAACTACTGTTATCGGTGCTCCAACTCAAGTAAAGATTTATACAACTATAAAAGGGAAAACAGCCCATGCAAGCACACCTAAAAAAGGTATTAGCGCAATAAATATTGCATCAAAAGCAATCAGTCGAATGAAATTGGGACAAGTAGATGCATTAACAACAGCCAATATCGGTAAATTTCACGGTGGCTCTGCAACTAATATTATAGCTGATGAAGTCACTTTAGAGGCAGAAGCACGGTCACATGATGATCAAAGCATTAATAAACAAGTGAAACATATGAAAGAGACTTTCGAAACAACAGCAAATGAATTAGGTGGTCAAGCTGAAGTGTTAGTTGAAAAAAGTTATCCTGGATTTGAAGTTAATGAAACTGACAAAGTAACACAATATGCTATATCTAGTGCATTAGCCCTCGGGCTAAAAGGGGATACCTGTATTGCTGGTGGTGGTTCAGATGGCAACATCATGAATCAATACGGTATTCCTTCCGTAATTTTAGGAGTAGGATATGAAAACATACATACTACTTCAGAAAGAATAGCAATAAAAGATATGTATATGCTCACAAGACAAATAATAAAAATTATTGAGTTAGTAGCTGAATAAAACATGCATATCATGATTGTTAATTAGCGATTTATGTTACAATATTATTGAAAATTTTTGAACAAGAGAGGTAAGTAATATGACACAACAAATTGGAGTAGTGGGTTTAGCAGTAATGGGGAAAAACCTAGCTTGGAATATTGAATCACGTGGTTATAGTGTTTCTGTTTATAACCGATCAAGACAAAAAACTGATGAAATGGTTAAAGAATCACCTGGAAAAGAAATTTACCCAACATACTCTTTAGAAGAATTTGTAAAATCTTTAGAGAAACCTCGTAAGATTTTATTAATGGTAAAAGCTGGACCTGCAACAGATGCCACTATAGATGGTTTATTACCTTTATTAGACGATGATGATATTTTAATTGATGGTGGTAATACTAATTACCAAGATACGATTCGTCGAAATAAAGCTTTAGCTGAAAGTAGCATTAACTTTATTGGTATGGGGGTTTCTGGTGGAGAAATCGGCGCACTCACGGGACCTTCTTTAATGCCAGGTGGTCAAAAAGATGCTTATAATAAAGTCAGCGATATATTGGACGCAATTGCTGCTAAAGCACAAGATGGTGCTTCATGTGTGACTTACATTGGCCCTAATGGTGCAGGACATTATGTTAAGATGGTACACAATGGTATCGAATATGCTGATATGCAATTAATTGCTGAAAGTTATGCAATGATGAAAGATTTATTAGGCATGTCACATAAAGAAATTTCTCAAACTTTTAAAGAATGGAATGCTGGAGAACTTGAAAGTTATTTAATAGAGATTACAGGTGATATTTTCAATAAATTAGATGATGACAATGAAGCACTTGTAGAAAAAATATTAGATACTGCAGGTCAAAAAGGCACAGGTAAATGGACTTCAATTAACGCACTAGAATTAGGTGTTCCGTTAACAATCGTTACAGAATCTGTATTTGCGAGATTCATCTCATCAATTAAAGAAGAACGTGTTACTGCATCTAAATCTTTAAAAGGACCTAAAGCACATTTTGAAGGCGATAAAAAAGCATTCTTAGAAAAAATACGTAAGGCACTTTATATGAGTAAAATATGCTCATATGCTCAAGGTTTTGCTCAAATGAGAAAAGCCAGTGAAGATAATGAGTGGAATTTGAAATTAGGCGAATTAGCAATGATTTGGCGTGAAGGTTGTATTATTCGTGCACAATTCCTACAAAAAATAAAAGATGCCTACGATAATAATGAAAACCTACAAAACTTATTATTAGACCCTTACTTCAAAAACATTGTTATGGAATATCAAGATGCACTACGTGAAGTAGTAGCTACTAGTGTATACAATGGCGTGCCAACACCTGGTTTTTCAGCAAGTATAAATTACTATGATAGTTATCGTTCAGAGGATTTACCTGCAAATTTAATTCAAGCACAACGTGATTACTTTGGCGCACATACTTATGAACGTAAAGACCGTGAAGGTATTTTCCATACACAATGGGTAGAAGAATAATTAAAATTAAAAAATCTCACTCTAAATTGGGTGGGATTTTATTGAAATTTTAATGTAAACGTTTTCTCTTAGCATAATTTTTATCAAAATTAATGAGTCCTTTTATTTTAACTTATTAATTTTGTTTATTTTAATATTTTAGTTTTTTTAATAATAGAGGAGATGATTTTATGAAAAGAAATTGGTGGAAAGAAGCTGTTGCATATCAAGTATATCCACGTAGTTTTAATGATAGTAATGGAGATGGAATAGGTGATTTGCCTGGATTAATTGAAAAATTAGATTATCTAGAAAATTTAGGAATAGATGTCATTTGGTTAAGCCCAATGTATCCATCACCAAACGATGACAATGGATATGATATTAGTGACTACAAAGGCATTATGAGTGAATTTGGTACAATGGACGATTTTGATCAATTGTTATCAAGCATACATCAAAGAGGAATGAAATTAATATTAGACTTAGTGGTGAATCACACATCAGATGAACACCCATGGTTTATTGAATCAAAATCTAGTAAAGCAAGTGCAAAAAGAGATTGGTATATTTGGGCGGATCCTAAACCTGATGGATCTGAACCTAATAACTGGGAAAGTATCTTTAATGGTTCAACTTGGGAGTTTGACGAATCGACTAAGCAATACTATTTCCAT
Source organism: Staphylococcus sp. HMSC065D05 (assembly GCF_001813195.1). NCBI lineage: Bacteria > Bacillati > Bacillota > Bacilli > Caryophanales > Staphylococcaceae > Staphylococcus > Staphylococcus sp. HMSC065D05. The sequence goes on from NZ_KV811746.1 coordinate 442,547, forward strand.
TTATTTAGCAAAAAGCAGCCAGATTTAAATTGGGAAAATCCAGATGTAAGACAAGCTGTGTTTGATATGATGAATTGGTGGTTTGAAAAAGGTATTGATGGATTTAGAGTTGACGCCATTACTCATATTAAAAAGAATTTTGAAGCAGGAGATTTACCTATACCTGATGGCAAAAAATTTGCTCCAGCATTTGATGTAGATATGAATCAGCCAGGAATACAAGAATGGCTCCAAGAAATGAAAGATAAATCGTTAAGTCGATATGACATTATGACTGTAGGCGAGGCTAATGGTGTCACTCCTAATGATGCTGAAGAATGGGTAGGAGAAGAAAAAGGGAAATTTAATATGATATTCCAGTTTGAACATCTCGGTTTATGGAGTACTGGCGATACGAAATTCGATGTTAAAGCCTATAAACAAGTCTTAAATCGTTGGCAAAAGCAACTAGAAAATGTAGGTTGGAATGCTTTATTTATCGAAAACCATGATCAACCACGCCGTGTTTCAACCTGGGGTGATGATAAAAATTATTGGTATGAATCAGCAACTAGTCACGCTACTGCCTACTTTTTACAACAGGGCACACCTTTTATTTACCAAGGTCAAGAAATAGGTATGACTAATTATCCATTTGAAAGCATTGAAAGTTTCAACGATGTCGCAGTTAAAACTGAATATCAAATAGTCAAAAAAGAAGGTGGAGATGTCAATCAATTACTAGATAAATATAAAATGGAAAACCGTGACAATGCAAGGACTCCAATGCAATGGAATAATTCAATCAATGGTGGATTCACTACTGGTAAGCCATGGTTTCATGTAAACCCTAACTATACAGAAATTAATGTTAAACAACAACTAAATGATAAGTTTTCGATACTCTCTTATTATAAAGCGTTAATTCAACTTAAAAAATCTGATTTGATTTACACTTACGGTAAGTTTAGTATGGTCGATGCAGAAAATGAGCAGATTTTTGCTTATACACGCTCATTTAAAAACAATACAGTATTAATTGTAGCCAATCTAACAAATGAAGTATCAGAACTAAACCTACCTTTTGAATTAGATATTTCATCTGTAGATATAAAATTGCATAATTATCACTTAAATGATATAAATTTAGACCATATTAAACCTTATGAAGCATTCGTCGTTGAAATATAATACCGTGACGATAATTCAGAAATTAATAATGAACACGCCAGTGACGTTAATTACCTCACTGGCGTGTTCACTATACATTGGTAGTCCATAACTCATTTATATTAAGTTTGTCCCGACTAAATTTAGTTGAACACAACTCGAAGAATTTCATTCTAAAATTCAACAAATCTATCGAGTTGGAATTCAAAACACAATTCATATAATACTGATAACCTCATAACTCTATGTCACATTTTAATTTTGATAATCCTCATCTAAATCATAGATTTCTTGTTTAATAGGTAACCATAGTTGAATCTTAGTGAACGGGTCATTAAATGAAATATCAAGTGGATAAATCTCAACATATAAACTATTTCGCTCATAGGGTAAAGTTAGTTGTAAGCTAGATTCAATATAATACCAAGCCTCGTTTGTAGCATAATCAATTTCACCTTGTAAATTAAACAATGCATAATGGCGACCAGGTAAAAATCTGCTTTCAAGGTGTGAAGGGTAACGTTCACTCGGAACACCAACAAATATTTCTAAACCTTGTTCCAGAGGACAACTGACTACAAATAATTCATACGGGCTCGTATCATTATAACGTTTAAGTTCTTTAATATAACCATCTACTAATAAATCCTCTAAAAAGTCTGGGATATTAAATGGATTTGATAATTGCTTAGTAGGAATAAATCTTGAATAGCCAACTAAAGATATATCATCAGTCTCTTGAAGCCTGTATGTATAGGGTGCATTTTCAGTCGTTGATAATTTTATATACAATCGTTTCTGTATTTTTAGTTCATCTTTTTTTGTTGTAGCTTGAATAGGTGAGATACCATGAAAATCACTAAAATCATTTGCGAAATCATTTGAATTCGCATAACGATATTTCTTAGCAACATCCATTAATCGACTAGCTCCATTAACTACATCGTTTGCTGCTATTGTCATTTTACGTGCACGTGCGTATTCCTCTGGTGACTGACCAACAATCATCTTAAAAGATTGATCCAAATGATACGGCGAAAGACCAACGTAATCACTTAATTCTTGCAAATTAAAAGGCTCTAACAAACGATCCTCAATATATACAATTGCTTGTTGTATTTGCTTGATAACGTCCAAAACTTTCACTCCAATTAAATTCAATCATAATCTTTATTGTACATTATTTTTAAATATTATACATCTTAAAGCTAGATTAATTTTTTGCAAAAATATAAAAAATGTGAATGATTATAGTCCTAAATCACTACAAGTTCTTTTGAACGTTGCGTAAATTAAGATATCATCATTCACACTAATCTATATTTATATAAAATTCATATTAGTGGATATCATCCCACCAATGATTCCCATCGCGACTTAATAAAAGATCACTTTCAAGAGGGCCATTTGTACCCGCTTCATAGTTAGGGAAACATGGTTCAACCATTGTCCATTGATCTTGGATTGCATCTACAAATTTCCAAGTAGATTTTAATTCTTCCCAATGTGTAAAATTAGTCGCATCACCTTTAAGACAATCAAACAATAAGTTTTCATATGCATCTACAGTATTCATTTTATCTTGGGCACTCATTGCGTATGATAATTGCACGGGCTCAGTATCAATTCCTTGAATGTTCTTTTTAGCATTTAAATGCAATGAAATTCCTTCATTTGGTTGAATATTAATGACTAGCAAATTGGAATCTAGTAAATTGTCAGTTTCATAATATAAATTCATAGGTACTTCTTTAAATTCTACTACGACTTGTATCGTTTTTGATTTCATGCGTTTACCTGTTCTAATATAGAAAGGAACTCCAGCCCATCTAAAGTTGTCAATTGTTAATTTACCCGATACAAATGTAGGTGTAACCGAATCCTTTGCTACACGATCTTCTTCTCGATATGACTTAACCTGTTTACCATCTATAGTGCCTTGATCATATTGACCACGCACGAAATTCTTTTTAATTTCTTCTGGTTTTAATTGTCTAAGAGATTTAAGTACTTTGACTTTTTCTGCACGTATATCTTCACTGTTCAAACTTATCGGTGCTTCCATTGCAAGTAAAGCAACCATCTGTAGCATGTGATTTTGTACCATGTCTTTAAGTGCACCACTAGATTCATAATACCCACCACGATCTTCGACACCTAATACTTCTGATGATGTAACTTGAATATTTGAAATGTATTTATTATTCCATAAAGGTTCAAACATTGCGTTTGCGAATCGTAATACTTCTATATTTTGCACCATATCTTTGCCAAGATAGTGATCTATCCGATATATTTCTTCTTCTTTAAACGAACGTCTTATTTGATTATTTAATGATTCAGCAGATTTAAGATCACTGCCAAATGGTTTCTCTATAACTAAGCGTTTAAAGCCCTTAGTTTGAGTAAGACCAGAAGATTTAAGGTAATCTGAGATCACTCCAAAAAATTGTGGTGCCATCGCTAAGTAAAACAGACGATTTCCACCTAAAGCAAATTCTGAATCTAGTCGCTCACTAAATTGAAGTAATGACTGATAACTATCTTTATCACTCACGTCAGTTTTATGATAAAAAACATGCGTCATAAACTCATCAATTCTATCTGTATCTTTAACATAAGTTTGAATTGACGCTTTAACTTGGTCGCGAAATTGTTCGTTATTATAGTCGCGACGTCCTATACCAATAATAGCAATATGTTCATCTAAATTATCTTGTTGATATAAATGGAATATAGAAGGAAATAGCTTTCTATGACTCAAATCTCCTGTGGCACCGAATATTGTAATCAAACAAGGAATGTGTTTTTGTTTAGTACTCAAGATTAAAACCTCAATTCTTAAATAAATATAATAAAAGATGATATACTTTATGATTAAACATAATTTTAGTTACGATACTTTTATTGCGTAGTATTAAAAGTAAATCAATCACATAGTTAAATATGCTTATGGATTTCATTTGATAAGAATGTAATTTTAATTCATATCAAAACATACTAGATTAATTTATTATATGATAATCACAACGTAAGGTCATTATATTTGCTTAAAGTTAAGTAAAATAAATTGAAAAATGCTTTATGACTTAAAAATCAACTTTAACAAATATGAGACACAAGTTTGCGCTTAATAAAATAATATCAAAAATGATTATGCGATAATAGTTTATAATTATATTTTATTTCTTGATTTAGAAATTATTCTTACGTATGATAAAATGAGTTAAGAAGAGGAGGATGAAGCATGGAAGTTACATTTTTCGGTACAAGTGCTGGGTTACCGACGAAAGAGAGAAATACACAATCCATTGCTTTAAATCTAGAACCATATTCAAATTCGATATGGTTATTTGATGTGGGCGAGGGAACACAACATCAAATTTTAAGACATTCTATTAAGTTAGGGAAGATAGATCATATTTTTATAACACATATGCATGGTGATCATATTTTTGGTCTCCCTGGACTACTAACAAGTCGTTCGTTTCAAGGTGGAGAAAATAAACCCCTTACTATTATAGGGCCTAAAGGGATTCAAAATTACATCGAAACATCTTTACAACTTTCTGAATCGCATTTGAATTATTCGATTACCTATATCGAAATCAATCAACAATTAGCGTATCACCACAATGGTTTTACTGTACAAGCTGAAATGCTTAACCATGGCATTCCTTCATTCGGATATCGTATTGAAGCCCCAATCACGCCTGGTACAATCAATGTAGATGCCTTGAGAGATATTGGACTAGAACCTGGTCCAAAATATCAGGAAGTCAAATTACAAGAAACGTTCGAATATAAAGGATTAATTTACAATTCAGATGATTTTAAAGGTAAAGCTAAACCTGGTCCAATTATCAGTATATTTGGTGATACAAAACCGTGTGAAAATGAATATAAATTAGCAAACAACTCTGATTTAATGATTCATGAAGCAACTTACATTGAAGGAGATAAGAAACTTGCTAATAATTACCATCATAGTCATATAGACGATGTATTTAATCTAATTAAGCAAGCCAATGTAAATAAAAGTCTTATCACTCATATCAGTAACAGATATAACATTGATGAAGTTACATCAATATACAATGAGTTATCCCTTGATCAAACTTCTCCAAATTTTTATTTCGTTAAAGATTTCGATACCTTCAAAATATAATAAAACGCTTTTCTCTCAGAATACTATCTTAGGAGAAAAGCGTTTTTATTTATTCATCTTCTTTATGTGATAATTCCATACTTCTATTCACAGCTGCACCTAAACAATCTTCAAACATCGACACAATATCATATTGAGATAGTGCATCAAGTCCAGCTTGTGTAGTACCACCTTTAGATGTAATATTTTTTCTTAATTGAGACATACTTAAATCTGAACGCTCAATCATTTTACTTGTTCCAATAATTAAATTGCGTATAGATTCTTCGACTTGATTTCGTTCTAAACCTAATTCAGTACCTGCTTTTACATATTGTTCAAATACATGATATAAAAATGCCGGCCCACTTCCTGTAATTGCAGTAACTTGATGTAGATGTTCTTCGGAGATTTCTATAACTGATCCAAATGCATTGATTAATTCATCCACTTCATTTTTAGATTTAGGATCAAAATTATTTGAAAAACTTATTCCAGTAACCGAATGTCCAACTTGAGCATTTGTATTTGGCATAATACGAGCTAATGGATTATTGGTATTAAGTTGCTGACGAATATAATCAATAGATAAACCTGCCATTATAGAAATAAACCTATTATCATTAGTAATGTGTTCTCTAATACGATTAGCTAAATTTTCAAAATCATGGGGCTTTGTACCTAAAAATACATAATCGGCATCTTTGAGTAATGCTTCATCATCATAACTATAATTAACCCCTAATTTTTCTGCAAAGCTTTTTAATGCTTGTTCATTGGATTTATTAGTTAAATAAATATCATTTGCATTTAAATTGTTGGAATTAATAATTCCAGTAAAAATTGCCTGCGCCATATTACCAGCGCCATAAAATACAAGTTTCATATTCATCTCAGCTCCTTCAATTTTGAATACTATTCATTGACTTAAAGTTATGCATATATAGTATCATATATCATAGTTAAGTAATATTACACACAAATAAAATTGAATGCTATCACACTTTATTAAGCTTGTTATTAAAATATACATAAAGGAGGAGCGACGTGATAGGTAAACACTTTATTATAACTGGAGCAACGAGTGGGTTAGGCTATGCAATAACCAATGAATTACTTCAAAGAGGCGCCCATGTTACTATACTTGCAAGAAATATCGATAAGTTCAATCGAATCAAAGAAAACTATTTTAAACCTGAACATATCAATGTGATTAAATGTGATTTAATGCAACGAAAAGATATTGAATCATTACAAGCGTTTTTAACCACACCTATAAATGGTTTCATCTATAGTTCAGGTGTCGGATATTTTAAGTCTATAAATGAACATTCAACTCGTGAAATATTAGAAACTTACGAGGTTAATCTTACAAATTTTAATTTGTTATACAAAGTGATTCAACCCCAATTAGTAAAAGCAGCATATATCGTTGGTATATCTAGTCAAGCTGCTTTAGTTTCTCAGGCTAATGCGGCCCATTACGGTGCATCGAAAGCAGGGTTTAGCGCCGTGCTTAATGCATTGAGATTAGAACAACCGGAATTAAAAGTACTCAATGCACAGCTCGGTCCAATAGATACACCATTCCATAAAAACGCAGATCCTACTCTTAAGTATTTTAAAAATTATAGACACATGATGATGCAACCACAACAACTTGCCAAGCGAATAGTGGAAGGAATAATACTAAATAAAATTGAAATTAATCAACCATCATGGATGCAAATAATGCTTAAATTTTATCAATTATGTCCACGTACACTAGAAAAATTTTGTCCAAAACTATTTAAAAATAAAGTTTAAGGTAAAAAACAACATTGACTGAATGGACATTTTTACAAATGATCTTTCAAAACCTCATATTCGGATTTTATCAACGTGGTCAATATGATTTTTGGTATTAGTATTGCCTTAAAATAAAGAGATCCTACAGACGTCATTTAACCGTTTTATCTGTTGGATCTCTTTATTTAAGTATAGTCATTTAGGTATTTAACAAGTTGGTTAATATCCTTTTATTTCAAATGTTGTGTATATTCAATATCTTTTACTCTATTACGTGCGGATTTGATTTGATCTAAACTGATGTCTTTATAATAATTGCGGACATTCTCTTCAAGTTGTTCAACGTTACTAGCTCCTACAATAATTGACCCCATAGCATCATGAGAAGTTAAATATTTAAATGATAACGCGGTTAAATTACTTTCCAATTCTTTAATAGAAGCAATCGTGCTACCCAATTCGTCTTGAGTGTAATCTAACACACCGTTTTCAAATTTTTCATCTATAACATCAACACTTTTTGAAGTTAATAAACCTTTAAATACAGGGCCACGTGCTAGAATTTTAACTTGCTTATCATGAACATCATTAATAAGACTTTCAGGACGATTATCTATTAAATTAAACTGGGACATAAGTGTTTCAATTTGACTATTTTTAAGATAATAGTCTATCACGTTAGGGCGTATAGATGAAATTCCATATGCACGAATATATCCTTCTTGCTTTAATTCATCAAATGCACTAATAGTTTCGTCCAGAGGATCGTCTATTGTTCCGCCATGTAATTGATATAAGTCTAAATGGTTTAATCCTAATCGTTTCAAAGATCCTTTAACACTTTCTTTAATATGTTTTTTCGAAGGATCCCACGTCATATGTCCATCGTCAGTTAATCGATTTCCAACTTTAGTTCCGATAACGATGTCATCACGATTTTGATATTTTTTTAATGCTTTACCAACAATTTCTTCATTAACTCCTTGATCGTAAATATCTGCAGTATCAAAATACGTAATACCATTATCAATTGCACTTTCAATAATAGGTTGGGCTTTTTTATAATCTGTGCCTAAACTCATGCAACCTAACCCAAGTTCAGAAATTTCGATGCCACTTTTTAGAATATTTTTTTGCATGTCCAGTCTCCTTTCGATACACTTTAACTGACGAATTCAGTTTATCAATTTATAAAAACAATTAAAAGGAACGTGTTTAAATATGAGATTAAACGAAAAAACAATCGATAGAACGGTTATTTACAATGGTAGTATTATTGATTTAGAAGTACATGATGTTGAATTACCCGATGGCAGTACATCTAAACGTGAACTTGTGTTTCATCATGGTGCGGTAGCAGTGTGTGCAATAACACCTGAAAATGAAGTTTTATTAGTTAAACAATTTCGTAAGGCTGCAGATCAACCACTTTTGGAAATTCCTGCAGGTAAATTAGAACAGGGTGAAGATCGTAAAGAAGCGGCTATTAGAGAACTACAAGAAGAAACAGGATATATTGCTTCAGATTTGCAATTTGTCACTAATATGTACGGGTCTCCTGGATTTTCAAGTGAAAAACTTTCTATATACTTTACAGACCAATTAACGATTGGAGAAACCAATTTAGATGCTGATGAATTTGTCGAGCTTCAAAAAGTACCTTTAAGTCAAATAGATTCATTGCTAAAAGATAATAAAATTGAGGATGCCAAAACAATCATTGCGTTGCAACATCTATTATTAAATTATAATCATTCTAAATAACAAGCAAATCTTCTTGCTTTTTACCGACAATATTGGTATTTTATTAAATGAACCATGGATTAAATTAAAATGATTATAATTCTTAGTAGAGGAGTGAGGCTTCCGTGGAAGAACGATTAAATCGCGTGAAGCAGCAATTACAACAATCATCATATAAATTGACTCCACAAAGAGAGGCAACTGTTAGAGTATTAATTGAAAATGAGAAAGATCATCTTAGCGCAGAAGATGTGTACTTAAAAGTCAAAGATAAGGCTCCAGAAATAGGGTTAGCAACCGTTTATAGAACTTTAGAATTGCTAGCTGAAATAAAAGTGCTAGATAAAATAAATTTTGGTGATGGTGTAGCTCGTTTTGATTTAAGAAAAGAAGGTGCCAAGCATTTCCATCATCATCTTGTTTGTATGGAATGTGGTAAAGTCGAAGAAATTGAAGAAGACTTATTACCTGAGGTTGAAAATCGTGTTGAAAATGAGTTTAATTTTAAGATTTTAGATCACCGTTTAACGTTTCACGGTGTATGTTCTGAATGCCAAGCCAAAAATAAGCAATAACTTAGCCAACAGACAAGTTACCGCTTCAATAGGGGTGCTAACATGAATAATATCATTGACGAATATTTAAATTTTATTCAAATTGAAAAAGGATTAAGTAACAATACTATAGGGGCGTATCGAAGAGATTTAAAAAAATATAAAGATTATCTTGAAGATAACAAGATTTCACATATCGATTTTATTGATAGACAAATTATCCAAGAGTGTCTTGGCCACCTTATAGATATGGGGCAATCTTCAAAATCTCTCGCAAGGTTTATTTCTACAATTAGAAGCTTTCATCAGTTTGCATTACGCGAAAAATATGCTGCCAAAGACCCAACTGTTTTAATAGAAACGCCCAAATATGAAAAGAAACTGCCAGATGTGCTTGAAATAGACGAAGTAATAGCATTACTGGAAACGCCTGATTTAGCCAAGAATAATGGATATCGTGATCGTACGATGTTGGAACTTTTATACGCCACAGGTATGCGTGTAACTGAAATTATTCAATTGGATGTTGAAGACGTAAACTTAATGATGGGATTTGTACGAGTGTTCGGGAAAGGGAACAAGGAAAGAATTGTCCCCTTAGGAGATACCGTCATCGAATATTTAACTACGTATATCGAAACCGTAAGACCTCAATTACTCAAACAAACCACAACCCAAGCGCTATTCCTTAACATGCACGGAAAATCTTTATCAAGACAAGGCATTTGGAAAATCATTAAACAATATGGTTTGAAAGCTAATATCAATAAGACGCTTACACCACATACATTACGGCATTCTTTTGCAACACATCTCTTAGAAAATGGTGCAGATTTAAGAGCGGTACAAGAAATGCTAGGTCACTCTGACATTTCTACAACCCAACTTTATACACATGTATCCAAATCACAAATCAGAAAAATGTATACGCAGTTTCATCCAAGAGCTTAGTAATATAGGAATTTGTAACCAGTAAATTTATGTTTAATAGCCAACCATAAATCTACTGGTCTTTTTTATTACTTTTATTTCGATACTGTCTATGGAATAAAGCACGTTCTCTATTTTTTATCACTTCAGTTCTGTCACGTTTAATATGATGATCAACAATATAAGGTTCCTTAATTATTTGAGAAGTAAATAAATAATCCGGATATTTACGTTTAATAAGTGTCCGAAACTCTGGTTCAATAGGTAATTGTAACGGAGTAAAGTGTTTTTGTAATTTAACTGCTTCAATACTTTTCATAATAAGTTCTTCAAATTCATTGATATTAAGGTGTAATTGAGTCGCATCTTTAGCGTGGTTAATAGTTAATAACGCTTTTTCAAAAGATTTTAATGCGCCTTTTAAATTCCCACGTCGATAGTGATAATTAGCTGTTGCAAACAAAATCAGACTTACCACTGCATCATGTTTTGAAAAAGTATTTTGTGATTTCCAAGCATCTTCTAAAATATCATGACATAGAAAGTAATGTTGATGCTTATGAAACTGATAATAATAATCCATTAATGATTGTTCCATTAGATTTCACCCATAATTTAAAAGTTATATGTATTCATGCTATAATAATTTAGTGAAATATGCATTAACGACGCAATTTGATATAGAGGTAGATGTAATGTATGAAGTAAAACTCGATGCATTTAATGGTCCATTAGACTTATTATTGCATCTAATTCAAAAATATGAAATTGATATTTATGATATCCCTATGAAAGCCTTAACTGAACAGTACATGCAATATGTTCATGCGATGAATCAGCTAGAAATTAATGTTGCTAGTGAATATTTAGTAATGGCATCAGAATTATTAATGATTAAAAGTAAATTACTATTGCCTCAATCGAGCATCGAAGAAGATATAGAAGAGGATCCTCGTGAGGACTTAGTAGGAAGACTTATTGAGTATCAAAACTATAAAGAATATACTGAAATATTAAATACTATGAAAGAAGAACGCGATCTTTATTTTACTAAACATCCGACGGACCTTACTCATTTAGAGACAAATGAATCGTGGGATTCTAATCAAACGATTGATTTAACTGAATTGATTGTAGCTTATCAAAGAGTTAAAAATCGGGTTGAACTTAACACTCCTAAATCTGTAGAAATTAAAAAAGAAACATTTACGATTCAACAAGCGACAGCCCAGGTTACCGAACGATTAAAACAACATGAATCGTTTAACTTTTTCAGTTTATTCACATTTCATGAACCGGTCGAACAAATTGTTACTCATTTTTTGGCAATTTTAGAAATGTCAAAATCAGGAATAGTTAATATCAAACAAACAAAACAATTTGATGATATTGACATAATAAGAGGAGTGAACTATAGCATTGGATAATATTGCAATACTTGAAGCATTACTATATACCTCCGGCGATGAAGGATTAGAGCAAAAACAAATTATTGACATATTAGACATCAACCTCAATCAATTAGAAGATTTAGTTAGTAGATATCATTCACATGGCTTAACAATTCAAAGATATGGGTCAACTTATGTACTTACAACAAAAAAAGAAACTTCTACATATATAGAACAATTAGTCAAAGAAAAGTCTAAAATGAAATTATCCCAAGCAGCAATGGAAACACTCTCTATTATTGCATATAATCAACCGCTGACACGTGGAGATATAGAAATGATTAGAGGAATTAATTCGGATGGAGCTGTAAAAACCTTAATTGCTAGAGGATTAGTAGAAGCAAAAGATGTTGATCATTCTAGAAGCCATCATTTACTAACCACAGATTTATTTCTAAATGTGTTTGGAATCGAAAACTTAGATGCATTACCTACTACAGAAGAAGATGAGGCAGAAATGGATGAATTCTTTAGTAATTTAGTTAACCAAAAAGGAGAGTCAAATGAGTAAAGAAAAAGAAAGATTACAAAAAAGAATCGCTAAAAGCGGGTATACATCTCGTCGAAAAGCAGAAGTACTTATCACTGAAGGACGAGTTAAAGTCAATGGGCAAACTGTAACAGAATTAGGGTCCAAAGTGATGCCATCAGATTTAGTTGAAGTTGATGGTATTAAAATCGAACAAGAAGACAAAATTTATATTTTGTTTTATAAACCAACTCAAGTCATTACGAGTGTTTCTGATGATCGTGGACGTAGGGTGGTTACGGATTACTTTGATGATCTAGAATCACGTATTTATCCGGTTGGACGATTAGATTATGACACATCTGGAGTTTTATTATTAACTAATGATGGAGAATTTACTAATTTGATGACACATCCTCGATATCACATTAAAAAGAAATACGTCGCTAAATTAAAAGGTTATTTAATGAGAGAGGAAATTAAGCAACTTGAAAAAGGAATAGAATTAGAAGATGGATATACACAACCAGCACAAGTTAAAATAAAAAAGCAAGATAAAGAGAAAAATACGACTTTAGTTGAAATTACAATTAGTGAAGGGCGAAATAGACAAGTTAGACGTATGTTTGAGTATTTCGGTCATCAAGTTAATAAGTTAGCAAGAATTCAATTTGGTCCCATAGATTTAAAAGGTTTGAACGCCGGTGAAGGAAGAGTTCTTACACCACATGAAGTAAAAACATTAAGACATTTGGCTGAAAACGGTAAATAAACACTAAAAAGATGTAATCACCATTTAGATTGATATTTTTTTCACAAGGTTAACCTTTGAGTCACTCAACATCGTTAACCTATGATATAATGACAAATGTATTTAAGATATAATGACAAATGTATTTAACAGCAAGTGTAGGAGGTAGTAAAAAGTATGACTAACGAAATTTTAATCGTTGATGATGAAGATAGAATTAGAAGATTACTTAAATTATATTTAGAAAGAGAATCTTTTGAAATTCATGAAGCAAGAGATGGTAAAGAAGCCTACGAGCTTGCTCTTGAAAACAACTATGCGTGCATCCTCTTAGATTTAATGCTTCCTGAAATGGATGGAATTGAAGTTGCCTCTAAACTTAGAGAACATAAAGATACACCTATCATTATGCTTACTGCAAAAGGTGAAGAAACAAATCGTGTTGAAGGATTTGAATCGGGAGCAGATGATTATATTGTGAAGCCTTTCTCACCAAGAGAAGTAGTATTGAGAGTAAAGGCGTTATTAAGACGCACACAAACTGCAAACACTGAGCAAAGCGAACCGCACGCACGCGATATTATTGAATTTAGTCATCTTGTGATTGATAATGACGCTCATCGGGTCCTTGCGGATAATCAACAAGTGAATCTAACACCTAAAGAGTATGAATTACTCATCTATTTAGCTAAAACTCCAAATAAAGTATTTGATCGAGAACAGTTACTTAAAGAGGTTTGGCATTACGAATTTTATGGGGACTTGCGTACAGTAGATACTCACGTCAAAAGACTTAGAGAAAAGTTAAATCGAGTATCAAGTGATGCTGCACAAATGATACAAACTGTGTGGGGTGTCGGTTATAAATTTGAGGTAAAACCTAGTGATGAACCGACTAAATAGTGTTGTTATAAAACTGTGGTTAACTATTATTTTAATAGTAGCGACAGTTTTAATTTTATTAAGTGTTTCATTAATCACTTTTATACAATATTACTTTACGCAAGAAACAGAATATGCGATTAAAGAAGATGCCAAAAGAATTAGTTCTCTTGTTGAGAAGTCTCATAACAAAACGTTAGCTATCCAAAATAGCCAAACACTCATTGATGGACCGGGTGGCCTCATTATTATGAACGACATGAGCGAGAAACCAGACTCATCATATAAAGACACTAAAAAACAAATGTTCAATGAAATAAAAAAGAGTACTAAATTTAAAAAAGTGTTTAAAGAAGGTGAGTATGAAACCCAAAATATTACAATAAAAAATAAAGGTAATTCTCAATCTTATCTTTTGTTAGGATACCCAATGAAAGCTCAAAAGGGTGCTCAGAGCCATTATAGTGGTGTTTTTATATATAAAGATTTGAAATCTATCGAAGATACAAATAATGCTATTACAATTATTATCTTAATAACCGCTATTATATTTACTATAGCAAGCACAATATTTGCATTCTTTTTATCTAATAGAATAACAAAACCCTTACGTCAATTAAAAACTCAAGCACAAAAAGTTTCTGAAGGGGATTATAGTCAAATTTCAACTGTCGCTACTAAAGATGAAATAGGTGATTTATCACGTGCATTTAACAACATGAACGTTGAAATTCAAGAGCATATCAAAGCAATTTCTTCATCTAAGAATATAAGAGATACATTATTAAACTCTATGGTAGAAGGCGTTCTAGGTATTAATAATCAACGTGAAATCATATTGTCGAACAAGATGGCTGATGATATTATGCGTCACATTGATGATTTTTCAAAAGAATCTATTGAACAGCAAATTGAAGCAACATTTGAATCACAAGAGAATGAGTATTTAGAATTAGAAATTAATACAAGATACTATGTATTTATCTCCAGTTATATAGATAGAATTCAAACGAATGGTAGAAGTGGTATTGTCATGGTCATCCGTGATATGACAAATGAACATAATCTTGATCAAATGAAAAAAGATTTTATAGCAAATGTATCACATGAATTACGTACGCCAATCTCTTTATTACAGGGTTACACTGAGTCCATAGTAGACGGTATAGTTACCGAACCAGATGAAATACGTGACTCATTAGCAATCGTTTTAGATGAATCTAAGCGACTTAATCGTTTAGTCAATGAGTTACTAAATGTAGCTCGTATGGATGCTGAAGGATTATCAGTTGAGAAGGAATTACAACCTATTCAGCATCTTCTTGATAAAATGGAGTCTAAATATCGCATGCAAAGTGAAGAGTTAGGTTTAACAATGACGTTTGATTCTAATAATGACGAACAATTATGGAACTATGATATGGATAGAATGGACCAAGTATTAACTAATTTAATTGATAATGCAACAAGATATACGCAAGCTGGTGATTCTATAAAGATTTCTATTGAAGAAGATTCAGATTTCAATATTTTAACAATAACTGATACAGGCACTGGTATAGCGCCGGAACATCTGAAACAAGTATTTGACCGTTTTTATAAAGTAGACGCTGCTCGAAAAAGAGGTAAGCAAGGCACTGGGTTAGGTCTTTTCATTTGTAAAATGATTATTGAAGAACACGGTGGACGTATTGATGTTGAGAGCGAATTAGGCAAAGGTACTTCATTTATTATTAGACTACCTAAATCAAAGCAAATTAGTTAGAAACCGAAAAGTATCATAAATTGTCAGTTTCAATGATTATTTTGAAAACAGAGAAATTATAATGCTACCCATCAAAATTAATATACAAAATACGCCTGAGACACAGAGTGATGTCTCAGGCGTATTTTGTATATAATCAGTCGATAACTATATTGATCATAGATTTAATTATCATTATATTTGAATAACTTCTACAAGTTTAAAGATATCATTCCAGAATCAATAAAGTTTATTTATTTATTGGTAAATATTTTATGTGTTAAAACTTAAATCCAAGTTATATATTGATTTCACATTTTGTTATTAAGGTCTAAAAATTATATTAACCGTAAGCAGAAATATTGAGTTTTTAAAACTAATCATGTATTATAATTTTAAAATAAAATTGATATATTCATCTTCGGGGTAGGGTGTAATTCCCAACCGGCAGTAATTTAAGCCTGCGACGACAACGTATTAATTTTTGCTTTGTCTTGATTCAGTGAAAGTCTGAAGCCGACAGTATAGTCTGGATGGGAGAAGATGGAGGTTTTTTGTTGTACAAATTTCCTCCTTTTCTAGGTAAGATGAATGGAAGGAGAAAATTATATATGCAACAAAACAAACGTTTGATTACAATTAGTATGTTAAGTGCGGTAGCGTTTGTGTTAACTTTCATCAAGTTTCCATTGCCATTTATTCCACCGTACCTAACTCTCGATTTTAGTGATGTTCCGACGTTATTAGCAACATTCCTCTTAAGTCCTATTGCTGGGATTATCGTTGCACTCATCAAAAATATTTTAAATTTTCTATTTAATATAGGGGATCCTGTTGGACCAGTAGCTAACTTTTTAGCAGGTGTCAGCTTTTTGCTATCATCATACTATGTTTATAGAAAAAGAAGAAATAATCGTTCTTTAATTTATGGATTAATTACAGGTACAATCGTTACGACTATTGTTTTGAGCATTTTAAATTATTTTGTGTTACTTCCATTATATGGAATGATATTTAATTTAGGTGATGTGCTTAATAACGTAAAAATTGTTATTGTGTCTGGAGTCATACCTTTTAATTTAATTAAAGGCATAATCATTTCCATTATATTTGTGTTGTTATTTAGAAGATTAAGACATATCATTAAATAAAAAACATTTTAAACTTTTTTGATTTATTTATTATAAAGACAATGTTCATATTCAAAAGTGGACATTGTCTTTATGTTATTTCTAAAGATATAAAGAAATGTAACACATAAACAATTTAACAATAGTGAGCGTAACGCTTTAAGATATTATGATTTTAAACTTCTTATCAAATAGAACACTGATTTTAATGAGCCATATAAAATGTTATCAATAATTACTAATAAACAACCCCAAATGAATCATATTAAACAATTCATTTGGGGATCAATTCATCTAATAGCTTATTATTTTATTGTTTATGGTTAGTTAACTTAACAATTAATTCTCATACAAATTGATATACTATAAATAGTAATAAATTATTTAGATTAATTTTTATGTATTCTAAGAATCATATTTTATTCAAATTTCAGTGCGTCACCATCAAATGGTTCGTCTTCAATTTTGATTGAGTCAGTAGGACAACCTTCTAGTGCATCTTCCATATCTTCATATAACTCTTCAGGCACTTCAGCAGTACCTTGGTTATCGTCGAGGATTACGTATGCAATACCTTCATCATCGTAATCATATATATCTGGAGCAGCTGCACCGCAAGCACCGCATGCTATACATGTATCCATATCAACGATTGTATATTTTGCCATATTTATTCGCCTCCTTTGATAAAAATGCTACACTAGTATTGTAAATACAATTGTAGACAACGATAGATTACATTTCAATTTATTCGTTTTATAGAGTGAGGGTTTAATTTGTACAATATACTATCATACGCCATGAGTCATGCATTTAACTACAAAACCAATAAAAGTATCTATAATATTTTAATAGGCAAGAAGTCACACCAAACGTTTTTTGATGCGTCAAGCCAACAACTTTTGTCATTATATCATAGTTTACCTAATTTAAAGTATTCAACTTTTGAGCAATTTATACTCCAAAAGGATGATTTTGAAAAATCAATTCAAGTAAAAATACATCCACAATACACTTATGATAGTCTCACTCAAACGTTTAGTTGCATACAATTACTTATCCAAACGTTATCTCATAAACGCAAGGAGTCAAATACATTTATTCCAATTGTTCAAAATACCTATGTCCAACAAAGGGTCAAACAAATTTATCAACAGGTCATTGAATCAAATCAAGTATCAAAAACTATAGACGAAATATATTTATTATTTGAGAATTTAAATAATAAAGCCAACCATACATTTCTTCATTATTATTTACAAGGATATGAGGAATCTATGTATACTAGACAACAAATAAGTTTAATTGAGGGTATACCACAATCAGAACTATTTGAACGAGAAATGAATGAACTGATTGCCTTATTGAATCAATTAAAAGATTCAACGAAATATCCAATACTTTCTCAAGCTATCATTCTTTCACCATTACAATCAAATACATACTTAAGCTATCAAAAGTTAAAATCTGGGCTCAATTTAAAAGAAATTGCTCAACTACAAAATGTAAAACTTAACACAATTGAAGATCATGTTCTAGAAATGTATATTAAGGGTTATCTGATTGACTATACATTATTTATAAATAAAAAAGATATTCTCGAATTTATAAACTACTATCAAAATCATCGAGGTAAACGATTAAAATTTCATAAAGAACATTTTACTGATTGGACTTACTTTCAAATTAAGTTAGTTATAGTAGGAATAGAAAGAGGTGACTTAATTGCTGAAAGATAATTTAAAGAAATGGTTTGGTTTTGATGAATTTAAAGAGGGGCAAGAAGAAATTATTGATAGCGTCCTTCATGGAAAGCATACACTTGGAATTTTACCAACTGGTAGTGGTAAAAGTTTATGTTATCAACTCCCAACATATATATTAGAAAAACCAACATTAATTATATCACCACTCATTTCACTTATGGATGATCAAGTAATGCAAATGAAGTTAAAAGGCGAAACACATGTTGCATGTATCCATTCTGGCATGGACGAAGTAGAAAAAAGAGACAATATTAAACGACTAAGTAAAAGTAGATTTATTTATTTAAGTCCAGAATATATATTGCAACCCCATAATTTTAAGTACATCGCTCATATCAACTTTGGATTAATAGTATTAGATGAAGCACACTGTTTATCAGAGTGGGGGTATGATTTTAGACCTCACTATGCTTTAGTTGGTAAAATTATTCATCATTTTAATTCAGCAACAGTGTTAGCACTAACAGCTACAGCACCACCTCAATTAGAGACTGATTTATCTCACATTTTATCACTCAAATTAAATGTAGTTCAAAAAAGTATGAATCGAAAAAATATTAGCTTACAGCACTTTAATTTTAATGATGATGAGGGGAAGATTGAATGGCTGTTACCATTTTTATCTAATTCTGGGCCTACAATTATATATGTTTCTTCTAAAAAAAGATGTTTAGAACTAGCCCAAATGATTTATGATTCAGGATATCTAACAGGTATATATCATGGAGATTTAAGTTATCAGGAACGCCAAACAGTTCAACAA
The DNA here is from genome assembly GCF_001813195.1 of Staphylococcus sp. HMSC065D05. Classification (NCBI taxonomy): domain Bacteria; kingdom Bacillati; phylum Bacillota; class Bacilli; order Caryophanales; family Staphylococcaceae; genus Staphylococcus; species Staphylococcus sp. HMSC065D05. Next base: position 461,814 of record NZ_KV811746.1, read on the forward strand.
CAGTTTTTTAATAATGACATACCAGTTATAGTAGCAACAAGTGCTTTTGGAATGGGAATAAATAAAAAAGATATTCGTACAGTCATACATTTTCATTTATCATCTTCACCATCTAACTATTTACAAGAAATTGGTCGTGCTGGTAGAGATGGTAAACAAAGTCAAGCCATTAGCTTATTTCAACCTGATGATAGTTTCATTCTAGAAACATTACTATTCACTGATATGATCACTGATGACGATATCACAATGTTTGAGATGGGAAACCACTTACCAGATGAAAAGGAAAAAATTTTAAGTACTTTAAACTTACAATTCACATTTAGCCAACTTAAAGATATATTTCATCAATCATATCAACGTAAGCGACTAGGTTATATGAGAATGATGGGGTATACAAATTTAGATCAATGTAGACGCAAATACTTGCTGGAATTTTTTGGTGAACATCCTCAAAGTCCAAAACAATGTTGTGATCAAGATTCAAGCTTAGAATCTATTCAGATATTGAATCGTAAAAAGGTGAAAAGAAAACTAAGTTTTAATGAAAAATTATATAATTTGTTCGAAACCTAGCTATCGCTTTACTTACTGAAATTTAACAAGCTATAATCAATATGTAGACCCAATTAAGCAGTGTTAAATACTTTTAATTATTTTACATATTTAATTTTAACTTGGGTATAGAGTAATTAATCAAAATAGAAGGGATGATAGTTGTGTCTAATAATAATTTTAAAGATGATTTTGAAAAGAATCGTCAATCTATTAATCCAGACGAGCATCAAAGAGATTTAAAAGAAGATGATAAAACAAATGAAAATAATAAAGAAGTAGACTCTCAAAACAGTGTATCTAATAACTCAAATCAGCAATTTCCACCAAGAAATGCACAACGACGAAAAAGACGCAGAGAGACAGCTACAAATCAAAGCAAACATCAAGACGACAAGCATCAAAAAAATAGTGACGCTAAAACTACAGAAGGTTCATTAGATGACCGTTATGACGAAGCACAGTTACAGCAACAACATGATAATTCGCAACAGCAAAATAAAATTGAAAAACAATCACAAGATAGTAGAATGATAGATGGAAAAGATGCAGCTATTGTAAATGGAAAATCTGAGTCTTCAGAACATAAATCAAAATCAACACAAAATAGACCCGGCCCTAAAGTTCAACAACAAAAGGATAAATCAGAAAGTACGCAATCAAAATCTTCAACAAACAAAGATAAAAAAGTAGCTACAGGAGCTGGAATAGCTGGTGCAACTGGTGTTGCAGAAACATCCAAACACCATCATAATAAAAAAGATAAACAAGATTCTAAACAGTCAAATCATGAGAATGACGAAAAATCTGTTAAAAATGATGACAAAAAGCAATCTAAAAAAGGCAAGAAAGCAGCAGTCGGTGCTGGCGCAGCTGCAGGAGTTGGTGCGGCTGGTGCTGCGCATCATAACAAACAAAATAAACATCAAAATGAGGAAAAAAATTCTAGTCAAAACAATCAGTACAATAACCACTCAGATGATAAGAAAAAAGGTGGTTTCATGAAAATCTTGTTACCACTCATAGCAGCCATTCTTATTCTAGGTGCAATAGCAATATTCGGTGGTATGGCTTTAAATAATCACAACGACAGTAAAAGTGATGACCAAAAAATAGCGAATCAAAGTAAGAAAGACTCAGATAAAAAAGATGGTGAGCAATCCGGAGATAACAAAGACAAAAATCACGATAGTAAAAAAGACAAAAAATCTGATTCTGATAAGAAAGCTAATGATGATTCTGATAAGAACGCTAATAATGATTCTGATAAGAACACTAATGATGACTCTGATAATAGTTCCTCAAATCCTAACGCTACTTCAACTAATAATAACGATAATGTAGCTAATAATAACTCAAATTATACAAACCAAAATCAACAAGATAATGCAAATCAAAATAGCAATAATCAACAGACAACTCAAGGACAACAATCACATACAGTATACGGTCAAGAAAACTTATATCGTATCGCCATACAATATTATGGAGAAGGAACTCAAGCTAACGTAGATAAAATTAAACGTGCGAATGGATTAAGCAGTAATAATATTCATAATGGTCAAACACTAGTTATTCCTCAATAACATGATTAATAGTCCCAGTATTGGTGACAAACACCAATATTGGGGCTATATTTTTATTTAATTCAAAATTCAGGTCTTAGCTAAAATAGTGAATAACTGATATAATTATTTGGTGATTAAAGGAGGATAAGTATGCAAACTATTGAAAGCATCATTATAGGTGGCGGTCCATGTGGATTAAGTGCAGCAATTGAACAAAAGAAAAAAGGTATTGAAACATTAGTAATTGAAAAAGGTAATGTTGTTGAATCAATCTATAATTATCCAACACATCAGACTTTTTTCTCATCAAGTGATAAATTAAGTATCGGAGATATTCCTTTTATTGTTGAAGATAGTAAGCCAAGACGCAATCAAGCGCTTGTATACTATAGGGAAGTCGTTAAACATCATCAACTTAACATACATCCGTTCGAAGAAGTTTTAACAGTTAAAAAAATAAATAATAAATTTGCAATTACAACCACAAAAGGTGTATATGAATGTAAATATTTAACTGTTGCTACGGGTTATTATGGTCAACATAATACTTTAGAAGCGGAAGGGGCAGAATTACCTAAAGTATTCCATTACTTTAAAGAAGCACATCCGTATTTTAATCAAAATGTTGTTATTATTGGAGGCAAAAACTCTGCTGTTGATGCTGCGTTAGAATTAGAAAAAGCTGGTGCTAATGTAACTGTTTTATATCGTGGTGAACAGTATCCTAAAGCAATTAAACCATGGATATTACCTAATTTCGAATCATTAGTCAATCATGAAAAAATAACGATGGAATTTAATGCGACAGTAACCAAAATTACCGATCATTCAGTGACTTATGAAAAAGATGATCAACTTATAGAAATTGATAATGACTACGTTTTTGCTATGATTGGTTATCATCCAGATTACGATTTCTTAAAAACGATAGGTATAGATATCCATACCAATGAATATGGTACTGCTCCTGTTTATAATCGAGAAACATTTGAAACAAACGTCGAAAATTGTTATATAGCTGGTGTTATTGCTGCGGGTAATGATGCAAATACTATTTTTATCGAAAATGGTAAATACCATGGTGGTGTCATTACACAAAGCATTTTGACAAAAAAACAAACACCACTTGAAACATAGAGCCTACAAAAAGCTTGGGATACTAAACAATGTCCCAAGCTTTCTTAATGTATTGGTAATCAATGACTCAATTAAAATGCACATATTAATGATAGGTAAGCCTTAATTAGAGTATAATTGCACTAAAGAAATTTCATAGACAATGCACGCAACTAATAGAAATCGGAGTGTGACAATGAACTCGATACGAATTTTTGTCCCACTCTTTTTAATTACTCTTCGAAATATCGCTCTAATTGATTATGAGTCATATCCTGACTCAAACCAACTAGTAATTTTAGCCTTGCCTTTGGTCCATTTAAACCATTCGAAAAAATAACATCATTATTTTTTAAATCTGCGCCACCACCTTCATAAGCATATACAGGACTAACAATGCCATTGAATGATCTAGATACGAGAACTAGAGGAATCTTATTCTTTAGACATTGCTGTAGTCCATTAAGACAACTTTTTGGAAGATTACCTTGTCCTAGTGCTTCGATGACTATACCATCAACGTGCTGTTGTGCATAAAATGATAGTACATCATCTTCCATACCCATGTATGCTTTTACAAGTGGAACACGTAAATTTACATCGATATATTGATAGGTAGTTTGTCTGTAGGGATGATGATAAAATTGTACTCGATTCTTGGTGAGTACACCTAAAGGCCCCTGATTAGGACTTTGAAATGTATTTATATTCGAAGTATGTGTCTTTGTCACATTACGAGCAGTATGAATCTCATCATTAAATACAACCATTACCCCTTTATGATTAGCCTCAGATGAAGTAGCAACCCTTATAGCAGAAATAAAATTATAGAGACCATCGGAACCAATCTCATTGGATGATCTCATTGCTCCAGTAATTACTATGGGCTCTTGAATATCAATTAATAAATCTATTAAAAAAGCTGTTTCCTCAAGTGTATCTGTTCCATGAGTAATAACAAATCCATCATATATATTTTCTTTAGAATATGTAATGATTTCGTCTCTTAATCGCACAACATTCGAAATTGTCATATGCGGCGAGGGTATATTTAGAAGATTGATTTCGTCAACCTTTGCATATTGACTAATGATATTTTGATGTTGAGATATTGGATTTTCTTCATTCGTTATCACTTTATTAGTTTGATCTTGTGACATACTTATTGTGCCACCAGTGTGTATGACAAGTAGACGTTTCATTACGTATTCCTCCTATTTATTCTTTACTTTTTTATGATAAAATAATATCTATAAAACAACAAGGAAGGTTATCAAATAATGAGTTCAATTAATATTGCACTAGATGGCCCAGCTGCTGCAGGTAAGAGTACTATTGCTAAACGTGTAGCCAGTCGTCTATCTATGATATATGTTGATACAGGAGCAATGTATCGTGCCATTACATATAAATATTTACAAAATGGCAAACCCGAAAATTTTGATTATCTAATTAATAACACTAAACTTGAGCTTACTTATGATGAAGCAAAAGGGCAAAGAATCGTACTAGACAATCAAGACGTCACTGATTATTTAAGAGAAAATAATGTAACACATCACGTATCTTATGTTGCTTCTAAAGAACCAGTGCGTTCCTTTGCAGTGAAAATACAAAAAGAATTAGCTGCTAAAAAAGGTATCGTTATGGATGGCCGAGATATTGGTACAGTTGTATTACCAGATGCCGAATTAAAAGTTTATATGATTGCATCTGTTGCTGAACGCGCTGAACGACGACAAAAAGAGAATGAACAACGTGGCATTGAATCAAATTTAGAACAATTAAAAGACGAAATTGAAGCACGAGATCACTATGATATGAATCGTGAAATTTCGCCATTACAAAAAGCCGAAGATGCTATTACACTTGATACTACTGGTAAATCTATTGAAGAGGTAACAAATGAAATATTGTCTCTACTTTAAATGTTAAAATTAAAATCCTAATATTGTTTATTGTAAACATTTAAGTGTAGTAGAATTTATAATCAATGACTAGAACATATTAAAATTATTAGTGTTGATTTATACAAAAGCCACGGACGCTCTGTCTCTGGCTTTTATTTTTGACCATTGAGAACTATGTAAATAATCTTATTTTTAACCAAGTCTCCTCGATAGAGTAGTAATACAATGTTTATTACCAATTCTGATATATCTTTTTCAATTTTATTCCTCATATTATTATGAGCTTAGGATTAATTGCCATGAAATTTATGTTACAATAAAAATAACAATGTTATTAAATATACTATAAACTAAATTGACCATCACTTAACTAGGTGCTCTGTTAAACTTTTGTTATAAATTAAAGATAGATGCAACCTATTCATATAAAGTGGTATCTCTTGACAATTTTACTTGTTTATAAGATGTTATAATTATGTAGTGTATAAGGAGGCATACAAGATGACTGAAGAATTCAATGAATCAATGATTAATGATATTAAAGAAGGTGACAAAGTCACTGGTGAAGTTCAACAAGTAGAGGATAAACAAGTTGTTGTGCATATTAATGGTGGCAAATTTAATGGAATTATTCCTATTAGCCAGCTTTCAACACATCATATCGAAAACCCTAGTGAAGTTGTAAAAGTCGGTGATGAAGTTGAAGCGTACGTCACTAAAATCGAGTTCGATGAAGAAAACGATACTGGGGCATACATTTTATCAAAAAGACAACTTGAAACTGAAAAATCTTATGAATATTTACAAGAAAAACTAAATAACGATGAAGTGATTGAAGCTGAAGTTACTGAAGTAGTTAAAGGTGGTTTAGTCGTTGACGTTGGTCAAAGAGGTTTTGTACCTGCTTCTCTAATTTCAACTGATTTCATTGAAGACTTTTCTGTATTCGATGGTCAAACAATCCGTATTAAAGTGGAGGAACTTGATCCTGAAAATAACAGAGTCATTTTAAGCCGTAAAGCTGTGGAACAGTTAGAAAACGATGCTAAAAAAGCTTCAATATTAGATTCTTTAAATGAAGGCGATGTTATTGATGGTAAAGTTGCTCGATTAACTAACTTTGGTGCTTTCATTGATATTGGTGGTGTAGATGGTTTAGTTCATGTATCTGAATTATCTCATGAACATGTTCAAACACCAGAAGAAGTTGTGTCAGTCGGTGAAGCAGTCAAAGTTAAAGTTAAATCTGTAGAAAAAGATTCTGAACGTATTTCTTTATCTATTAAAGACACTTTACCAACACCATTTGAAAACATTAAAGGGAAATTTCACGAAGATGATGTTATTGAAGGTACTGTAGTACGTTTGGCGAACTTTGGCGCATTCGTAGAAATTGCTCCATCCGTCCAAGGTTTAGTGCATATTTCTGAAATCGATCATAAACATATCGGTTCTCCTAACGAAGTATTAGAACCCGGACAACAAGTTAATGTAAAAATATTAGGTATCGATGAAGATAATGAAAGAATTTCATTATCAATCAAAGCAACATTACCAAAAGAGAATGTCATTGAAAGTGACGCATCCACAACTCAATCATATCTTGAAGATGATAATGATGAAGATAAACCAACATTAGGCGACGTTTTTGGTGACAAATTTAAAGATCTTAAATTTTAATTAAACTAAAATTATTTGCGATATAAAATATAATGACTCCAATTTACGCGTAAGCTTAAAATCAAATTTACGTGTAATAATTGGAGTCTTTTTTTAAACGATATACTGTACAAAATATATCTTTTCGAACATGTAAAATAAACATATTCAAGTTTTGAATAAATCTGCTCTTATGATAAAATTATGTAGATTAAAAAAGAGAGGAAGTTTATCCTATGACTAAACCGATAGTAGCAATTGTAGGAAAACCAAACGTAGGGAAATCTACAATTTTTAATAGAGTTGTCGGCGAACGTGTTTCTATCGTAGAAGATACACCAGGCGTTACTCGTGATCGTATTTATTCATCTGGCGAGTGGTTGACTCATGAATTTAACATCATTGATACAGGTGGTATTGAAATTGGAGATGCTCCTTTTCAAACTCAAATCCGTGCACAGGCAGAAATAGCAATTGAAGAAGCAGATGTCATCATTTTTATGGTCAATGTTAGAGAAGGACTTACACAAAGTGATGAAATGGTCGCACAAATGCTTTATAAATCTAAGAAACCTGTTGTATTAGCTGTGAATAAAGTTGATAATCTTGAAATGCGTAATGATATCTATGATTTCTATTCTTTAGGCTTTGGAGATCCATATCCTATTTCTGGTTCACATGGATTAGGACTTGGGGATTTACTAGATGCTGTCGTTGAAAACTTTAATAAAGAATCAGAAGATCCTTATGACGAAGATACGATACGTCTTTCCATCATAGGTAGACCTAATGTTGGTAAATCTAGCTTGGTCAATGCTATTTTAGGCGAAGAACGTGTTATTGTGTCTAATGTTGCTGGTACAACTCGAGATGCCATTGATACCGAATACTCTTATGATGGACAAGATTATGTATTGATTGATACTGCTGGAATGAGAAAAAAGGGTAAGGTGTATGAATCGACTGAAAAATATTCTGTATTACGTGCATTAAAAGCGATTGAGCGTTCAGAAGTAGTATTAGTAGTTATTGATGCTGAACAAGGTATAATTGAACAAGATAAACGTGTAGCTGGCTATGCACATGAGGAAGGTAAAGCTATTGTTATTGTAGTAAATAAATGGGATACAGTCGAAAAAGATAGTAAGACAATGAAAAAATTCACTGATGATGTTAGAAATGAATTTCAATTTTTAGATTATGCTCAAATTGCGTTCGTATCAGCAAAAGAAGGGCTAAGATTAAAAACATTATTCCCTTATATCAATCAAGCCAGTGAAAATCATAAAAAGCGTGTCCAAAGTTCGACACTTAATGAAGTTGTTACTGATGCCATCTCAATGAATCCAACACCTACTGACAAAGGTAGAAGACTTAACGTATTCTATACAACTCAGGTTGCAATTGAACCACCGACATTTGTAGTATTTGTTAATGATGTCGAATTAATGCATTTTTCTTATAGGAGATATTTAGAAAACCAAATTCGTAATGCTTTTGGTTTTGAAGGAACACCTATTCATATTATTCCAAGAAAAAGAAATTAAAAACAAAGGGGAATTCAATAATGAGAAAAATTACAGTTTTTGGTATGGGTAGTTTTGGTACTGCATTAGCTAATGTATTAGCTCAAAATGGTCATGATGTTTTAATGTGGGGCAAAAATGTAGAGAATGTAGATGAACTTAACACACATCATATGAACAAAAGTTATCTTAAAGATGCTAAATTAGATTCATCTATAAAAGCAACTGCAGATTTAAATAGCGCAGTGCAATTTTCAGATATCTATCTTATGGCTCTACCTACAAAAGCAATAAGAGAAGTATCAAAAGATATCGATCAATTACTCACATCTAAAAAGACTTTTATTCATGTTGCTAAAGGCATTGAAAACGGTACATTTAAGCGCGTATCTGAAATGATTGAGGATTCTATCTTGCCAGAACATAATGGAGGAATCGGTGTCTTATCAGGTCCAAGTCATGCTGAAGAAGTTGTTATCAAACAACCTACAACTGTAGCTGCATCATCTAAAGATAATAATGTGAGCAAACTTATTCAAGATTTATTTATGAACGACTATTTACGTGTTTACACAAATAATGATTTAGTAGGTGTAGAACTAGGTGGTGCTTTAAAAAATATTATAGCTATAGCTAGTGGTATCGTTGCCGGCATGGGTTACGGTGATAATGCCAAGGCTGCTTTAATGACACGAGGTTTAGCCGAAATCAGTCGACTTGGTGAGAAACTTGGAGCGGATCCAATGACTTTCTTAGGTCTAGGTGGCATAGGTGACTTGATCGTAACTTGTACGTCCACACATTCACGAAATTACACACTTGGATTTAAATTAGGGCAAGGCAAAACAGCAGAAGAAGCTTTAAAAGAGATGAAAATGGTAGTTGAAGGTATTTATACAACTAAGTCAGTATATCATCTTGCTCAACAAGAAGGAGTAGAAATGCCTATCACCAACGCACTATATGAAGTTTTATTTGAAGATGTCCCTGTAAGTAAAAGTGTCAGAACACTTATGGAAAGAGACAAAAAAGCAGAATAGATAGTGTAATATTACTTTTTATGAGCGAATATTAAAAAAATTCGTCATAAATCGCATAAAACCAACGTTTCTATTGCATAAATCGTTGCGATGACAGTAACCCTTGTGTTAAAGTCAAAACATAATGATATAATGAATATCATTATAAAACCTCAGGAGGTGAATTCATAATGAATAAAACTGATTTAATCAATGCAGTTGCAGAACAAGCTGACTTAACTAAAAAAGAAGCTGGTTCAGCAGTAGATGCTGTATTTGAATCTATCCAAAACTCACTTGCTAAAGGTGAAAAAGTACAATTAATCGGTTTCGGTAACTTTGAAGTACGTGAACGCGCTGCTCGTAAAGGTCGTAACCCTCAAACAGGTAAAGAAATTGACATCCCTGCAAGTAAAGTACCAGCATTTAAAGCTGGTAAAGCATTAAAAGATGCTGTAAAATAATTTACTTAAAAAAGCCCCTTTGAGGGCTTTTTCTTTTTAACTTATAGATCAATGGTCTATCGCTCTATATATTTTATTTTTAAGTAGATTCAACACTTCATAATTTGTATCAATATTAAAAATATTTATATTATCGACTGTCTTAGTCTTAAAATTTGATAAATTACGTCATTTCAATCAATTACATATATATTTAGGAATGAGTTTGGGTTGATATACTCATTTACTATTTAATTAAGCTCGTTTATCTAGCTATACTAGCTAGTAATCATCTAGTTAAAAAATTTATATAAAGCCATCTAGTAATTATTATCATATTAGTAATTACTAGATCTTTGGTAAAATGAGTTTTATTCCTCAAATCGCAAGCCACTTGCATAGAATAACTATTTATTTTAAAAGACTTAATCCAATAGATTTTATTTTTTTACATATAATGTTAATATTGTTAATGATAATATCGTGAGGTGTGAACATGGAAACGACAATAAGCAAACTGAACAAACATGTAGAACAACTGCTTAAGGGCATTAATGAGTATGAGTCTATTGAAATCAATAGCTCTTTAAGTCAATTATTAGATATGTACTCTATCCCAGATGAAGCTAAGATTGCTTGCCTCACAATTGATACATCTATGCGTCATTTGGATGCTATCGGTGATAATCATCTATCTAAGAAAGCAATATTAATAGGGGACCTATTAAGTGCTCATTTCTATACTCTATTAGCAAATATTCAAGATTCCACTTTTCAACTTACAATGAGCAAGGCCATTGTTAAAATCAATGAGGATAAATCATCAATTAATCAAAATGATCTCACTGATGAAGAATTGAAAGATGCGATTCTAGATATCGAAATACTATTTCCATATCTTACAATTAACCATTTTGGAAGTTCTGTTGATAAAATCAAATTATTCACTGAATTGACTTCTAAATATAAAGATTACCATCCTGAGTATCTGGGTAAGTTTAACAGACATGAAATAGATAAATATATTCAAGAAATTAGCAAAAGTTATAAAAAGAAGAGGTAATGAAAATGGCTGAAAATCAAGCTAAAAAAGAACAAGTTCATACAGTATTCCAAAATATTTCTCAAAAATACGATCGACTCAACAACATCATAAGTTTCGAACAACATAAAGTATGGAGAAAACATGTTATGAGTACTATGAATGTACAAAAAGGTAGTAAAGCTTTAGATGTGTGTTGTGGTACCGCTGATTGGACTATTGCATTAAGCGAAGCAGTAGGCTCAAAAGGTCAAGTAACTGGTCTTGATTTTAGTGAAAATATGCTTGAGGTAGGTAAACAGAAAACTGCTTCATTGGACAATATCCAGCTTGTTCATGGTGATGCTATGAATTTACCATTTGATGATAACTCATTTGATTATGTTACTATTGGTTTTGGCTTACGCAATGTACCGGATTATTTGTCAGCACTCAAAGAAATGCATCGAGTTTTAAAACCAGGAGGCATGGTGGTATGTCTTGAAACAAGCCAACCGACATTGCCATTATTCAAACAAATCTATAGTTTATACTTTAAATTTGTGATGCCAATTTTTGGTAAGATGTTTGCTAAGTCTAAAGAGGAATATGAATGGTTGCAACAATCAACATTTAATTTTCCTGACAAACAAACATTGAAAGGCCTATTCTTTGAAGCAGGTTTTAACGATATCATTGTACGTAGCTTTACAGGTGGCGTTGCTGCAATGCACCTTGGCTATAAAGAAAACAGTTCTAGCAAAGGTGATTAACGTGGCAAAGTTAAACATTAACAACGAAATAAAGAAAGTAGAAAAGCGACTTGAAGAAGCAATTATAAGTTCTGATCAAACATTACAAGACGCCTCATTCCATTTACTATCTTCAGGTGGAAAAAGAGTTAGACCCGCTTTTGTTATTTTAAGTGGTCAATTTGGCTCTAACAACAAACCTTCAGAAGATACGTATCGTGTAGCAGTAGCTTTAGAACTAATTCACATGGCTACCTTAGTCCACGATGATGTGATAGATAAAAGTGATAAACGTAGAGGTCGACTCACTATTTCAAAAAAATGGGACCAAAGTACAGCTATTTTAACAGGAAATTTCTTACTTGCTATGGGACTCAAGCATCTATCTGAAATCAGTGATACTCGTGTCCATACGACCATTTCTAAATCAATTGTTGATGTGTGTAGAGGAGAACTATTCCAATTTCAAGATCAATTTAATAGCAATCAAACAATTACTAATTATTTACGTCGTATCAACCGTAAAACAGCACTTCTTATTCAACTGTCTACACAAGTTGGTGCGATTACTTCTAATGCGTCAAATGACGTTATTCGTAAATTAAAAATGATCGGACATTATATAGGTATGAGTTTCCAAATTATAGATGATGTGCTAGATTTTACCAGTTCTGAAAAGAAACTTGGTAAACCGGTTGGTAGTGATCTTATGAATGGTCATATTACATTACCTGTACTATTAGAAATGCGAAAAAATAAGACTTTTAAAGATAAAGTTTCACAACTTAATCCCGACAGTCCTCAACATGCTTTCGAAACTTGTATAACAATAATTAGACAGTCCGAAAGCATAGAACAGTCAAAACAAATAAGTGAAAAGTATTTAAATAAAGCAATCCATTTAATCGATGAATTAGAGGATGGTCCTAATAAAGAACTATTTAGAAAGCTTATTAAAAAAATGGGAAGTCGAAATAAGTAAGTTTTGTGACAAAAGTTGAAAGCGCTTCATTATCCTGTTACCATACTAAGTAGCAGGATATTTTTATAGCTTGCAATGTTTTAAGTTTTTTACATACTTATAAAAATGAATGAAACACATGCACAGGGGGACACACGAAGTGGAACGCACATTTTTGATGATTAAACCGGACGCTGTCCAAAGAAATTTAATTGGTGAGATTATATCTCGCATTGAAAAGAAAGGTCTTAAGCTTGTTGGCGGTAAGTTTATGCAAGTTCCTATGGAACTAGCTGAAAAGCATTATAGTGAACATGAAGGAAAACCGTTCTACGACAAGTTAATTTCATTCATTACTTCTGCACCCGTTTTTGCTATGGTAGTAGAAGGTGAAAATGCTGTAGCTGTATCTCGTAAAATTATTGGAAGTACAAATCCAAGTGAAGCAGCTCCTGGTACAATTCGAGGCGACTATGGTTTAAATCTAGGTCGTAATATTATACATGGTTCGGATTCAACAGAATCAGCACAACGTGAAGTTAAATTATGGTTTACAAGTAGTGAAATTGCTGATTATAAAGAACCTAGAGAAGATTGGTTATACGAATAATAAAAATATCAAATAATGAAATTCATTTTATCCGTTAATGTCTGTGACGCACATTTGTGTCTCAGGCATTTTTTATGATTAACCAAATGCCATTTGCTTAAAATAATACTTATTGAATTAGTCTTTTTAATTTTTTATCTAGGGATTAAACGATGTAACACCATAAAAAGTTCGATTATGTAGCAATTTTTATCTTTTGACAATTGAGTATTCATTATTAAGTAATGACGTATTTTTAGTATTTCATTCATGTATCTAATGATTTAGCTCTTTTGATTTTTTTCAGTAGACTGATTTTTAATTTATATAATATCACTACGACATAACAATCATCTTGGTGCTATTCTTTCTAAAATATTTATCACTGCTAAAATAAAAATCTTCTTGTTTATCTAACTGACTTATGTTGTTTGATTGAATATGATAATATATTAAACATATTACAATTTAATGTATTGAAGAATAGAAAGGGGCGTGCGATCATGAGATACCTCACATCCGGTGAATCACATGGACCACAACTTACAGTCATCATTGAAGGTGTTCCAGCTAATTTAGAAATTACGGCTGAAGATATTAATAAGGAAATGTTTAAACGTCAAGGGGGATATGGTCGGGGTCGTCGTATGCAAATTGAAAAAGATACTATAGAAATTGTGTCAGGCGTCAGAAATGGCTTTTCTTTGGGAAGTCCAATAACTTTAGTAGTTACTAACGACGATTTCACTCATTGGAGAAAAATAATGGGCGTCGCACCAATTAGCGATGAAGAAAGAGAAAATATGAAACGTACCATTACAAAACCTAGACCAGGCCATGCTGATCTTGTAGGCGGTATGAAATATAATCATCGTGATTTAAGAAATGTGCTCGAGCGTTCATCTGCTAGAGAAACAGCAGCAAGAGTTGCTGTGGGTGCTGTTTCAAAAATTCTTTTAGAACAATTAGATATCCACTTATACAGCCGTGTAGTCGAAATTGGTGGTATTAAAGACAAAGGTTTATATGATGTAGATATGTTCAAAAATAATGTAGATAAAAATGATGTACGTGTAGTTGACGAAAATATAGCGCAACAAATGAGAGATAAAATAGATGAAGCAAAAAAAGACGGAGATTCAATCGGGGGCGTAGTTCAAGTAATGGCTGAAAACATGCCTATTGGTGTGGGAAGTTATGTACATTATGACCGTAAATTAGATGGACGTATTGCACAGGGTGTTGTGAGTATCAACGCATTCAAAGGTGTAAGTTTTGGTGAAGGATTTAAAGCAGCTGAAAAACCTGGTAGCGAAATTCAAGATGAAATTCATTATAATCAAGATTTAGGCTATTTTAGAGCTACAAATCACTTAGGTGGATTTGAAGGAGGCATGAGTAATGGGATGCCTATCATTGTTAATGGTGTGATGAAGCCTATCCCTACTTTATATAAGCCACTAAACTCAGTTGATATTAACAGTAAAGAAGACTTCAAAGCTACTATTGAACGCTCAGATAGTTGTGCAGTGCCCGCAGCTAGCGTAGTATGTGAACACGTTGTCGCTTTTGAATTAGCAAAAGCAGTACTCGAAGAGTTTCAATCTAACCACATGGACCAACTCATAGCACAAATTAAAGAGCGTCGACAACTCAATATAGAATTTTAATTACCCTAGAATGATTGAGGTGAAAGCATGGAACTTAAAACATCATATGCAAGTGATAATTATCCCATTATCGTTGAACATCACGCAATTAACTCTTTAGAAAGATATATTAAAAATGAAGAACAACGTTTTTTCATTATCGATAAGCAAGTCTATAATTTATTTGTAGATAAACTTGAAGCTTTGGCTCAAAAACTTGATGCTAAATGTATCGTAATCCCTTCTGGAGAAACGTCAAAATCATTCGAACATTATCATCGTACTATTGAATATTTACTAAGCCATCAATTAACACGTCAAACGTGTATTGTTGCCATTGGTGGTGGTGCTACAGGAGATTTCGCAGGGTTTATTGCTGCAACTTTACTTAGAGGCGTATCATTTGTCCAAGTACCGACAACTATTTTAGCCCACGATTCAAGTGTAGGTGGTAAAGTTGGAATTAATTCTGAGCATGGTAAAAATTTAATTGGTGCTTTTTATCGACCCAAAGCTGTTATTTATGATTTAGATTTTTTAGAAACTCTACCATATTCTGAAATACTAAGTGGGTATGCTGAGGTCTATAAGCACGCTTTATTAAACGGCGAGGATTCAACAAAAAATATCGAATCTAATTTTACCTCAAATAAAAATTTACAAGCGTTAAAAAATCTAGATTATTATTTATTTGAGGGTATAAAAACAAAACTAAATATTGTTGTTGAAGATGAGAAAGAAAAAGGTAAAAGAAAGTTTCTTAATCTTGGTCATACATTTGGTCATGCAATTGAATATGAGCATAAAATTCCTCATGGTCATGCAGTTATGATTGGTATTCTTTATCAATTTATTGTTGCGAATCACTTATTCGAGTCAAATTATAACATTCAACACTATATTAATTATATGAAAAAACTTAAATATCCATTATCTATCATCAAACAACTTCATTTTGAAGATACATACCATTTTATGCTTCTAGATAAAAAAAATGATTACAATGGTATTCAAATGGTCTTACTTAAAAATTTAGGGAAACCAGTTGTCACTCATGTTGATAAGGATACGCTTTTATCAGCTTTCGAGGAATTACAATCTTATTTTAAGTAGGTGAATCAAATGAATAACAGTGAAATAATTAATATTAATGGACCACTCAAAGGTGAAATAGAAGTACCTGGTGATAAATCGATGACACACCGCGCTATTATGTTAGCTTCATTAGCTAAAGGTATATCAACCATTTATGAACCATTATTGGGAGAAGATTGTCGACGTACTATGGATATCTTTAAACAATTGGGTGTAACAATTGAAGAGCAGGACAATTCTATCATAATCAATTCACCAGGATATCGAAATTTCACAACGCCACACCAAGTTCTCTATACTGGTAATTCTGGTACTACTACACGATTACTTGCTGGTCTTTTAAGCGGATTAGGCATTGAAAGTGTTTTATCTGGTGATGTATCTATAGGCAAAAGACCCATGGATAGAGTGATGAAACCTCTGCTGAAAATGAACGCTAATATATCTGGAATTGATAATAATTACACACCGCTTATTATTAAGCCTTCAACCATTAAAGGTATAAATTATCAAATGGAAGTTGCAAGTGCACAAGTTAAAAGTGCTATTTTACTTGCTAGCCTATTTTCAAAAGAAGCAACGACACTTACAGAAATTGATGTTAGTAGAAATCATACAGAAACATTGTTTGAACACTTTAATATTCCTATATCAATTCAAGGTAAGACAATCCAAACCATACCTTATGCAATTGAACATATACAGCCTAGAGACTTTCATGTTCCAGGGGATATCTCATCTGCTGCATTTTTCATAGTCGCAGCTCTAATTACGCCCGGTAGTGACATTACAATTCATAATGTTGGCATTAATCCCACTCGTTCAGGTATCATAGATATCGTTAAACAAATGGGAGGAAACATTGAATTAAGTAATGTAAGCAAAGGTGCAGAACCAACTGCATCAATACATGTAACATATACACCGAATTTGAATGCTGTTACAATTAAAGGCGACTTAGTTCCAAGAGCTATCGATGAATTGCCAGTTATTGCATTACTTTGCACACAAGCTTCAAATTCTTGTATTATCAAAGACGCAGAGGAATTAAAAGTGAAGGAAACAAATCGTATAGATACTACTGCAGACATGCTAAATTTACTTGGTTTTAATTTACAACCCACACATGATGGACTTATTATACATCCATCAGAATTTAGATCAAATGCAACTGTCGATAGTCAAACAGATCATCGTATAGGAATGATGTTAGCTGTAGCTTCACTACTTAGTTCAGAACCACTCAAAATAGAGCAATTTGACGCTGTTAATGTTTCCTTCCCAGGTTTTTTACCTAAACTAAAGCTTTTAGAAAATGAGGGAAAATAAAAAATGGAAGATATCTATAAACTTATAGACGATATCAATCTACAAAAAATAGAAAACTTAGATTCTCGAGTAAATGAGGCATTGAGTTCAAACAATGATGATGCGTTATTTATACTTGGTGAAACTTTATATAATTTCGGTCTTACACCTCAAGGGTTAGAAGTTTTTAGAACGTTGTATCATAAATACCCAGATGAAAGTGAATTACTCATTTACTTTATCGAAGGTCTCATGTCTGAAAATCAAACTGACGAAGCACTTGAATATTTAGCACAAGTAGAACCATCTACCGAAAAATTGATGCTAGAAGCCGATCTATACCAACAAATTAATATGTTAGAAGTAGCAATTGACAAATTGCAAGAAGCATTAGATCTTGAACCTAATGATCCAATTATTCACTTCGCCTTAGCAGAGCTATTATACTACGATGGGCAATACTTACGAGCTATAAGAGAGTATGAAACAGTATTGGAAACAGGTGAATATGAAGTGAATGGAGTAAATCTTTTCTCGCGAATGGCAGATTGTAGTTTACAAAGTGGTAATTATTCAGATGCTATTAGCTTATTTGATGAAATTAGTGAAGAAGAGATGAATTCTGAAGATTACTTTAAAAAATCAATTGCCTATGAAAAAAACGATTTAACGCAAGAAGCAATTAAAATTATGCAAACATTACTTTCAAAAGATCCTGATTTTATACAAGGATATTTTTATCTTCAATCTCTATTTGAAAATGAAAAAAATTATCCTGATGCTATAGAAACTGGTAAGGAAGGATTACGTTTAAGTCAATTTTACAAAGAATTAATGGTTTCTACAGGTAGCTTAGAAATAGAGCATGGAGATGCAAATGAAGGTGTAGAATTGTTAAAACAAGCCTTAGAGGTCGATAATGCATATCATGAACCATTGTTGATTTTAAGTGATTTATATCGTAATGAAGAAGACTATGAATCAATTATACAATTGTTGACTTATGTAGACGAAGAAGATTTAGATCCTATTTTCATGTGGCATTTAGCATATGCATACGGTCAAGAAGAACGAGATAAAGAAGCGCAACATTTCTTTGAATTAGCATATCCAACATTACAAACTCAAGTTGAATTTTTAAGCGATTATTATTTCTATTTATTAGAAATTGGTCAAAAAGAAAAAGCACTTTTGATTTTAAATCAATTATTAGAAATTGATCCAAGCAATGAAAATTGGCATGATGAGTCAATGAGATTGCAAATGTAAGTTGGTGACTTAAATGAATGATTCTCTTATTCGTATCAAACAAAATTTTATAGAATATATTCTGTTTAACTATCGTTTTAAATCAAGAATTACTGTGTGGGTATTAAATTATTTAAAGGCAAATCAAGATAAGCTAAATAATGTACATTTCGTAAATAGTAAAATCAATAATCATTATACTTTAGAAATTGCAGAAGTGGATACAACTGCTTCTGCAATTCAATTGAGCAAGGATAATAAAGCTTATATTAATACAAATCAAATTTTTAATTATATTGCAAATCATACATTAAGATTAGATATACAAATACATTTTGCTCATTGTCACGCGCGAGAACCTCGCTTAGATGATTTAATATTAATGCAGCTCATTCATTCACCTAGTTATTCATCTTATGTACAAGACTTGTATTCAATTTCTATGGATAAAAGAAAACAAACAACTATTATTCAAACCTTACAAAACAATATTGATTTAAGTTTACAAATGAATGAACCTGATTATTTTTATCAACTCACACAAATACTTAATGTGTTAAAATCAAAAGATATTCAATCAACTTTAAATGATAGGTAGCCCATACTAAGATGAATCAATGGCTTTGGGAAACTTCACTTTATCAAAAATGGTTGATTTCTTTTATTTTAGTTTGCAATATATTTGGTACGATATACGGTTATCATTGGTATAGTAGTCAATTAGCTAACACGCCAAATTATTTTAAATTATTTGTTCCAGATAGTCCCACTGCTACATTATTTTTATGTTTATCATTATTACTCATACTATTTAATAAGCGTAATGCACTGATTGACGCTTTAGCTTTTATAACTCTATTTAAATATGGTAGTTGGGCTGTAATTATGAATATTTTGATGTTCATAAAAATGAGTGATGTTGCTATAAACGGACTTATGTTGCTCATATCTCATGCAATTATGATGTTAGAAGCTATCTATTTTTATCCTCGTTTTAAAATATCTAAGTTGGCTGGATTGATGACTTTCATATGGGTGACTGTCAATGACGTAATAGATTACATATACGGACAATATCCATACTATAATTTTATCGCCAAACATTTAATTGAAGTAGGGGTGTTGGCTTATAGTCTCACTATCATATCGTATATTTTATTTTTAAAATTACAAAAGTGGTTGAAAGTTAAAATATTTGATTAAAGATAAATTTGACAGTAAAATGAAAATAAAGGAGAGTGAGTTTAATGTCTTTAATATCAATGATTATATATTTCGTAATATTAATGGTCATTCCAATGTGGGCTCAACATAAAGTTAAATCTAATTATGAAAAATACTCACAAGTGAGATCCACAAGTGGTAAAACTGGTCGTGAAGTAGCTGAAGAAATTTTACATTCTAATGGCATTTACGATGTTGACGTCGTTAAAGGCGAAGGCTTCTTAACTGATCACTATGACCCAAATAAAAAAGTTGTTTGTTTATCTCCTGCAAACTACGATAGACCATCAGTTGCTGGTACTGCAATTGCAGCCCATGAAGTAGGACATGCAATTCAACATCAGCAAGGTTACGCACCATTAAGATTTAGAACAGCATTAGTACCATTAGCTAATATTGGTAGTTCTTTAAGCTACATTATTATTATGGTAGGTATTGTTTTAACAGCTCTCGGTAGTGTCTTTGGCTCTACAGTTCTATGGGTTGGTGCTGGTTTAATGTCACTTGCAGTTTTATTCTCTATCGTGACATTACCTGTTGAGTTTAACGCTAGTTCAAGAGCGATGAAACAAATAACGGCTTTAAATATCGTTAATGAGAAAGAATACAAACACGCGAAAAAAGTTTTATCTGCAGCAGCAATGACATATGTGGCATCTACTGCAGTTGCGTTAGCTGAACTTGCTCGTATTATATTAATTGCAAGATCAAGTGATTAATCATATATAACAACGCAGTTCCTGGTAATCATTACAATTGATTTGTAATGGTTACCTTTTTTATTTGAATACGTGACAAAAGCCTATCTTTTAATACATATTAAACATTGCACTTGAAATGCAAGGCACTTTATTTTGTAATATACTATATAAGAATAGCGATAAAGGAGTACTTTCATATGAAATCTATGGAACAAATGCAACAAGAAGTTGATGACTATATCAGTCAGTTTAAAACTGGTTATTTTTCTCCACTTGCCAATCTTGCAAGAATGACAGAAGAAGTTGGAGAATTAGCACGCGAAATAAACCATCATTTTGGAGAGAAAAAAAAGAAAGATACTGAAGAAGATAATACAATTAAAGCTGAATTGGGAGACAATTTATTTGTTTTACTGTGTATTGCAAACTCTCTGAACATAGATATGACAGAAAGCTTTAATGACACGATGAATAAGTTTAATACAAGAGATAAAAATCGCTTTGAAAGAAAATAATTTAAGAAAGGATGGGCACAAATGAAAATCGGTATAACATGTTACCCGTCCATGGGTGGTTCTGGCATTATTGCTACAGAGCTCGGTATTAAAATGGCAGAACGTGGCCATGAAGTTCACTTTATTACCTCAAATATACCCTTTAGAATACGCAAACCTTTACCTAACATGACGTTCCACCAAGTTGAAGTCAATCAATATGCCGTATTCCAATATCCACCATACGATATTACATTAAGTACAAAAATTTCTGACGTTATACAAGAATATGATTTAGACATATTGCATATGCATTATGCTGTACCTCACGCTGTATGTGGTATATTAGCTAAACAAATGTCAGGTAAAGACGTCAAAATTATGACAACACTACATGGCACTGATATAACAGTGTTAGGTTATGACCATACTTTACAAAACGCGATAAAATTTGGCATAGAACAAAGTGATATTGTGACAAGTGTTAGTCATTCACTAGCAAAGCAAACTTATGAAATTATCAATACTCAAAAGGAAATCATCCCTATATATAATTTTGTACGGGAAAATGAATTCCCAACTCGTCATAATGAAGAATTAAAAGATTGTTATGGTATCTCTTCTGAAGAAAAGGTACTGATACATGTTTCTAATTTCAGAAAAGTAAAACGCATTGATACAGTGATTGAGACATTTGCAAAAGTTCATGAGAGTATACCGTCCAAGTTGATACTTTTAGGAGATGGCCCAGAATTAATCGATATGCGACATAAAGCACGAGAGCTCGATGTGGAAGCACACGTACTCTTTTTAGGCAAACAAAATGACGTAAGCGCATTCTACCAACTATCTGATTTAGTATTGCTCTTAAGTGAGAAAGAAAGTTTTGGATTAACTCTCTTAGAAGCAATGAAAACAGGCGTCTTACCTATAGGGAGTCGTGCAGGTGGTATTAAAGAGGTCATCAGACATGAAGAAACTGGATTTATAGTAGATATAGGAGATAGTACACAAGCTGCAAAGTATGCTATTAAACTTTTATCAAATCCAGAATTATATCAAAAAATGCAATCCCAAATGCTGAAAGATATTGAAGCAAGATTTAGTTCAGATTTAATTACTGACCAATATGAAAACTATTATCGAAAGATGCTAGAACAAGGTGAGAACAGCAATGAGTCATGAGATATTTGAACAAGCAAAACCTATTTTAAAAAAGATTCAAAATAATGGTTTTAAAGCTTATTTCGTTGGTGGATCAGTACGTGATTACATCATGCAACGACCTATACATGATGTTGATATTACCACCAGTGCAATGCCTGACGAAATAGAATCTATATTTGATAAAACCATACCAGTGGGTAAAGAACACGGTACGATCAACGTGGTATTTCAAAATGACAATTATGAAATCACTACATTTAGATCTGAAGATGAATACATCAATCATCGTAGGCCCAGTGAAGTGTATTTTGTAAGAGATTTGTATCAAGATGTTCAACGTAGAGATTTTACAATGAATGCTATAGCAATGGATCTAAATTACCAGTTGTATGATTATTTTAATGGTCAACAAGATATAAAAAATCGAGTAATTCGTACTGTTGGTGTACCAAGTGAAAGGTTCTCAGAAGACGCGCTTCGTATTATTAGAGGATTACGTTTTCAATCACAACTTAATTTTCAAATTGATTCAGACACATTACAAGCAATGTCTTCTCATATTTCAGATATACAATATTTATCCGTTGAACGTGTAGTAGTAGAGCTTAAAAAGCTTATCATGGGAAACAATGTTAAACAAAGCTTTGAAGTCATGCAAAACATGAAAGCATTTAATTATATACCTTTTTTCAAATCATTTGAGATGTCTCATCTTCATATAGATGAGCCCATCACATTTGAACTTTGGATTGCAATCTTAATCGTCCAACAACCAAAAGATGTACAATTAAGCTCCTTGAAAATTAGCAATCAAGAAAAAGCAACTATCAAAAAATGGATTACACTCATCCAAACATTGCCTAAGATACAGTCAAAGCAATCTTTAATAACATTAGTATATGATTACAATTTAAAAGATATTGAAATCCTATTATCATTACATCATTTGCTTAAACAAAATGGGCTTACAACAGCCAATCAATTAATCATTAATGAAATAAGTATTCGCGAAGCAAATAAAAAATTACCTATCCATTGCAGAAAAGAATTGGCAATAAATGGTAAAGATATACTCAATCATACGAATAAAAATTCAGGACCATGGCTAAAAGATACACTTAGAGAAATAGAAATCGCAGTCATATCAAATCAAATAGCCAATACTAAAGAAGAAATATTAGAATGGGTGGATGCACATGTCAAAATATAGTCAAGACGTCATTAAAATGTTGTATGAACATCAATCAAATTACATATCAGGGCAATATATTGCCGATCAACTCAATATTTCTAGGGCAGGTGTCAAAAAAGTTATTGATCTATTAAAAGAAGATGGTTGTGATATCAAGTCAATAAATCACAAAGGCCATCAACTGAATTCATTACCTGATCAGTGGTATAGCGGTATTGTAAAACCCATTCTTGATGAACTTGGCCTTTTTAATCATCTAGAAGTTTATCACACTGTAGATTCAACACAATTAAAAGCAAAGAGAGCACTCGTTGGAAATAATGATACATTCTTAATCTTGAGCGATGAACAAACAGAAGGTCGAGGTAGATTCAATCGTAATTGGGAATCATCTAAAGGAAAAGGGTTGTGGATGTCACTTGTACTAAGACCTGACGTACCTTTTTCTATGATACCTAAATTTAATTTATTTATTGCTTTAGGTATTAGAGATGCTATTCAACAATTTTCGAACGAACGTGTAACAATTAAATGGCCAAATGATATATATATTGGTAATAAAAAAATTTGCGGATTTTTAACTGAAATGGTTGCTAACTATGATGCAATAGAAGCAATAATTTGTGGTATAGGTATAAATATGAATCATGTTGAAAGTGATTTTGATGAGGATATTAAAGATAAAGCAACAAGTATACGTATGCATTCCGATAGTAAAATTAATAGATATACTTTTTTAACTACATTATTAACTCAAATTATACATCGATTTGATCAATTTTTACATCAAACTTTTGAGTCAATTCGAGAAGAATATATTCACACTACAAATATATGGCATCGTCAACTTAAATTCACTGAAAATGATCATCAATTTTTGGGGGAGGCCATAGATATTGATTCAGATGGATTCCTTATAGTTAAAGATGAAGAAGGTCAATTACATCGACTTATGAGTGCAGATATAGATTTATAAACACAAAAATGAGGAGCGGACATTATGGGAATAGCAACATTTGCAGTTGTGGATTTAGAAACAACTGGAAATCAACTGGATTATGATGAAATCATTCAAATTGGCATTACATTTGTACGTCAGAATCAAGTCATTGATACATACCATTCAATGATACGTACCGATTTAGAAATTCCACCGTTTATCCAAGCCTTAACTTCTATAGAAGAAGAAATGTTGGTACAGGCACCTTATTTTAATGAGGTCGCAGATGACATTTATCAACTTATCAAAGACTGTGTTTTTGTTGCACATAATATCTCATTCGATCTTAATTTTATAAAAAAAGCTTTTGAAAAATGTAATATTCAATTTAAACCTAAAAGAGTCATGGATACTTTAGAATTGTTTAAAATCGCATTCCCTACAGACAAAAGCTACCAGTTAAGCGCATTGGCTGAATCACATCATATCCCGTTAAATAATGCACATAGAGCAGATGAAGATGCAACAACAACTGCTAAATTGATGATTAAAGCTTTTGAGAAGTTCGAGCAATTGCATTTAGATACACAAAAACAACTGTACTATTTAAGTAAAAATCTCAAGTATGATCTTTATCATATTTTGTTTGAAATGGTTAGAAATTATCAAACCAAACCACGTAACAACCAATTTGAACAATTTGAACAAATTATTTACCGTAAACAAATTGATTTAAAAAAACCGGCTGTCAATTTTGATGGTACCTTAAAAGATTTATATAAAAATGTCACTCAATCATTAAATCTTACATATCGGCCACAACAGTTATACCTAGCCGAAATTATACTTGATCAGTTGATGCATAGTGATAAAGCAATGATTGAAGCTCCTTTAGGTAGTGGAAAGTCTCTTGCTTATCTGCTGGCAGCAACAATGTATAATATTGAAACCGGTCGTCATGTAATGATTTCAACAAATACAAAATTATTACAAAGTCAGCTATTAGAAAAAGACATACCATTACTCAATGATGTTTTAGATTTTAAAATTAACGCGTCATTAATCAAAAGTAAAAATGATTATATATCTCTTGGTCTTATCAGCCAAATTCTTAAAGATGATACAAGTAATTATGAAGTAAATATTCTTAAAATGCAGTTACTTATTTGGATAACTGAAACAAATACTGGGGACATACAAGAATTAAATCTTAAAGGTGGACAAAAAATGTATGTTGACCAAAAAATTGAAACATACGTTCCAGTTCGTCATGATATCCATTATTACAATTATATAAAAAGGAATGCTCAAAACATACAAATTGGTATCACTAATCATGCGCACTTAATTCATTCAGACAGCGAAAACACTATATATCAACTATTTGATGATTGCATCATCGATGAAGCACATAGATTGCCTGACTATGCGCTAAATCAAGTTACCAATGATTTAAATTATTCAGATGTTAAATATCAATTAGGACTTATTGGCAAAAATGAAAATGAAAAACTACTTAAAGCAGTAGACAAACTTGAGCAACAACGTATTTTAGAGAAACTAGATATTGCACCTATAGACGTTTTTGGTCTAAAAATAAATATCAATGAGTTACATGATTTAAATGAGCAACTATTCACTACAATTTATAACATTATTCAAACATCAGACGTTTATGATGATGACATTCATAAGTATCATTACGTTTATGAGTTTGAAACGAGTGAGATTTTAAAAGATTTACGTTCAATCATAGATAAATTAAATAAAACAATAGAAATATTTAACGGAATGAATCACAAAACAATCAAGTCCATACGAAAACAATTATTATACTTACATGACAAATTTAAACTTATCGAACAAAGTATAAAAGATTACCATACTAGCTTTATTTCAATTAAAAATTTAGCACAAAAATCAACAATCCGGCTCTTAGTCAAGGATTATGATGTTAAGGATATCCTGACGAAACAAGTACTTGAAAAATTTAAGTCTCTTACATTTATATCAGGCACATTAGCTTTCAATCACTCATTTAAAGCATTTCAAAATTGGTTTAATGAAGACATAGACTTTAATACATTTGAAATTTCAACACCTTTAACATCATCCAACCATACAAATGTTTTTGTGCCCAATGATGTTGAAACGTACAATTATAAAAATTTAGACGATTATGTAGCTTCAATTGTTGACTATATTGTTGAATACATTACAGTAACACAGTCTAAATGTCTTGTCTTATTTACAAGCTATAAAATGATGCATATGGTTCAAGATTTGTTAAATGAATTACCTGAATTAGAAGATTATGTCATTTTAACCCAACAGCAAAACCAAAATTATAAAATTGTTCAACAGTTTAATAACTTTGATAAATCAATACTTCTTGGAACATCAACATTTTTTGAAGGTTTTGATTTTCAAGCCAATGGCCTTAAATGTGTAATGATAGCTAAATTACCATTTATGAATAAACATAATATTAAATACTGGCTCATGGACTCTGAATTCACATCAACTTTTAAAGATTATGTATTACCTGATGCTGTGACTAGGTTTAGACAAGGTCTTGGACGTCTTATTCGACACGAAGACGACAAAGGACTTATTGTGTCATTTGATGATCGACTAGTAAATAGCACATATAAAAACTTTTTTGCTCAATCACTAGAACATTTTAAACAACGAAAAGGTAACATTAAACAGTTTAATAAATTACTGAATCAAATACAGAGGTCTATCGATAAAGAGAGTAAAAGCTAGCTTTTTAGAAATCTATAATAAATCATATCGTATGATTCCAGTTACTCAACTTGTAGAAGTTAAAGACATATTTTGTTAAAATAAATGAGTATTTAAAAAGAAAAATATAGGAGTTTGGTTATGAAGACTACGATTAAACAAGCGAAAAAACATCTTAACCAAGAAGTAACAATTGGTGCTTGGTTAACTAATAAACGTTCAAGTGGTAAAATAGCGTTCTTACAATTACGCGATGGTACAGGATTTATGCAAGGAGTAGTAGTAAAATCTGAAGTTGATGAAGAAACATTTCAACTAGCAAAAGATATTACTCAAGAATCATCTTTATATATCACAGGAACGATTACAGAAGATAATCGTTCTGATTTAGGCTACGAAATGCAAGTTAAATCAATCGAAATTGTACATGAAGCACATGATTATCCTATTACACCAAAAAATCATGGAACAGAATTTTTAATGGATCATCGTCACTTATGGTTACGTTCAAAAAAACAACATGCTGTCATGAAAATAAGAAATGAAATCATCCGTGCAACATATGAGTTTTTCAATGAAAATGGCTTCACTAAAATTGATCCACCTATTTTAACAGCAAGTGCACCAGAGGGAACAAGTGAGTTATTCCATACAAAATATTTCGATGAAGATGCATTTTTATCACAAAGTGGGCAATTGTATATGGAAGCAGCCGCAATGGCTCACGGA
This sequence comes from Staphylococcus sp. HMSC065D05, assembly GCF_001813195.1. Taxonomy (NCBI): domain Bacteria; kingdom Bacillati; phylum Bacillota; class Bacilli; order Caryophanales; family Staphylococcaceae; genus Staphylococcus; species Staphylococcus sp. HMSC065D05. The sequence continues at coordinate 489,428 of NZ_KV811746.1, forward strand.
CGTGTTTTTTCATTCGGCCCAACTTTTCGTGCAGAAAAATCTAAAACACGTCGCCATTTAATTGAATTCTGGATGATTGAACCAGAAATGGCCTTTACAAATCATGCAGAAAGCTTAGAAATACAAGAACAGTATGTGTCTCACATTGTTCAATCTGTTTTAAATCATTGCCAATTAGAACTCAAAGCTTTAGATAGAGATACAACTAAACTAGAAAAAGTTGCTACACCTTTCCCTAGAATTTCTTATGATGATGCTATCGAATTCTTGAAAAAAGAGGGGTTCAATGATATTGAATGGGGTGAAGACTTTGGTGCACCACATGAAACAGCAATCGCTAATCACTATGATTTACCAGTATTCATTACAAATTATCCAACTAAAATTAAACCATTCTATATGCAACCAAATCCGGACAATGAAGATACAGTATTATGTGCTGATTTAATTGCGCCTGAAGGTTACGGTGAAATTATTGGTGGTTCCGAACGTATTAATGATTTAGAATTATTAGAACAACGCATTAATGAGCACGAATTGGATGAAGAAAGTTATAGCTATTATTTAGATTTACGTCGTTATGGTAGCGTACCACATAGTGGTTTTGGCTTAGGCTTGGAGCGAACAGTAGCTTGGATTTCTGGAGTTGAACATGTTCGTGAAACATCTCCATTCCCACGTTTACTTAATCGCTTATATCCATAATTGATTATTCGTATTTATGTTCAAAATACCATTTTTGAAACGTCCAGTCATTTTAAGGCTGGGCGTTCATTTTAAATAGGAGGTAGTAATATTATGGATCTAATTCAATTAAAAACAAGACCTGTTGTTATAAGACGAGAATTGTTTGATCATTATTCAGAGTTAGGTTTGGATGAACAAGATTTAGTTATTTTGATAAAACTTTTATATGCATCTGAAACTTCTAATAAGCAACCTTCTATTGAGTTTCTTCAAAAAGGATCAACTATGGAACCTCGTCAAATTACTTCCGTAATACAAAACTTAATTCAAAGAGAATTATTAGAACTCAATGTTAATAAAGACGAAGAAGGTAAATTCACTGAATACATGAATTTAGATCCCTTCTATCACAAATTAAATCAATTATTAAAACATCAATACTTAAAACATGAGGAACAAGATAAAAAAGAGCAATTTAAGCAATTGTTTCAGTTAGTTGAGCAATCGTTCGGCAGACCACTATCTCCATATGAAATTGAAACATTAAATCAGTGGATTGATGTCGATCACCATGACTTATCAGTTATACAAGCCGCTCTTGATGAGGCACTTAGCCAAAAGAAACTTAGTTTTAAATATATTGATCGTATTTTATTAAATTGGAAAAAGAATAATGTGAAAACAGTTGACGATTCAAAGAAAATAAGAGAACAGTTTAACAAACCAAAAATGAAGCATGTTGTTAAAAAGGTGCCTAAATTTGACTGGTTGAATGGAGAGAATCCTAATGATAAGTAAGAAAAAAGCATTACAAATGATTGATGTTATAGCGGATATGTTTCCTAATGCAGAATGTGAGTTAAACCATAGAAATGCATTTGATCTTACAATAGCTGTATTATTATCAGCACAGTGTACTGATAATCTAGTCAATCGTGTTACGCAATCATTATTTAGAAAATATCGAACACCCGAAGATTATTTAAATGTGAGTGATGAAGAATTACAAAATGATATACGCTCTATTGGATTATATCGCAATAAAGCCAAAAATATAAAAAAATTATGTCACTCTTTAATTGAACAATTTAATGGTCAAATCCCACAAACACATAAAGAATTAGAGAGTCTAGCTGGAGTGGGACGAAAAACAGCAAATGTTGTAATGAGTGTTGCATTTGGAGAACCTTCTTTAGCTGTCGACACTCATGTTGAGAGAGTTTCTAAACGTTTGGGAATTAATCGTTGGAAAGATAATGTAAGACAAGTAGAAGATCGATTATGTGATATTATCCCAAGAGATAGATGGAATAAAAGCCATCATCAATTAATATTTTTTGGGAGATATCATTGTCTTGCTAGAAAACCTAAATGTGAGATATGTCCATTGTTAAATGATTGTAGAGAAGGGCAAAAACGACATAAAGCAAAGATAAAGGAGGCGTGATGATATGATTGAAAAACAGGATTTCAATCATATAGAAGACCAACTTGATCAACTAGCAAGTAATAAACAACTCAAAACACCAGAAGCTAGGGAACTTTTAGATACTTATTTCGATTTAATCATTAACTATTTTAAACAAATAAATAACATAGATGAAATTCATTTTAATCAACTCGATACATATCCAGTGGTTCCAATGAATTTTGATGAACGCTATCATTATATGGTTGCACGTAAACACCATTTTATGGGCTATCGTCAAATGAAAACATTGAAATCAGAATTAATAAAAATGAATGCATCTTATCTAATTAGAAAGCAACGTCAACAAAAATAAATTTAATTTTAATTATTCTATTTTATACCTATATCAACATTCATAATTCACATTCGATGTAGTTAATCAAATTAATTAATAACTAGAGAACTCAGATTATTACTGCACATGCTAAATTTACTTTTCTAGGACAGAAAAAGCTCCAATTTCATTTTCTTGAAATTGGAGCTTTAAGTTTAGGCTCTATAATAAATTGGACTGATGACTAAAAATCA
>NZ_KV811747.1:0-10963 GCF_001813195.1 Staphylococcus sp. HMSC065D05
TCTGATTCAAACTCAATGAGTGCATCTGACTCAGGATCAGTAAGCGCATCAGATTCAGCGTCAGTGAGTGCATCTGATTCAGCATCAACAAGTGCGAGCGACTCAGCATCAGTAAGTGCATCAGACTCAGTGTCAACAAGCACAAGCGTGTCTGATTCAAACTCAATGAGTGCATCTACAAGTGAGTCAAATATCACTTCAAATGCAACTTCTAACAGTGCATCAAATGGTGAAAGTACAAACTCATCTAATGTAGCTCAACAATCAGATCACAAAGATAACAGTGACGAGACCAAAGAACTTCCTGAAACTGGTAACAGAAATGATACTAATAATACAAACGTATTAATGGGAGCTGTTCTCTCATTACTTGCTGGATTAGGTTTAGTGAAAAAATCACGTAAAAACAAAGAAGATAAAAAATAATTATAGATTTTAATCTATGATAATATGAAGTAAAACAAAGAGGCTAAGACATAATATTGAGTTTACGTGATAGTAAATCAACTATGTTTTAGCCTCTTTGCACTCATATTAAATAAGAATTTTAGGTGGAAAAAATGTTAAGAAATAAAGATTTTAAGATTTTACACAAAAGGATTATTTTTACAATGTTCGTTCTTTTTATATACATATTTGGAAGTAATATTTCTATCATTGGTAATGAATCAATTAAAACCAGTCATGATAGCTTTTTTAAATTAGCTGTTTCAAATGTCGGTGGAGATTTAAGTTCATTGAACGTATTTTCACTGGGATTAGGACCGTGGTTAACAGCAATGATTAGTATCATGCTATTCAACTATAGAGATGTAGATAATGTTATTAAGCAGACTCGTTCAGAAAAACAAATAAAGGAAAGACTATTAACATTACTCATAGCAACGATACAAGCATACTATGTTATCCATACCTATGTTCAGAATAATATAATACAGAACACAAATATTCTGTTACTTGTATTAGTTTTATTAACAGGGACATTACTATTAGTCTGGTTAGCTGACCAAAATACTACTTATGGCATTGGAGGACCAATGCCAATTGTATTAATGAGTTTAATAAAATCTTTATTTCATCAACAATTGTCTAGTATAAATGTAACAGCAACATTATTTATTGTGATCGGATTACTAGTTATAGCGGTGCTAACACTTCTCTACATAGAATTATCAGAGTATCGACTTCATTATAAAGATATAATGAATATGTCTACACAAACTTCACATTCATATATTGCTTGGAAATTAAATCCAGCAGGAAGTATATCTATAATGATAAGTTTATCTTTGTTTCTATTGTTAAATAGTGTTATTAACTTAATTGGAAAATTACTTTTGAATAAGGAAATGAATGTAGACATTTTCGGATTTGATAATCCTGTAGGTATTACAGTATATATTGTAATACAAATCAGTTTTGGATACTTACTATCTAGATTTTTAATCAATACTAAAAGGAAATCTAAAGAATTTTTAAAAAATGGAAATTACTTTGTAGGTATTAGCCCTGGTAAAGAAACTGAGCGATATTTAAATAAAAAAGCGAGAAGAATTTGCTGGTTTGGTTCAATTACAGTTACATTGATTTTAGCAGTGCCCTTATATTGTTCATTATTGGTTCCAGAGCTTTCAAAAGAAATATATTTTTCAATACAACTTATTATGTTGATTTATATTGGTATAAGTATAACTGAAACATTAAGGGCCTATTCTTATTTTGATAGATATAAAAGCATATTAGACAAATATTAGGGAGGAATTTTCAATGAGATATTTTATACCAGCGTGGTATAGTGGGCAAAAATTGTGGAAAGACAATACTCTTCCCTTCTATTATAAGCCGGATAAAACAGAGTTTGATGACATGATTAGCTTAATGTCTATGCATAAGAAAAATGGTTATGAATATAAGTTACTAGTATTAAATTATTCACCTAATTTAAGGTTGTTTTTACATAGACATGATTTATTTGAAAGTGATTATTGGTCTGTTTTTGATGTGTTACAAAGTGCTCCAAACACATTACCTAGAGCTATTGATTATTTAGATTTGAATTGGCCTAAAGATACAGAGTTTGTATATTCGCCATTTATGGTAGAAACAATTATAGGTGAAAATATGTATTCTCAAATTACGTTTAATCAAGAGGGATATGTACTTCATATACATGAATATGAAAATGGATTGCAACAACAAAAGATGATATTTGACGATAGAGGGTTTATATCTTCAATTATTAAATATGAAAATGATACTGAGGTTGAACAAATTTATTTAAATGTATTGGGGGAAAATATTCTAACTGAGAATTTAATAACAGGAGAAGTATTAGTTAATAACCCAGTTAAAGATTTATTAGACCATAGTAAATATTTAAATATGTTGGAAATAATAGAAGAGATTGTTGAAAAATTTTATAAAGATCAAATAACACAATCAGATGATTTTATTGCTGCTTCCGATGAAAGACACAATCAGTTAATTACACGTTATTTTGAAGCAAATCAATTATGTTTTTCTCTATTTTCAAATAGAAATAGAGAAATAACGCCACATTTAATTCAATCCATGCAACCAGCAAAAAGTTGTTTAGTTGACACAAAAGAAAATGAAAGAGAATGTAGTCTTATTGTTAATAACAATTCAATTGACATGAAAATGTCTAGAATTACACCCTTTGATACTGAAAAAATTCCAAATATAAGTTCTCAGTTATATGATGTGCATATTGGTTTTTGGATAGATAATTTATCAAGAGATGTAGTAGAACCTGTAATAGATCAGTTATATAGTTATATTAAAAATAAAGAAAACTATAGAGTTACTATTTTAATGAAAGATATAACAAGTAAAACACCAAAATGGTTATCAGACATAGTAAAAGAAAAAAATGAATTATATAATGAAGAACAAAGAACTTTAAGTGAAGAAATGGCTGATGTGTTAGAAGAAGAAATGGAATTTATAAAAATAATTAAAATTGAATCGGTCTTATTTGAAGAAGACTTAATTAGAGCAATGTCACAATTAAGAGTAGTTATAGATTTGGGTGATGAACCAGATTTATATCTGCAAATTAGCGCAATCAGTGCAGGAGTACCTCAAATTAATATGATAGAAACGGATTATGTGACATCTAATGTAAACGGATTAATAATACCAAGTTCATCTAATATGATACAGGCGTTAGATTACTTCTTACTAAGTTTGAAAAACTGGAATTATTCTTATGCATCTTCCATAAAATTAGTAGATGAATTTAGTTCGACTAAGATAATAAGAGAAGTGGACCGTTTGATAAAAGGAGAGTTATATGGCTAGAAAATTTAACATATTGCAAATCGGTGGAGAAGATTTAGAACCTATTTTCCATGATAAAAAAAACGTGTACAACGATTATCTTGATCCAATACTATTTACATTTGAAAGTGGTTATGAAGAAGCAATTGAAAATTTAATAGATGACATTGGTTCCTTTGATTTAGTATTTATTCAAACAACATATTCTCAAGAATTGATGAAAGTTATTGAAATAGTGGGAGAACCATATACGATTTATGTAGATGAAAACTACTGGGATTTTCAATTCGAAAATGATTCTCGAGTAAAATATAAATTTATTAAACCATTATTTTATAAATCAACAGATGAGTTGCATCATAAATTAAAAGCGGGCGCTTTTACTAAACAATACGGAGATAAAGTCTCACCAATTAAAGGGGAGGTAAATCCTAATTTTGAAGGAGAATTTGAGTACTTTGGTAACAAGGAACTCGTTTTGTCTGGAAATTTTGGAGAGTCGTATACGCCAATTGTTAGCTGGAACCAAAACTTAGTTTACGATAAGAATATGATGGTACAGTTATGGCCAGAATTTTTTGTAGAGGGAAATGTTGATGTCCAATATATAATTAGATTAATCCCATTTGGCTCATTAGAACATACGAAAGATGTTATTACCCTGACAAAGGATGATTTAAAACAGCCTTTGGAATTGATGCCAAGATCTTATGATGCAAACATTTCTATAGTAGTAAAAGCAAAGGGAACAGGTGTTGTACATCTTAGGGCAATCCATAAAAGGTGGTCTCGTGCAGAGATGGGCCAATTTATAATGGGTGGTCAACGTTACAACGATGAAAATGGCGAAGAGTATATACACTATTTCAATCCTGGCGATTTAAAGCCTCCATTAAATGTATATTTTAGTGGTTATCGTTCATTAGAAGGGTTTGAAGGGTATTTTATGATGAATAGTCTAGATGCTCCATTTCTACTTATTGGGGATCCTAGAATCGAAGGTGGATCCTTCTATCTTGGATCTGAAACCTATGAAAATAGCATAAAAAAAGTTATTAAAGAAACATTGGAATATTTAAATTTTAAAGAAGATGATTTGATATTATCTGGATTGTCGATGGGGTCATTTGGCGCATTATACTATAGTGCACAATTAAACCCGAGAGCTGTGATTGTTGGTAAGCCATTAGTGAATATTGGTAGAATTGCTGAAAATATGAAACTAAAACGACCCAATGATTTTGGAACAGCACTAGACATTTTGATGTCACAAGAAGGCACATTTAGTAAGGAAAATATCAATCATTTGAATAAGCGTTTTTGGGAAAAATTTAAGCAAAATGAATTTGAAAATACAACTTTTGCTATCGCATATATGCAAAATGATGATTATGATGATATAGCCTTTGATGATTTAATGTCTGTGCTAGGAGAATCCAAAACGCATATCATGACACGAGGCGTGCCTGGTAGGCATAATGATGACTCGGCAACGATAACCAGTTGGTTTGTAAACTTTTATCATATTATTTTAAATAATTACTTCGGGAGAGAGTAATATGAACCAAAATAAGCGATTTGATATCACCTGGAAAAAGGTACATAAAAGTACTTTTATGTATGGATCTAAGCTAAAATTTAATAACAATTTTGTCAGCATGGACAATTCTTTGATGCCCTCAGGAATGGTGATACATGAATGGAACATGCTATCAAGTTATACAACCAATAAACAAGTGCCTTCATTACCGCTATTGAAAAAAGGGAGCAATTATAAAATTAAGTTTGATTATGATGTCATCCCTGAAAAATCAGTGTATTTTAAAATTGTTTTATATAAAAAGAATGGTGAAAAAATTAAAACTATGATTATCGAAGATGATGATAGTGAGTTTGAATATCCAAAAGATGCCTATTCTTATAAGATTGAATTAATGAATGCTGGATTTCAGCATTTACAATTTTACCGAATTATTATTGAAGACCAACATATAGAGAAATGTCATTCAACTATACCAACTGATATTAGTGAAACAATTGATAAAATCAGACACAATATAGTATAAAATTCAGAAAGAGGTGTCCAAATGACAGGTAAATTTGAGAATACTATTAATAAAATGCGGTTAAAAAAACTAAAGAAAACATTAAATAGTATCAATAACATGAGTCATGTTTTTTCTGAATATACTGATGAAGAATTAAAAGCAAAAACTCAAGAATTTAAAAAGAGAATAATGGAATCTAAAGAAACATTAGATCAAATTTTGCCAGAAGCATATGCCGTGGTAAGAGAATCTGCCTATCGTGTATTAGGTATGTACCCCAAAGATGTGCAGGTACTAGGAGCTATAGTAATGCATCAGGGAAATATAGCAGAAATGCAGACCGGAGAAGGAAAAACGCTAACTGCAACGATGCCCTTATATTTAAATGCATTAACAGGTAAAAGAGCATTTTTAATTACGACTAATGATTACTTAGCCAAAAGAGATTGCATGGAAATGAAACCATTATATGAATGGTTAGGCTTAACTGCATCATTGGGATTTATAGACATTCCAGACTATGAATATGAAGCTGGTGAAAAGCAAAAACTATATGCACATGACATCATTTATACTACAAATGGTCGTTTGGGCTTTGATTATCTTACAGATAATTTAGCAGATCACAAGCGAACTAAATTTTTACCTGAATTACAGTTTGCAATTTTAGATGAAGTTGATTCAATCATTTTAGATGCAGCACAAACACCACTCGTTATATCCGGGGCACCACGATTACAATCTAATTTATTTGATATTGTAAAAGAATTTATACATACACTTAAAGATGGTCAACATTTTAAACTAAATAAAAATAAAAAAGAAATTTGGCTAAAAAAACAAGGTATTGATAAAGCAAATGACTATTTTAAAGTGCACCATTTATATGATGAAAGTAATTTTGATTTGGTTCGTATTATCAATTTATCATTGAGAGCAAAATATCTATTTGATTACAATTTAGATTATTTTGTATCAAATGGAGAGATTGTGTTAATAGATAGGATTACAGGGCGAATGCTTCCAGGTACGAAATTACAGTCAGGTTTGCACCAAGCAATTGAAGCTAAGGAAGATGTTGAATTATCTATTGATAAGAGTGTGATGGCTACAATTACATTCCAAAACCTATTTAAACTCTTTGACAAATTTGCTGGAATGACTGGTACAGGCAAACAAGGAGAAAAAGAATTTTTTGAGTTATATTCGAAAATTGTAGTTGAGATTCCCACAGACAAACCTATTCAGAGACAAGATTTGGAAGATAGAGTATTCGCGAACATGGAAGAAAAAAATCAAGCTATCATTGATACTGTAGTTGAAAAAAACAAAAAAGGTCAACCAGTTCTTTTAATAACTAGAACTGCAGAAGCAGCTGAATATTTTTCGACTAATCTATTTCAATTAGATATACCTAATAATCTATTAATTGCTCAAAATGTTTCTAAAGAAGCTCAAATGATTGCAGAAGCAGGCAATAGAGCAGCAGTTACTGTGGCTACTAGTATGGCAGGACGTGGTACAGATATTAAATTGGCACAAGGTGTTCATGAAATTGGTGGCTTAGCAGTAATTATTAATGAACACATGGAAAATAGTCGTGTAGATAGGCAGCTAAGAGGACGTGCTGGTCGGCAAGGTGACCCTGGTGTATCTCAAATATTTGTATCATTAGATGATTACATTGTTAAAAAGTGGAGCCAATCTAAACTTCTAGAGAACGACAAGTTAAATCAAACTAGTAGTGAAACTTTAGAAAATAGTAAAGTTTTCCAATTGAGAGTAAAAAACATTGTAAATAAAGCACAAACTGTTTCAGAAGAGACTTCAATTGTTCAACGTGAAATGGCTAATGAATTTGAAAAAAGTATAAGCGTACAAAGAGATTTAATTTATAAAGAAAGAAATCTTATTTTAGATATGGTTAACAAAAACCAATTTGATTATAAGCAATTGGCAAAAGATGTTTTTAGAAAAGATTTAAAAATTTTTAATATAAATGATGAAAAAGGTGTAATTAATTATGTTTATAAAAACTTATCTTTCAATTTTGAAACAAATAATGAAAAAATAGATGTATATAACCAAGAATCAATTGTTAATTTTTTAATACAACATTTTATGCAGCAATTTGGGGATAATCAAAAGAAAGCAGCAGACCCATATTTCATATTACGTTTCATTCAAAAATCAATTATCAAAGCAATCGATATAGCATGGATTGAACAAGTCGATTATCTTCAGCAACTAAAAGCTAGTGTTAATAATCGCCAAAATGGTCAAAGAAATGCCATATATGAATATCATAAAGTTGCATTAGAGTCATATGAAGATATGACAATTACATTAAAGAGAAATATTATAAGAAATTTATGTTTAAGTATTATAACGTTTGATAAACATGGAGATCTTATGATTTATTTCCCATAAAACAAGAGGAGGGATACGATGACTGTATATAATATAAATTTTGGAATAGGTTGGGCAAGTAGTGGTATTGAATATGCACAAGCATATAGAGCTAAATTGTTGAGACAGTTGGATAGAAATGTAAAATTTATTTTTTTAGATTTCATATCTTCTGAAAATATCCAAACATTGACTGATAACTTAGGTTTTAAAGATGATGAAGTAATTTGGTTATATCAATATTTTAGTAATATAAAAATTGCACCAACAACATATACTTTAGATGATTTAATGGGTGAAATCGGTAACGAAATTACTCAAATAGAGGATAACGGTAAAATCAAAAGATTGTATTTCGATGATGATAAAAGTTCATTTGCAACGTGCTATATGAAAAATCCAGATAAAAATTATGTAGATAGAGTGGAGTTTGTCCTTGAAGGCTATCTAATAAGAAAAGATTTCTTTAGTTATACAAGAGTTTTTTCTGAATATTATGCCCCTTATCAAAATTATGCCAAGATATATATGAGACAGTTTTACAATGAAGATGGAACAATTGCATATAAGGAATATATAGATGATAAAGAAAGTGTCTTTGTCTTTGATGATGCACAACTCTATAGTAAAGCAGAATTTGTTGCATATTTCATGAATAAATTAAATTTATCAAATAGAGATATCGTGATCCTAGATAGAGCTACAAAAATTGGCCAAGCAGTATTACAAAATAAAGGTGCTAGCAAATTAGGTGTGGTAGTTCATGCAGAACACTTTAGTAATAATGCCACTGATGGCGATAATATATTGTGGAATAACTACTATGAATATCAATTTAGAAATGCAAAATTTGTGGACTTCTTTATTACTGCGACCGATTTACAAAATCGTATTTTAAGTCAACATTTTTCTAAGTATACTCATGATAATCCATTAATTAGAACAATTCCTGTCGGTAGCTTAAATAAACTCATTCATCCAGAGAAAAAAAGACAACCATATTCAATGATAACGGCATCACGATTGGCTAAAGAGAAACATGTATACTGGATTGCTAAAGCAGTTGTGAAAGCCAAAAAAGAGATTCCTAAATTAACGTTTGATATATATGGTCAAGGTGGAGAAAAAGATAAAATAGAACAAATTGTTTATGAAAATAATGCACAAGACTATATTACATTAAAGGGCCATGTTAATTTGCAGAACGTTTATTCAAAGTATGAATTATTTGTGTCTGCTTCACAAAGTGAAGGTTTCGGTTTGACATTAATGGAGGCAGTAGGTTCTGGCTTAGGAATGATTGGATTTAATGTGAATTATGGTAATCCAACATTTATTCGTAATAGTGAAAATGGATATCTTATGTCTGAAAATGTAGAATCTGCAGATGAAGAAGAAAAGATTAATGAACTAGCTTCATATATTGTGAAATATTTTAAAAATGGACCCAAACATCCAGAAAGCATATCATATGAAATTGCTAGTGAATTTTTAACTCAGAAAATAGTAGAAAAATGGGATATGCTAATTAAAGAGGTGCTACATGATTAATATATTTGATAATTATCATTTTAACTCACAATTATTACATCGTTCATTGAAACTTGCAGGATATCAACATTTGACAATTTGTTTAGAGGATGATGGTTTTTTACCAGATGATGTTACCTCTCCTTATCAATTTTTTGCTCAAAATCCAATTAATCCAAGTGATAAGCCTTTATTCTTTAATGAAGTAGAGGTGCCAACTTACTGGGAAATTACAGGTACAAATGATATGGGTGAAATAAAAAATTTAGGGGAAGTTAGAGGTAAAATTTTCTATCAACCTAATTTCAAAACTCGTATTGTAAGTCGAGTTGAGTGGTTGGATAACAAGCAACGATTACGCACAGTTGATTTCTATAATAAAAATGGGTTTAAATTTGCTGAGACTATCTATGATTTGACTGGTAAAGCTATAATGAAAAAGTACTTTGATCGTCTAGGCAAAGAAATTATCTATGAAAATTATGTGACTGGGGACTATGTATTAAATTGGAAAAATGAGACACACTTTTTCAAGTCTCATGAATCATTTATCATATATTACTTAAAACAACTAAATGTAGATTTAAGTGTAGTTATCTTTAATTCACTAGCGATGCCTTTTATCGCGTTATATAGAATGGATACAATTGGAAAAGGAATTCTCGTTTGGCAAGAAAACAGCCATGGTAACGTACCTGGAAATATGAAACTTATGTTTGATGAATATCTAAAGAGAAATTATTCTGTAATGATACCTGATAGTATTGAATATCTAACAATATGCCAAAGACTTGATGATAGTGAACGAGATAAAGTATATAGAGGTGGTTACCTTTATGATTATCGAAAACAAAACCAGTTTAGTAGAAACATATTAACTTTAACAAATTCAGACCAATTGTCTTGTATTGAAGAATTAGTGAAAAATAATAGCAACTATCAGTTTCATATAGCGGCTATTACAGAAATGTCTAATAAATTATTAGAATTAGTGAAATTTGATAATATTCGATTGTATCCAGTGGCAGACGAAGAAACAATTGAATCATTATATCAACAATGTGATATTTATCTCGATAACAATAAAGGTAATGAGCTATTGGATGCAGTCAGCAGAGCATTTGAAAATGATATGGTGATCTTTGCAACCCATGATGAAGCACATAATCGTATGTTTACAGCCACTGAAAATATTGTTATGAAAAAAGACATTAATAACTTGACAGTAATTTTGAAAAAAATGGCTAATAGCAGTAAAGCATATCACACCAGGTTACAATTACAAAAGGATTATGCGAATGAAATTGAACATGAACAATTCATTAATAGAATTAATATGTCATTAAAAAAATAGGCCCTTATTAAAAAAGCTTATTTATATTTTTGTTTACTAGACTAGAAAGATAGCAGAAGACTTCATATACTACTAAAAAAAGCGGTTGGGACATAATTCCTAGCAAAATAGCCAGTAAATGAGTTTTCATAAATTCATTTACTGGCTTCTTTATTTACAATACTTCGTATTGTTGGCTCGCTTTCTTAGGGGACAGCTTCAGCCTGTCCTGCTCCCTCAAGAGTCTCGGCAAAATACTTTGTATTAATGTGTAATTTTATATTAAAATACTTTAAAAAAATAAGGCCTTTCGTATAATTTAATAAATACCAATAAACTA